>NZ_LN907827.1:943755-1258340 GCF_001517405.1 Duffyella gerundensis | reverse complement strand
TTCCGGGCAGGCGCCGGTCTTGATCGATAACAGTGTGCTGACCTGCACCTGACGCGGATCAAAGTGCTGACGGTGCACCTGTTGCGCCTCAAAAAGTAGCTCAAGAAAGGGTTTGTTAAACAGCGCCTGGGTTTGTGCCAGGCTCCAGCGTTGTGTCATTGCGAACTCCAGAAAAGGGGTGATTAACCCTGACGATCGTGGTTATACTTGTAAACTAAATCTTTTTAATTTGGTTTACAACTCCCTGATGACACCCGCCGATCTCGCGTTTGATCGCCAGCATATCTGGCACCCTTACACCTCAATGTCTGAACCGCTGCCCTGCTATCCGGTGGTGGCCGCACGCGACACCCGACTGCAACTCGCCGATGGCCGTGAGCTGGTGGATGGCATGTCGTCATGGTGGGCGGCGATTCATGGCTACAACCATCCGCGGCTGAATGCGGCGATGCATAACCAGATTGCCGCCATGTCGCACGTGATGTTTGGCGGCATTACCCATCCGGCAGCGGTGGCGCTCTGTCGGCAACTGGTGGCGATGACGCCCGCACCGCTGGAGTGCGTGTTTCTGGCCGATTCCGGCTCGGTGGCGGTAGAAGTGGCGATGAAGATGGCGCTGCAATACTGGCAGGCACGCGGCGAACGGCGGCAGCGCTTTTTGACCCTGCGCCGCGGCTATCACGGCGATACCTTTGCCGCCATGTCGGTGTGCGATCCGCAAAATTCGATGCACAGCCTCTATGAGGGCTATCTGCCCACGCACCTGTTTGCCCGTGAGCCGCAGTGCGCTTTTGGCGATGCCTGGCACGATGAAGACATCAACGATTTTGCCGCGCTGCTCGAACAGCACGGCAGCGCGGTGGCCGCGGTGATTCTGGAGCCGATTGTGCAGGGTGCTGGTGGCATGCGCTTCTATCATCCGCGCTATTTGCAACGGGTGCGCGAGCTGTGCGACCAACATGGCGTGCTGCTGATTGCCGATGAGATCGCCACCGGCTTTGGCCGTACCGGTCGGCTGTTCGCCTGTGAACATGCGGCAGTTGTGCCGGATCTGATCTGCGTCGGTAAAGCGTTGACCGGCGGCACCATGACGCTCTCCGCCACGCTGACGACGCGCGCGGTGGCCGATACCATCAGCAACGGCGCGGCGGGCTGCTTTATGCACGGCCCGACCTTTATGGCTAATCCGCTCGCCTGCGCCGTGGCCAGCGAAAGCCTGGCGATGCTGCAGGAGAATCAGTGGCAGCAACAGGTCAGCGCCATTGAAACGCAGCTGCGTCAGGCGCTGCTGCCGCTGGCCGATCATCCCGCCGTGGTGGATGCCCGCGTGCTGGGTGCCATCGGCGTGATTGAGACCCACCAGCCGGTAGATATCGCCGCGATTCAGGCATTCTTTGTCGAGCGTGGCGTCTGGATCCGCCCCTTTGGCCGGCTGATCTATCTGATGCCGCCTTACATCATTAGCCGCGAGGCGCTCACCGCACTGACCGCTGCCATTGCGGCCGCACTCGATCGCCCGCAGCTGTTTCAAAAAATGTAACGGCCAGGCGCAGCGCGGCGTGATGCACTACGCTTCTATGCAAACCATAACCAAGGAGCGAAGTATGTCGCAGTCAACAGAGACGAATCGCCGCATTGTGCTGGCGTCGCGCCCACAGGGTGCACCCACGCAAGAAAATTTTCGCCAGGAGCAGCAGTCGGTTCCACAACCTGGCAAAGGAGAGATTCTGCTTCGGACCATCTGGCTCTCGCTTGATCCTTATATGCGCGGCCGCATGAGCGACGCCCCTTCCTACGTGGCCCCTTACGAGGTTGGCGACGTACTTGGCGCGGGCACCGTTGCCGTGGTCGAACAGTCGCAGCATAATGACTATGCGCCAGGTGACTGGGTCGTCAGCCAGAGCGGCTGGCAGGATTACGCCATTTCAAACGGCGAAGGCCTGTATAAACTCAGCGGCCCGGTGCTGAAACACCCTTCCTGGGCGCTGGGCATGCTGGGCATGACCGGCTTCACCGCCTACATGGGCCTGCTGGACATCGGCAAACCGCAGCCGGGCGAAACCGTGGTGGTGGCCGCGGCTACCGGTGCCGTTGGCTCAATGGTTGGCCAGATTGCCAAAATCAAAGGTTGCCGGGTGATCGGTATCGCCGGTGGCGAAGAGAAATGCCGTTATGCTACCGAGACGTTGGGCTTTGACGCCTGCCTCGACCATCGCAGCGACGATCTGGCTGACGCGCTGAAGCAGCACTGTCCGCAGGGCATTGATGTCTATTTCGAAAGCGTTGGCGGCAAAGTGTTTGATGCCGTGCTGCCGCTGATGAACACCAAAGGCCGTATTCCGGTGTGTGGGCTGATTGCTGACTACAACAGCGGCGCCGACCTGCCTGAAGGGCCAAACCGCCTGCCGCTGTTCCAGAGCGCCATTCTGCGTAAGCGCCTGCACGTGCAGGGCTTTATTATCAATCAGGATTACCCGAACGACTTTGACGGTTTCTTTAAGCAGATGAGCCAGTGGATTGAGGAAGATCGTCTGGTGTTCCGCGAACACACCGTTGAAGGACTGGAGAATGCCGTGCCGGCCTTTATTGGCCTGCTGGCGGGTAAAAACTTTGGCAAAGTGGTTGTGCGCATCGCTGATGACCAACCGGAGAGCAAATAATGAAAATTTTGATGATATTGACCTCGCATGGCCAGCTGGGCGACAGCGGCGAAAAAACCGGTTTCTGGCTGGAGGAGCTGGCCGCGCCGTGGTACGTATTCCGCGATGCGGATATCGATGTGGTGCTGGCCTCGCCCGCCGGTGGCAAACCGCCGCTCGATCCAAAAAGCACCCAGCCGGAAGCGCAGAGCAAGATTACCGAGCGTTTTAATAATGATGAAGCCGCACAGCAGGCGCTGGCTAACACCCATAAACTGGCTGAGATCGACAGCAGCGAATTTGATGCCGTGTTCTATCCGGGTGGCCACGGCCCGCTGTGGGATTTAGCCGAAGACAAACACAGCATTGCGCTGATCGAAACCTTTTATGCCAATCAGAAGCCAGTGGGCACTGTCTGCCATGCGCCGGGCGTTTTACGTCACGTTCGCAAACCTGACGGCACGCCGCTGGTGCAGGGAAAACGCGTAACTGGTTTTACCAACAGCGAAGAAAAAGCCGTGGGTCTGCTGGATGTGGTGCCGTTTTTGGTTGAAGATGAGCTCAAGCGGCTTGGCGGCCAGTTTGAACGCACCGATGACTGGGGTGCGTTTACCCTTACCGATGGTCATCTGGTCACCGGACAGAACCCGGGATCATCAGAAGTTACCGCCGAGGCGCTATTGAAGTTGCTCCATCAATAACGCAAGGAGTTGTAATGAACCTGTTCAGTCAGGATTTTAACGATGGTGACACCCTGCCGGAAAACCACGTGTTTAACGGTATGGGCTATAAGGGCCGCAATCTTTCGCCCCACCTCGCCTGGGATAAGGTGCCTGCGGGCACCAAAAGTTTTGTTGTGACCTGCTACGATCCCGATGCGCCAACTGGTTCAGGCTGGTGGCACTGGGTGGTGGCGAACCTGCCCGGCAGCGCGACGATGCTGCCGCAGGGCGCAGGTTCAGGCAGCGCCGAGCTGCCTGCCGGTGCGGTGGAATGCCGCACCGACTTCGGTAAACCGGGCTATGGTGGCGCAGCGCCGCCGCCGGGCGAACGCCATCGTTATATCTTCAGCGTACACGCGCTGGATATCGACAGAATTGATGTCGATGAGCGCGCAAGCGGCGCCATGGTGGGCTTCAACGTGCATTTCCATGCGTTAGCCAGCGCCACGCTTACCGCGTACTACCTCTGATCAAAAAAGCCCTCGCATGAGGGCTTTTTTTTATCTTCTGGCTTATAACGGCCGAATGGCTACCCACATCGGACCCTGCCCCACGGCATAACGCGCCAGCGGCTGTAACAGCCCCTGCTCGCCGCTGATTTTATACACCTGAATGTGATGCGATTTCTGACCGGTGGCGACCAGGAAGCGGCCGGTATGGTCGATGTTAAAGCCGCGCGGCTGCTGTTCTGTTGGCTGATGGCCTTCCAGCGTTAACAGCGCCCCGTCATCACTGACACTGAAAATAGCAATGACGCTGGCGGTGCGATCGCAGGCGTACAGATGGCGGCCATTAGGTGTGATGTGAATGTCCGCCGCCCAGCGGGTATCACTGAAGCCTGCGGGCATCATATCCAGCGTCTGCACGCAGACCATTTCACCGTGCGCATTACGCAGCTGCCAGACATCAACGGTGCTGTTGAGCTCATTGATGCAGTAAGCATATTGCTGATTAGGATGGAAGGTCATGTGACGCGGACCTGCGCCTTCTGGCGTGGTGACCTGCGGCTGGGACTGCGGCGTCAGCGTGCCATCGGCGGCGAGGCTAAACAGGCAGATGCGATCCTGCTTCAATGCCGGGACGTAAAGCGTCTGGTTTGCCGCATCGATGTTCGCCGAATGGCAGCCCGCCAGATCCTTAACGACCTGCACGGGTGCCTGCGGCACGCCATCACTGCCGATCGGGCTGACACTGACGCAGGCATCGTTATAGGAGCCCACGAAGACAAACTTTCCGTCGCGATCGGTGGAGATGTGCGTCGGGCTGCCCGGCAGTGGCGCATGGCCCGCTTCGCTCAGCGTGCCATCCTGCGCAATGCGGAAGGCGATAACACGAAAATCGGGTCGTGCACCCACATAGAGAAAGGCATTATCCGGGCTGACGATCATCGGCTGTACCTGACCGGCAACGTCGACCACCTGCAATAGCGTTAATGCACCCTGCTCATCCATCTGCCACGCATGAATCTGCTGGCTTTCCGGGCTGGCGATATAAACGACCTGGTTCATGAATTCTCCTTCATATTCGTTAATGGCTGTGGCAAAGCGTAGCCTGGTTGCCACCGGGGCGAAAAAAATTGATTTGTACGCTGATGGTTTGGTGGCGTCCGTGACCGGGTGTAGACTCAACGCTTTGCTGACACTACAGGTAAGAAGAGATGAGTTACCGCGTTATTGCGCTCGATCTGGACGGCACCCTCCTCACTCCCAACAAAACCATCCTTGACGCTTCGCTGCAGGCGCTGGCCGCCGCGCAGCAGGCTGGCGTGAAGGTGATCATTGTGACCGGACGTCACCATTGTGCTATTCACCCTTTTTATCAGGCGCTGCAGCTGGATACACCTGCTATCTGCTGTAACGGCACCTATTTGTATGATTATCAGGCGAAAAAGGTGCTGGCGGCCGATCCGCTCGGCAAGCCCGAGGCGTTGCAGGTGATCGACAAGCTGGCGCAGAACGCGATTCATGGCCTGCTCTACGTCGATGACGCCATGCTGTATCAAACCGCCACCGGCCATGTGACGCGCACCCTGAACTGGGCGCAGTCGCTGCCGGAAGCGCAACGGCCGAACTTTATACAGGTGCCGGATCTGGCGCAGGCAGCGCGGGAAGCCACGGCTATCTGGAAGTTTGCGCTCTCCCATCCTGATACGCGGGCGCTGCAACAGTTCGCCGATAGCGTGGAAGCTGAGCTGGGTCTCGCCTGCGAATGGTCATGGCACGATCAGGTGGATATCGCCCAACGCGGCAACAGCAAAGGCCGCCGGCTGGCGCAGTGGGTGGAGTCCATAGGTTTGCAGATGAGCGACGTCATCGCCTTTGGCGATAACTACAACGATTTGAGCATGCTGGAAAATGTTGGCCTTGGCGTAGCAATGGGCAACGCCGACGCGGCAATTCAGGCGCGTGCCAAACGGGTGATCGGCACGAACCTGGAACCGGGTATTGCCGAGATGCTCTATCAGGAAGTGCTGTAATCAGGCGCTGATCGACACGCTTTTGATCTGCGCCCAGAGCCACAGGCCGACGCGGATATTGAGCTCGTCGCGCGCCCACGGCGAGATCCGTGCCCACAGCTCGCTGTTGCCGGTTTTCAGCTTCACCTCGACCTGATCGTCTATCTCAATCAGCTCCAGCACCTGAGCCGGTAAAATATTGCGAATGGTGCTGCTGATCGGCGGCTGAAGCACCAGCGAGACGTCGGCCGCGTTGATGCGAATGCGCAGTGGCGTTTTAGGCGGCGCATCAATGCGACTGACCCACAGCACCTGATCGCCCAGCGCCAGCGCGGTCATCGCATAGCTGGCATGCTGCTCCAGCAGTTGCACGCGCAGCACGCTGCTCTGATCGGCGCGCGGTAGCCAGGGACGCATTGCGCTGCTGGCCCACACCTGTTCCAGCGGCCCCCAGGCTTTTACCCTGCCCTGATCCAGCACCAGCACGTTATCCGCCAGCTGCAAAATTTCGTCGAGGCTGTGGGACACGTAGAGCATCGGCGTCTGTACGCGGCGCGCCAGCTGCTGCAGATACGGCAGCACCTCACGCTTGCGCGGCACATCCAGTGACGCCAGCGGCTCATCCAGCAGCAGAATATCGGGCGCGGTGAGCAGCGCCCGACCGATCGCCACCCGCTGCTTCTCGCCGCCGGAGAGCGAGGCGGGAAAACGATCCAGCAACGGTTCGATACCGAGCAGCGCCACCAGCTCGTCAAACTGCGACTTCATGCTGGCCGCCATGCCGTAATGCAGGTTGCCGCGCACGCGATAATGGGGAAAAAGGCGGGCATCCTGAAAGACATAACCTACGCGCCGCTTCTCCGGCGGTAAAAACAACCGCTGTTCGCTGTCGCTCAGCAGACGATCGTTAAGCCGGATATAGCCCTGTTGCGGCTGCGTCAGGCCGCCGATAGCGTTGATTAATGAGGTTTTACCGGCGCCGGAGACGCCAAAAATTGCGGTAATGCCGCTGGCGGGCAGATTGACATCCAGCGTCAGCTGATGATCGCCAAGCCGTTGTGAAAAATGCAGTTCAAGCATCTTAATTTCCCAACCGCTTGCGGCCCCAGCGGGCCAGCCATTCAGAGGCCAGCAGCGAGGCCAGCGCCAGCACGATGGCAATCACACAGAGCCGCGCCGCCGCGCCCTCGGCGCCTGGCGTTTCAATCAGCGTGTACATCGCCAGCGGAATGGTGCGCGTCTCGCCGGGAATATTGGAAACAAAGGTAATAGTGGCGCCAAATTCGCCCAGCGAACGGGCAAAGGCGAGCACCGTGCCGACAATAATGCCCGGCAGGGTCAGCGGCAAGGTAATGGTAAGGAAAACCCGCAGCCGTCCGGCGCCCAGCGTGCGCGCCGCCTGCTCAAGCCGCACATCCACCGCTTCCAGCGCCAGGCGAATGGCGCGTACCATCAGCGGAAAGGCGATCACCGCCGAGGCCAGCGCCGCGCCGCGCCAGCTAAAGGCAAAGCTGATACCAAACAGATCCCACAGCCAGCTGCCGATAAATCCGCGCCTGCCCAGCGCGATCAGCAGCAAATACCCCACCACCACCGGTGGCAGCACCAGCGGCAGGTGAATCAGGCTGTCGAGCAGCGCCTTGCCCGGAAACTGGCAGCGCACCAGAATCCAGGCGAACAGAATCCCCAGCGGCAGGCTACAGGCCACCGCCAACAGGGAAACCTGCAGGCTGAGCGCAACAGCCTGCCATTCAACATCGCTAAGCATCATCTACGAGGCGTGAATCCATAACGTTTAAAAATAGCGGAAGCCTGCGGGCTTTTCAGGTACTGATAAAAAGCAGTAACGGCCGGTGTGCCGCGATCTTTAACGATTGCCAGCGGATATTCCACCGCTTTGTGACTCGATTCAGGAAAAATGCCCACCACGGTCACTTTTTTACTCGCGACCGCATCGGAACCATAAACGATGCCGTAAGGCGTTTCATTGCGTTCCACCAGCGCCAGTGCCGCCCGCACGTTGTTGGCCCGCGCCAGCGAAGGTGACAGCTGATCCCAGGCGCCCAGCGTCTGCAACGCCTCTTTGGCATAGATGCCCGCCGGCACATGATCGGGATCGCCGGTTGCCAGCCGTTCGCCGTGCAACAGCGTTTTCCAGTTGGTTTGCGCGTTCAGGGTAACCGGCTGCGGCTTACCTGCGCTGGGCGCGATCAGCACCAGTTCGTTGCCCAGCAGCGTCGTGCGGCTGGCATTATCCAGCGCATCTTTCTGCTGCGCATAATCCATCCACTGTTGATCGGCAGAGATAAACAGATCGGCTGGTGCGCCCTGCTCAATCTGCCGCGCCAGTGTGGAAGACGAAGCGTAAGAGGCGACGATTTTCACCGGCTTATCCTGCTGATACTGCTGCGCAATCTCCTGCAGGGCGTTAGTCAGCGAGGCGGCGGCAAACACGGTAATATTTTCTGCGGCGACGGCGTGACCGCCAGCGGTCAATAGCGCCGCACCCGCGAGCCAGCGGCTCCAGTTAACAGACATGTTCTTCTCCAGATTTCGTTGTATAAAGAATCATACAGCGTAGCATCTGCAGGTGTCATGCGCTTTAGTCATCAGGGGGTTAACTGCCAGGAGAGCGTATCGCCCGCGCACGGCGGGCAATGGAAAAACGGGGATTACGAACGGTTTTTTGCAGTGTGATCTTTAGAATGACCAAACTTGGAAATGACGTTAAAGAACGCGCCAAAGCCATAAATCAGTCCAAGCATAATTGCCATCACAACCGGCACCATAATGACGGCGACGGCCAGGCTTTTAAGTAATTCCAGCATGCCAGCCTCACTCTTTTCTGAAAGAAGCTATTGTAGCGACAACGAAAAAAAGTGCACTGTGCTTTTTGTGCCCTTTAGCGCGCCGTGACAGCCTGTTCTGGCTCCCATACAATTGCCCTTTATCGACCCTCTGGAGCGGCCATGCAGGCAGACATTTCTCTTATCATTCGGCTACGGCAGAAACTGTTTGCCGATCCGCGCCGCATCGCACTGTTGCAGCAGATTCAGCACACTGGCTCGATCAGCCAGGGCGCAAAACTGGCGGGCATCAGCTATAAAAGCGCCTGGGATGCGATCAATGAGATGAACCAGCTGGCGGATCACACGGTGGTTGAACGCGCGACCGGCGGCAAAGGCGGCGGCGGTGCCACGGTAACCGCCTGGGGCCAGCGGCTAATTCAGCTTTTTGCGCTACTGGAACAGGTGCAGCAAAAGGCGTTTGACGTGCTGCAGGACGATCGGCTGCCGCTCGACAGCCTGCTGGCGGCGATTTCCCGTTTTTCGCTGCAAACCAGCGCCCGCAATCAGCTGTTTGGTCACGTGATGCAGCGCGACCACCAGCCGGTGCAGCAGCATATCGCCGTGATGCTCAACGACGGCGTCACCGTGGTGAACGCGGCGATCACCGAGCACAGTGCCGAGCGGCTACAGCTGCAGCCTGGCAAAGAGGTGCTGGTGCTGATTAAGGCGCCGTGGATCGGCGTGACGACACAACCGGTTGAGGCGGAAAATCAGCTGGCCTGCACGCTGACGCAGATTGAAACCGGCAGCAGCCACAGCGAACTGTTGCTGACGCTACCTGGTGGCGATGTGCTGTGCGCCACGCTAAGCAACGCCGACGTCGACCGTGAAGCGCTGCGTCCCGGCATGCAGGCGATCGCGTATTTTGCCGCCGAGCAGGTGATTATCGCCTCGCTGCTGTAGACCGCTGGTTTGACATTCGTTCAGGCAGCCGTTAAAACCAGCAGTACGGTGCATAATATGGAACACAACATGGCTACGTTGCAAATTACGCAAGGCACGTTTCGTCTTAGTGATACAAAAATCCTCTCTCTGCACGATCTCACCCTACAAGGCGGCGACGCCTGGGCCTTTGTTGGCAGCAATGCCAGTGGTAAATCCTCGCTGGCGCGAGCGCTTTCTGGTGAGCTGACCGCGATGCATGGCGAGGTGCGCAGCGATTTTCAGCGTCCGGTGCGTTTATCGCTGGAGCAGCTGCAACAGCTGGTCAGTGAAGAGTGGCAGCGTAATAACACCGATATGGTCAGCGAAGGCGAAGAGGATACCGGCCTGCTGGCATCTGAAGTTATTCAGGCGGAAGTAAAAGATGCAGCGCGCTGTGAGCAACTGGCCAGCCTGTTCGGCATTACGTCTCTGCTGACCAGACGCTTTAAATATCTTTCAACCGGCGAGACCCGCAAAACGCTGCTCTGTCAGGCGCTGATGGCGCAGCCCGACCTGCTGATTCTCGATGAGCCATTTGATGGCCTCGATCAGCGTTCGCGTGAAAATCTGGCTGAGCTACTGGCCAGGCTCAGCGAGCAGGGTTATACGCTGGTGCTGGTGCTTAACCGGTTCGATGATATTCCGCCGTTTGTGCAGCAGGTTGGCGTGCTGGCCGAATGCACCCTGACCCACGTTGGTGCGCGCGAGGCTATTCTGGCCGAAGCGCTGGTGGCGCAGCTGGCTCACAGTGAGCAGTTGATGGGCATGACCCTGCCGGAAGCGGATTTGACGCCACTTAATGCCCTCGCCACAGAGACGCCGCGCATCGTGTTGCGCGACGGCGTGGTGGCTTATAACGATCGTCCGGTGCTGCATCAGCTCAGCTGGCAGGTGAATGCCGGTGAGCACTGGCAGATTACCGGCCCCAATGGCGCCGGTAAATCCACCCTGCTGAGCCTGGTCACCGGCGATCATCCGCAGGGTTACAGCAACGACCTTACGCTGTTTGGCGTGCGTCGCGGCAGTGGCGAGACCATCTGGGATATCAAGCAGCACATCGGCTACGTCAGCAGCAGCCTGCATCTCGATTATCGGGTCAGCGTCAGCGTTCGCCATGTAGTGCTCTCCGGCTATTTTGATTCGATTGGCCTCTACAATGCGGTTTCCGATCGCCAGGTGGCGCTGAGTAATCAATGGCTGGCGCTGCTGGGCATGCAGACACTTGGCGATGCACCCTTTCACAGCCTGTCGTGGGGCCAACAGCGGCTGGTGCTGATTGCACGCGCGCTGGTAAAGCATCCAACGCTGCTGATTCTGGATGAACCGCTACAGGGACTGGATCCGATTAATCGCCAGCTGGTGCGCCGGTTTATCGACGTGCTGATTGGCGAAGGCGCCACGCAACTGCTGTTTGTCTCTCACCATGCGGAAGATGCGCCTGGTTGCATCACCCATCGTCTGAGCTTTATCGCAGAGGGTGAGCGCTACCGTTATCAGCAGGAGAAAATTCGCTGATCCGGCGGGCTACGGCCCGCTGCTTTTCCGGCGGTGCGATTTAACATGGCCAGTCGCCATGTAAACGCTACCACTTTTCTCCGTGCTTCTCATCGCAAGATACCAGGAATAAGCCTGAAATCGCTCTTTCTGAGAAATTAAAGCTTGTGTAAACGATTCCATTTATCCAGGCTTGATCACGCTTTCGTGGCAATAGCTGTGCTACGTTTACCCTAATAATTCTCAAGTTGGCTCGTTACCAGGATTTCTCATGGAAAAATTTAATCCGGTCGATCATCCGCATCGCCGTTATAACCCGTTATCTGACCAGTGGGTGCTGGTCTCTCCGCACCGCGCCAAACGTCCGTGGCAGGGTGCTCAGGAAACGCCGTCGCAGAATCAGCTGCCAACGCACGATCCTGACTGCTTCCTCTGTCCGGGCAATACCCGCGTCACCGGTGACACCAATCCGCAGTACAGCGGCACCTACGTGTTTACCAATGATTTTGCCGCGCTGATGACCGATACGCCGGATGCGCCACAGAGCAGCGATCCGCTGATGCGTTGTGAAAGCGCACGTGGTACCAGCCGCGTAATCTGCTTTTCGCCGGATCACAGCAAAACCCTGCCGGAACTGACGCTGAGCGCGCTGGCTGAAGTGGTGCGCACCTGGCAGGAGCAGACCGCCGAACTGGGTCAGCACTATCCCTGGGTGCAGGTATTTGAAAACAAAGGCGCCGCGATGGGCTGTTCCAATCCCCATCCACACGGCCAGGTGTGGGCGAACAGCTTCCTGCCTAACGAAGCGCAGCGTGAAGACGATCTGCAGCGGGCCTATTTTGCCCAACACAACAGCCCAATGCTGGTGGATTATGCCGCGCGCGAGCTGGCCGACGGCAGCCGCACCGTGGTGGAAACCGATCACTGGCTGGCCGTGGTGCCGTGGTGGGCGGCGTGGCCGTTTGAAACCATTCTGCTGCCGAAAAGCCACATTCTGCGCCTGACCGATCTCACCGCTGAGCAGCGCACCGATCTGGCGCTGGCGCTGAAAAAGCTGACCAGCCGCTACGACAACCTGTTCCAGTGTTCATTCCCCTACTCCATGGGCTGGCACGGCGCGCCCTTCAACGGCGAAGAGAACGAGCACTGGCAGCTGCATGCCCATTTCTATCCGCCGCTGCTGCGTTCAGCAACGGTGCGTAAATTTATGGTTGGCTATGAAATGCTGGCCGAAACCCAACGTGATTTAACGGCGGAGCAGGCAGCTGAGCGCCTGCGTTCCGTCAGCGATCTGCACTTCCGCGAGGCCTGAGTGACCATGAGCTTAAAGACCCTGACCAACGATATTTTTAACGAGCAGTTTGGCTATCAGCCAACCCACACTATTCAGGCGCCGGGCCGCGTGAACCTGATTGGCGAGCACACCGATTACAACGACGGTTTTGTGTTGCCTTGCGCTATCGATTATCAGACGGTGATCAGCTGCGCGAAACGCGACGATCGCCAGGTGCGCGTTATCGCCGTGGATTACGACAATCAGCAGGATCACTTCTCGCTGGATGAACCGATTCTCAGCCTGCCGGAGCCAATGTGGGCCAACTACGTGCGCGGCGTGGTGAAACATATGCAGCAGCGCTGCCCGGAAGTTGGCGGTGTGGACATGGTGATCAGTGGCGACGTGCCGCAGGGTGCCGGTCTGAGCTCCTCCGCCTCGCTGGAAGTGGCGGTGGGTACCGTTCTGCAACAGCTGTGGCACCTGCCGATTGACGGCGCGGCGGTGGCGGTGAATGGCCAGGAAGCGGAAAACCAGTTTGTCGGTTGTAACTGCGGCATCATGGATCAGCTGATCTCCGCGCTGGGCAAACAGGATCACGCGATGCTGCTCGACTGCCGCACGCTGGGTACGCGCCCGGTGCCAATGCCGGACAACGTTGCCGTGGTGATCATCAACACCAACTTCCGTCGCAGCCTGGTGGGCAGTGAATACAATACGCGTCGCCAGCAGTGCGAAACCGGTGCCCGCTTCTTCTCGCAGCCTGCGCTGCGCGACGTCGATATCAATCAGTTTAAAGCGGTGGAAAATGAGCTGGACGCCGACGTTGCCAAACGCGTGCGTCACGTGCTGACCGAGAACGCGCGCACGCTGGAAGCGGCCGACGCGCTGAGCAAAGGCGATCTGAAACGTATGGGCGAACTGATGGCGGAATCGCACGCCTCAATGCGCGACGATTTCGAAATCACCGTGCCGCCGGTGGATACGCTGGTTGAGATTGTGAAAGCGGAAATCGGCGATCGCGGCGGCGTGCGCATGACCGGCGGGGGTTTCGGCGGTTGTGTAGTGGCGCTGATGCCGGAAGAGCTGGTGGAAGGCGTGAAAGCTGCAGTGGCCGCACAGTATGAAGCGAAAACCGGCATCAAAGAGACCTTCTACGTCTGTAAAGCGTCAGCAGGAGCGGGCCAATGCTAAATTCTCATGCACCCGATGGCCAGCCATGGCACATCACGGTGCTGCGCAACCGTAACGGCATGGTTGCAACGTTTATGGACTGGGGCGCCACCTGGCTGTCGGCCCGCGTGCCGATGCAGGATGGCAAGGTGCGCGAAGCGCTGCTCGGCTGCGCCACCCCTTCTGATTACCTGGAACAGACCGCCTATCTTGGCGCGACGGTAGGCCGCTATGCCAATCGCATCGCCAATGCGCGTCTGGAGCAGGAAAATATTCAGCTGATCGCCAATCAGGGCCCGCATCAGCTGCACGGCGGCCCGGAAGGGTTCGATCGCCGTCGCTGGCAGATTGTCAGCCAGAGCGACAGCGAAGTGCACTATCGTCTGGATTCGCCAGATGGCGATCAGGGCTATCCGGGTAATTTGTTGGTCGATCTCTGGTACCGGCTGGATGATGAAAATCGGCTCAGCATTCACTATCAGGCTACCGTCGATCGGCCCTGCCCGGTTAACCTGACCAATCACGCCTACTTCAATCTTGATGCTGAGCACGGTGACGCGCGTCAGCATCAGCTGCAGCTGCACGCCGCGCACTATCTGCCGGTTGATGAGAGCGGCATTCCTGATGGCGGCCTGCAGCCGGTGGCTGACAGCAGCTTCGATTTCCGCGATGGCAAAATTATCGCTACCGATTTCCTGCAGGATGAGCATCAGCGCCGGGTTAAAGGCTACGATCACGCCTTTCTGCTCGACAGCGCCGGCGATGTCAGCCAGACCGCCGCGCAGCTCACTTCTGCGGATGGCAAGTTGCAGCTACGCGTGCACACCTCGGCACCCGCGCTGCAGTTTTACAGCGGCAATTATCTGGCCGGTACGCCAGCACGTGAACAGGGGCAGTATGCCGCGCATCAGGGCATCGCGCTGGAGAGTGAATTTCTGCCAGATTCGCCGAATCATGCCGAGTGGCCGCAACCTGATTGCTGGCTGAAGCCAGGTCAACAGTACCAGGCAGAAACCGTCTATCAATTGATCGCGATCGGTTAACGGGTTGAAAAACGCGCACTGCGTTGGCGACAGTCTTACGCCTTGCGCATATTTCAGCTATGGTAACGGGCAGGAACATTGTCGGGCAGGCTCTGCCGGCGGTGCTGTTATCATAGAAACGTCAAGTATTAAGGAGTGAAGCTATGGCTGTAACTAAGCTGGTTCTGGTTCGTCACGGCGAAAGCCAATGGAATAACGAAAACCGCTTTACCGGTTGGTATGATGTTGATCTCTCTGACAAAGGCCGCACTGAAGCCAAAGCCGCGGGTCAACTGCTGAAAAAAGAAGGTTTTACCTTTGATTTCGCCTACACCTCGGTACTGAAGCGCGCTATCCATACGCTGTGGAACATCCTCGACGAACTGGATCAGGCATGGCTGCCGGTTGAAAAATCCTGGCGTCTGAACGAGCGTCATTACGGTGCGCTGCAGGGTCTGAACAAAGCTGAAACCGCTGATAAATATGGCGATGAGCAGGTTAAACAGTGGCGCCGTGGTTTCGCGGTCACGCCACCGGAACTGGATCGCGGAGACGAACGTTTCCCTGGCCACGACCCGCGCTACGCTAACCTCAGCGCTGAGCAGCTGCCAACCACCGAAAGCCTGGCGCTGACTATCGATCGCGTTCTGCCATACTGGAACGAAACGATTCTGCCACGTCTGAAAAGCGGTGAGAAAGTGATCATCGCGGCACACGGCAACTCACTGCGTGCGCTGGTGAAATATCTTGATGATATGAGCGAAGAAGAGATTCTTGAGCTGAACATCCCAACCGGCGTGCCGTTGGTGTATGAGTTCGACGAAAACTTCAAACCGATCAAGCACTACTATCTTGGCGATGCCGACGAAATTGCTGCGCGCGCTGCAGCGGTTGCGAATCAGGGTAAAGCGAAGTAATTGATCTGGCGGTTGCCATCCGGCAACCGCTTTTTAACGCCCGTCTGTTTATCCTTCCCGACGCTGCTTCACCGCCTGCGCCAGCTGACGCAGTACGTTTTCCGTATCCTGCCAGCCAATACAGGCATCGGTCACGCTTTTACCGTAGACCAGCGGTTCACCGCTCTCCAGGCTCTGATTACCTTCAACCAGATGGCTCTCGATCATTACGCCCATAATCGCCTGCTCACCGCCCGCAATTTGCTGCGCCACATCTTCAGCAACGGTTAGCTGCTTCTGATACTGCTTGCTGCTGTTGGCATGGCTGAAGTCGATCATGATCTGCGCCGGCAGGCCCGCTTTTTCCAGGCCCGCTTTCACCGCTTCAACGTGAGAGGCGCTGTAGTTTGGCTCTTTGCCGCCGCGCAGAATGATGTGGCAATCGCCATTACCGCGGGTTTCCACAATCGCCGAATGACCATATTTGGTCACTGAAAGAAAGCAGTGCGGCGCGCTGGCGGCGCCAATGGCGTCGATAGCGACCTTGATGGTGCCGTCGGTGCCGTTTTTAAAGCCTACCGGACAGGAGAGGCCAGAAGAGAGCTCACGGTGCACCTGTGATTCGGTGGTGCGTGCGCCAATTGCACCCCAACTCATCAGATCGGCCAGATACTGCGGCGTGATCATATCCAGAAATTCGCCCGCTGCCGGCAGGCCGCTGTCGTTGATATCAAGCAGCAGCTTACGCGCGATGCGCAGGCCATCATTAATCTGAAAACTGCCGTCCATGTAAGGATCGTTGATCAGCCCTTTCCAGCCAACGGTGGTACGGGGTTTTTCAAAATAGACCCGCATGACGATTTCCAGTTCGCCCCGCAGCGCCTCGCGCAGTGCGAGCAGGCGCGCGCCATACTCCTTCGCCGCCTCGGTATCGTGAATAGAACAGGGACCGATTACCACCAGCAGGCGATCGTCCTGTTTTTGCAGAATATTGTGAATTGCCTGTCGCGATTGCGCCACGGTTTCGGCCGCTTTATCAGACGCGGGAAATTTTTCAAGCAACGCAACAGGAGGAAGAAGTTCTTTTATCTCCTTGATACGCAAGTCATCGTTTTGATAGTTCATAGGGTTTCCATTGATTTTCTTACCCGATGCGTCCGGGCACAACCCGTTCAATTTATCTCTTCGATCCCGCGCTGTAAATGCACTTTACCGGCGTTGATTCGCAGGCTGATTTGCACTTTTGCCGCCGTTTACTACACTTTTAAGCGTAAGCACTCTGGAACACGGTGTTTTAATCATCTTTTATCTTCTTTGTCAGCCATAGCGGGCCATACGCTCGTTGGGCGCCTGATTTCTCGGCAAACTGCACGCACGGGTTTGGCAGAGCAACAATGAATAATTAACGGGAGTATAATTATGAATAAGATTGCAATGGTATGTCTGGCAGCAGCAATGACTCTGGGTAGTGGTGCAGCGATGGCCGCAGGCGGCAACAACGGGACGTCTAATCAGGCTGCAGATGCCGGTGCCGTGGCGCCAGGCGCAAAAGAGAATCTGCCACCGAACAACGTTGATAACAACAAAATCAACAACGGTAGCGGGACCTCTCACAGCAGTTCCACGCACAGCAGCAAGCACATGACCGCTGATGAAATCGATCAGAACGCGCAGTGTAAAGATGGCAAATGCCCGAACATCAACCGCAAGGTTGAGACCAAGGTTGGCGGCGGTGAAGTGAACACCAAAACTGACGGCACCACACAGTAATTCCCCGACGGAGAGCGCAAGCTCTCCGTTTGCTTTATTGCCCCTCCGCTTTTCGCTATGCTGATGCCCCAAAGATTGCTGGAACATCGCTATGGCCGTTCTGTTGTTAATTGACGATCACCCGCTGGTACATGTCGCATTAGAAGCCGCCCTGCCTCATTCTCCTGTTCCGCTGACCCTGATTTCCGTGGCTACCGCCGCTGAAGCACGTGAAGTATTGAGCACGCGCGCCGTTGATCTGATCATTCTGGATGTCAGCCTGGCGGACAGTAATGGCCTGGAAGTGCTGCGCCGCATCAAAGCGCATGACGAGCAGCAGAAGGTGCTGATCTATTCAGCCCAACAGGATCAGCACGCCATTCGTACCGCTATGGCGGCGGGCGCAGCCGGGTATATCGTAAAAAGTCAGACCATGGCGCAGCTGCTGTCCGCCATTCTCGCCGTGCTCGGCGGCCATCTTGCCTTTCCACCTCTGGCTGAGCCGGAAGAGGCGTCTTCGCTGTTAACCGCGAAAGAGCAGCAGATTCTTAGCCTGCTGGCCCGCGGCTTCTCTAATTTGCAAATTGCCGGACAGCTGCACATCAGCAATAAAACCGTTAGCACCCACAAGAAAAACATTCTGGATAAAACCGGCGCCCGTTCGGTGGTTGAGCTGGCTGAAATCTGGAAAGCACAGCAGTGAGACACATTGCCTGGCTGCTCCTGCTGTGGTGTTTCTGTGCTCAGGCCGCACTGCATGCGGTGAGCAGCATCACGCTGCCGCCACAGATGCTGCTGCCCGCGCAGGAGAAGATCAGCTGGCCTGACAAAAATCTGCGCGTCGGCATTTTGCAGGACAACGGCTCACCGTGGAACATCGTGGTGGGCAGCGATCTTTACGGCGTCAACGCCGACTATCTGAACGCCATCGCTCATCATCACGGCCTGCAGCTCACCATCAACGGCTACGCCGACCTGCCTGCTCTGCTGGCTGCACTGCAACAGGGCAAAATTGATCTGATCTTCGGCGTACCCAAACCGCTGTTGCCCACGCAGCTTGCCATCAGCCAGCCGTGGTTTTCCAGCCCGTTGCGTATCTATCGCAGCCGCAGCAATCAGCGTCCGGTGATGTTTAACTCGCGCGAGGCGCAGCTGGCGATCAGCCGGGAATCTTACGCGCTGCTCAACCCGGACTTTGCCGCCAGCCATCACTGGCGACTGTTTGATAACGATCTTCAGGCGCTCTATGCGCTGCTGAATCAGCGCAGCGATTATGTGGTGGCCGATGAAACCACCGCAGGCTTTCTGCTTAGCCAGCTGCAGCAGGGGCAAATTTATCAGCTGGCCTCGTCGCTCGAGCCAGGTCAGCGCGATCTGGTGGCGGCCGCCAGCGATCGGGCGTTAATTGCGCGGCTGAATACCACGTTACGCCAGCTGCCGCTGGATATGGTCAACGCGATTGAAAACCGCTGGAACACGCCGCAGCCGCGTTATCAGGATACCCGCACCAGCCCGCTGACCGCACTGGAGCAGAACTGGTTACAGCAGCATCCGCAGGCCACCTATGCCGCGCTGCGCGATGATTATCCGTGGAGCTACCGTGACAGCAACGGCATGGCGCGCGGATACAGCGTGGAGCTGTTGAATGCGGTCGCACAAACCACCGGCCTGACTTTTCAGCCGCACTGGGTGGATAACCCGCAGCAGGCCGCTGAGCTGCTGAGCCAGTCACGCGTCGATCTCCAGCTGATGCACCCACTCACTGGCACCGAAGGCAATAACGCCACCCTGCCGGTGTGGCGAGCGTTATGGGGCGTTTATACCCGCATGCCGTCCTCGCGCGCGGCGCGCTGGCAGGATTTGCAGGGTCAGCGCGTCGGCGTGCGGCGTGGCGATCTGGGACGTGAGCTGGTGCCAGCGGGCATTCAGGTGCGTGAGTTCGATACGCCCACCGCGCTTTATGATGCCCTGAACAGCGGGCAGATCGATGCGGTAGTGGATAATGTCTTATCGGCGCGCTGGCTGATTGCCGCGCGCTATAACGCCACGCTACAACTCGCTTTCGCCGCCAGCGATACCGCCTGGCCGATCGCCTTTGGCGTCAGCGCACAGGCACCGTTGCTGCGGCAGATTATGGATAAAGGCTTGCTGCTGGTGCCGGCCGATACGCAGCAGCGCCTGCGCGACTACTGGAGCAACAACAGCCGCATCAATACCGGGGACACCATGATGCGCTCGGTATCACAGCTGCTGCTGCTGGCTGCGTTGCTGGCGATTGTCATCCTGCTGATTTTGCTGGCGCGCCGTTATCTGCAACAGCGCCGGGAACAGCAGCAGCGTCTCGCCCTTGAGCGCCAGCGGGCGGAAGCGGAGCGCGCCAGCCAGATGAAAAGTCAGTTTCTGGCTACGGTCAGCCATGAGCTGCGCACGCCGATGCAGGCGATTCTCGGCCTGCTGGAGCTGGAGATCCAGCAATCAACTGCCAACAAGCGGCTGGCGATCGTGCACAGCAGCGCCCGCTCGCTGATGACGCTGCTGAACGATCTGCAGGATCATGCAAAAATTGAGAGCAACACCTTTAGCCTGACGCCAGAAGTGGTGGATCTTCGCCGCTGGCTGGAGCAGCTCAACGATCTTTATCAGCCGCTGATGCCAGCCGACGGCCCGCGGTTGATCGTTGCGCCAGGCTCAGCGCTGCCGCCTGCGGTGTGGATCGACAGTGCCCGACTGCAGCAGATCGCGGTCAATCTGATCGGCAACGCGATTAAATTTACTCGTAGCGGCTCGATTACTGTAACGCTGAGTGTTGATGAACAGATCAGCCTGCGGGTGGTTGACAGCGGCATTGGTATTGCGCAGGAAGAGCAGGCACGGCTGTTTGAACCCTGGTATCAGGCACCCTCGGGCAAAACCCGGCGCGTGCAGGGTAGCGGGCTTGGCCTGTCGATCTGTCGGGAATTGGTTACGCGCATGGGCGGCACCATCACCCTCACCTCCGCGCCGGGCAGCGGCACCGAGGTCAGCGTGACTCTGCCACTGATGCTGGCTCCCGCCATGGCGCCAACCGCAGAGGAAGCGCCGTTGTCATTCGCTGACCGCAGTCACTGCCGCATCGCTATTGTCGATGACAACCCTACAAACCTGTTGGTGATGGCGCAGCAGCTGGCGGCGCTGGGGGTGAATGCCGAATGTTACGCGGATGGCCGTGCGCTGCTGGCCGCCGATGCTCGTCAGCCGTTTGATCTGCTGTTTATCGATCGCATGATGCCGCGCCCCGACGGCCTGCTGCTCGCCGCCCTGCTGCGGCGGCGTGAACGCCAGCGCACGCAGCGCGCGCTGCTGGTGCTGTGTACCGCAGATGCGCAGATGCCTGATGATACGGCGGCGATGAGGCACGTTGATCATCTGCTGCTGAAACCCGTAAGCCAGAAAGCGCTGGCGGCAATTCTGCACACGCTGCCTGGCGATCCTTTGCAGCATCTCAGCACGGATATCCGTCGTCTGGCCAGTGATAACGAGGCATTTATTCCGCGCATTTGCCAGACGCTGCATCAGACCTTTCTTGCCGACCGCGAGGCGCTGCAAGCTGCCATCGCTCAGAACGACTATGCGACGATTGAACAGGCTGCACACCGCATGAAAGGCAGCTGGTTACTGCTGGGCCAGTCGCAGGGAGAGCGGCTCTGTCAGCAGCTGATCGATTGTGCTAAACAGCACAACCTCAGCCAGGCAGAGGCGAAATTACTGATATCATTAACCGATCGTTTGTTACTTACTCTGGAGTCTTATGGCGCACACTCATTCCCACGGTGAAGGCGACGCTAACCGTGGACGCCTGTTGGCGGCATTTTCCGTTACCGCCTTGTTTATGGTTGCCGAAGTGGTTGGCGGCTGGCTTTCCGGTTCGCTGGCGCTGCTGGCTGATGCCGGCCATATGCTTACCGATGCCGCCGCGCTGCTGATGGCGCTGCTGGCCGTACAGTTCGCCCGGCGCAAACCCAACGCGCGTCATACCTTTGGCATGCTGCGCCTGACCACGCTGGCGGCCTTTGTTAACGCGCTGGCGCTGCTGGTGATTACCGCGCTGATCGTCTGGGAAGCGGTACGACGTTTTTATCAACCTCAGCCGGTAGCAGGCGGCATGATGCTCGGTATCGCCATTGCCGGGCTGCTGGCTAATCTGCTCTCTTTCTGGCTGCTGCATCGCGGTAGTGAAGAGAAAAACCTGAATGTGCGCGCGGCGGCGCTGCATGTGATGGGCGATCTGCTGGGGTCGGTGGGTGCCATTGTTGCGGCGCTGGTGATCATGTACACCGGCTGGACGCCTGCCGATCCGATTCTGTCGATTCTGGTGTCGCTGCTGGTGTTACGTAGCGGCTGGGCGCTGCTGCGCGAAAGCCTGCATGAGCTGCTGGAAGGCGCGCCAGCGTCGATTAACGTTGATAAACTGGCGCGCGATATCACGCGTAATATTCCTGAAGTGCGTAACGTGCACCATCTGCATTTGTGGCAAGTTGGCGAGAAGCCGGTATTAACGCTGCATGTGCAGGTGATTCCGCCGCACGACCATGACGCGCTGCTGCACCGCATTCATCACTACCTGCATGAAACTTGCCAGATTGCGCATGCCACGGTGCAGATGGAGTATCAGGCCTGTGCCGGTCACGATTGTGATCTTGGCGCAGCGCAGGAACATGCGCATCACGATCATGCGCATGCCCACGCCCATCACTGAGTCGATAGCGCCCGTGAACCCTGTTTGCGGGCGCTCTGCATCCACAACCGTGTGCCGTTAAGGGCGATCACGGTTAGAATCATATATTCCAGCGACATCGCCCAAACGCCCTGACGGGCAAAAATCATTACGCTGATCACGTTGACCACCACCCACAGCAGCCAGTTCTCCACATACTTCCGCGTCATTAAAATCATTGCCACAATCGACAGCACCATCAGGCAGGCATCCCAGAATGGAAACGCGTCGGGTTGCAGCGTCGGCATCGCCACCTGCATACCCATGCCCTGCATCAGGTTCACGGCGATGCGGGTCAAAAAGCCAAATACCGGATTGATATAGAGCGTCATCAGGCCGATGCCGACCACGCAGGCAAGACCCCAGCCAATGGCGCTGGGCAACGACAGCCAGCGAATGCGCAGCGCCGTCTGGTTATCGCTGGTTTGCCGGCTCCAGGCGTACCAGCCATAAAGGTTGGCGGCGAAGAAAAAGAGCTGTAGCAGCAGGCTGGCGTAAAGCTGAATCTGGAAAAAGATAATGGCGAACAACACCACGTTCAGCAGGCCAAACGGATAGTTGATGATTTTCTCTTTACTGGCCAGCCAGATACAGAGCAGTCCGGCCAGCGTGCCGACCGCCTCAATCCACGAGAGATCGTAGCCGCCGGTGCCCAGAGGGATATGAACAAGAATATTTTGCGTGCTGAAGAAATCCATAGCGCACCTTCAGAAGGGTCTCAGGCGTTGCCTTTGACCTTGAGTTTAAGTTCCGCCGCAAAGGATAGCATGCGGTTCAGCGGCACCAGCGCCCTTTCGCGCAGCGCTGCATCAATATGGATTTCATGCTGCGCGCCGCCGTGCTCCAGCCCGTCGGCAATCGCCTGTAGGCCATTCATCGCCATCCACGGACAGTGCGCACAGCTGCGGCAGGTCGCGCCCTCTCCGGCAGTTGGCGCTTCCAGCAGCTTCTTTTCCGGCACCGCCTGCTGCATTTTGTAGAAGATGCCGCGATCGGTAGCCACAATCATTTGCGGATGCGGCAGCGTCTTTGCTGCCTGAATCAGCTGGCTTGTGGAACCCACCGCATCGGCCAGTTCGACAATCGCCTGCGGCGACTCCGGGTGCACCAGCACCGCAGCCTGCGGATAGAGCGCTTTCATTTGCTGTAGCGCCTGCACCTTAAACTCATCGTGCACGATACACGCGCCCTGCCAGCAGAGCACGTCGGCCTGCGTCTGCTGCGTAACGTAACGGCCAAGATGACGATCGGGTGCCCAAATGATTTTTTGCCCTAGGCTGTCGAGATGCTCAATCAGCTCAACGGCGATGCTGGAGGTGACAACCCAGTCAGCGCGTGCTTTTACCGCCGCTGAGGTGTTGGCGTAAACCACCACGGTGCGATCGGGATGCGCGTCGCAGAAGGCGTTGAACGCCTCAATGGGACAGCCCAGATCCAGCGAGCATTCTGCCGCCAGCGTCGGCATCAATACGGTTTTTTCCGGGCTAAGAATTTTTGCCGTTTCGCCCATAAAACGCACGCCCGCCACCAGCAGCGTTTTGGCTGGATGCTGGCTGCCAAAGCGCGCCATTTCCAGCGAATCCGCCACGCAGCCGCCGGTCTCTTCCGCCAGCGACTGAATTTCAGGATCGGTGTAATAGTGGGCAACCATTACCGCATCTCGCGCCTTCAGCAGCGCTTTAATGCGCGTGCGGTAGTCCGCCTTCTGCTCAGCGTTCAAACGCGCGGGTTTAGGCGGAAAAGGATAGACAGCAGATTCAGGATCAAACATCAGGCTCATCAGGCGCTCTCGTTTCTTCGACTTAACGAAGTTGGCATTTATGGTGGCTGAAATGCGGTTTTTTGCCGCCACTGTTTTATATGCTAAACAAGATAACCAAATAATGGCCTGCTGTCCTGCTATTTCACCTGCGATGCGCCGCTTTCCAGACTGAGCAGGAATGCTTTGATATCCAGCCCGCCAGCGAAGCCTGTCAGCTTACCGTTGGCGCCGATAACACGATGACAGGGCGCAATGATCGACACTGGATTTCTGCCGTTAGCGGCGCCCACCGCCCGCATGGCGCTGGGGTGGCCAATCTGCTCGGCGATCTGCTTATAGCTGCGCGTTTCACCGAACGGAATGCTGACCAGTGCGGCCCACACCTTGCGCTGAAATTCGGTGCCGGCAAAATCCAGCGGCAGATCAAAACGCTGGCGCGTACCGGCAAAATATTCCTGTAACTGCTGCTCCGCCTGTAGCAGCAGCGGATGGTCGGCGTTTTCAACGCGAGGATCGAGCCTGACGCGCCGCGGTGAATCATCCTGCCAGAGAATCGCTGCCAGGCCACGATCGCTGGCGATCAGCGTTAGCACGCCAACTGGGGTAGTGGTGATTTTGTAGTAATAGGACATGGTGCTCTCCTGCTGGGCTTTTCCTCTATTATTACCTTTTTCTTTCGCCCGGCTGGCTGTTTTCGGTCATCAGGATTAAATGTCCGAAAACAGCGAGTGCGAGGATGAAACCCCAGCTATGTTTAGTGTCCGGCACTACCGCCGCAAGGAGAACGGCATGATCGATTCTGATATCGCCTGGCAGGCGCTTACTTCTCGCGACACGCGCTTTGACGGTGTGTTTTTTGTCGGCGTCACCTCGACCGGGATTTACTGCCGTCCCATCTGCCCGGTAAAAGCGCCGCTACAAAAAAACTGCCTGTTTTTTGCCAACGCTGAAGCGGCCGAGAAGGCGAAATTTCGCCCCTGCCTGCGCTGTCGTCCTGAACTGGCGCCGGGAAATGCGCCGGTCGATAACAGCCATCGGGTGGCCGATCTGCTGGTGCAGCGACTCGAACAAGGCGCCATTGATGAGACCGAAAGCCTGGAAGAGATTGCCGCGCAGTTTGATCTCAGCCTGCGCCAGCTACGCCGTATTGTTCATAAAGAGCTGGGCGTTTCGCCGCTTGAACTGCGTCAGACGCGTCGTCTGCTGCTGGCTAAACAGCTGCTGACCGAGACCGCATTGCCGGTGACGGATATTGCCTATGCCAGCGGTTTCGCCAGCCTGCGTCGTTTTAACGACGTTTTTCAGCGCTGTTATCGCATGTCCCCCAGCCAGCTGCGCAAAACAGTGGTGGATGAGCACGCACCGCCGCTAAACAGTACCTCGACGCTGGAGCTAAGCTATCGCCCGCCGTTTGACTGGCAGATTATGCTCGACTTTCTGCGGGGCCATGCGGTGCTGCATATCGAACATGTTGATGATATCAGCTATAGCCGCACGGTGGCGCTGGGTCATCATCAGGGCTGGATTCGGGTTACCCATCATCAGAAAAAGCCGGTGCTGCTGGTTGAGTTTACCCATTCGCTGCTGCCGGTGCTGCCTGCCCTGCTGCGCCGCCTGCGTAATCTTTTCGATCTGAATGCGCAGCCCGCCTGTATCGATGAAGCGCTGCGTCAGGATCCGCTGCTGGCTAAAAGCGTGGCTGATTTTCCGGGCCTGCGCATTCCCGGCGCGTTTGATGGTTTTGAACTGACGGTGCGCGCCATCCTTGGTCAGCAAATTACCGTGAAAGCGGCGACCACGCTGGGCGGCCGTTTTGCCAATGCCTTTGGCGATAAGATCGAGACGCCGTTTCCGACGCTTAGCCGACTGCCCCCCAGCGCCACGCGCATTCATCATGCCACGCTGGATGAGATCGCGTCGTTGGGCATTATCAGCGCCCGGGCAAAATGTATTCTCGCGCTGGCCGAGGCGTGCAGTAGCGGCGCGCTGATCCTCGATGCCTGCCCATGGCCGCAAAAAATTATCGCCCAGCTTAAAGCGCTGCCGGGCATCGGTGACTGGACGGCGCAGTATGTTGCCATGCGCGCGCTGCGCTGGCCGGACGCTTTTCCGGCGGGGGATATCGTGATTCGTAATAATCTCGGTGGCATGACCGCGAAGCAGGCAGAGCAGCGTTCGGCAGTTTGGCGCCCCTGGCGCAGCTACGCCGTAATGCACATCTGGCGCAGCCTGGGGAAAAACGGCATCAGGAAGTAGCGATGATAAGCGGTCGCAGTGTGAAACGCAGAAACAACGCTTCAGGGAGCCTTTGTGCGCCTGGTGGATGTGCAGAAGAACGCAGGCTTGTGTGCGTTATGCGCCTCGTCTTGCGGGTGATGTTGATGCACCAGCTAATGTAGCTCGCGGCCAGGTAGCCAAACCTGCAGCAGGTTTAGATCCTGTAAGTCCAGAAAACAGAAAAGCAAAAAGGCGCCTTTAGGGCGCCTTTTTACATTGGTGGGTCGTGCAGGATTACCCGGCTTCGCCTTGTCCTGCGGACCGTTGCTGTCGCAACGTTGTCTCGCTTTCGCTCGACTCGAACCTGCTGCAGGTTCGCATCCTTCACGATTTTACACTGTGCTTCACATTAAAGTGGTGGGTCGTGCAGGATTCGAACCTGCGACCAATTGATTAAAAGTCAACTGCTCTACCAACTGAGCTAACGACCCGCTGTGCGGTTTACTGCAATCTGCTTTAAAGTGGTGGGTCGTGCAGGATTACCCGGCTTCGCCTTGTCCTGCGGACCGTTGCTGTCGCAACGTTGTCTCGCTTTCGCTCGACTCGAACCTGCTGCAGGTTCGCATCCTTCACGATTTTACACTGTGCTTCACGTTAAAGTGGTGGGTCGTGCAGGATTCGAACCTGCGACCAATTGATTAAAAGTCAACTGCTCTACCAACTGAGCTAACGACCCGCTACGCGGTGTACTGCGATTTACTTTAAAGTGGTGGGTCGTGCAGGATTCGAACCTGCGACCAATTGATTAAAAGTCAACTGCTCTACCAACTGAGCTAACGACCCACTTTATGCCACCTGAACCGCTTTAAGATATGTCCCGGCAACGGCGGCATATATTACTGATTTAGCGGGGGAGCGCAACCCCTTTTTCCGCGAATACCGCTAACTGCTTACCTTTAACGCACTAAGGCCAGAAATCATACGATATCTGGCTTTTCATCGCCTTTTACAGCGCTGCTATGCGTTTTTGCGCCTGCTTAGCAGATTCACTGTTGGGATACTGCTTAACCACCTGTTGAAACACTGCTTTAGCCTTCGCGTTATCACCTTTGTCCTGCATGATGACGCCGACCTTAAACAGCGCTTCCGCACTTTTTGGTGATTTCGGGTATTTTTTTACCACTGTGGCAAAAAAGTACGCGGCATCATCCTTTTTGCCCTTGTTATAAAAGAGCTGCCCAAGCCAGTAATTGGCATTCGGCTGAAAGGTAGAATCAGGGTATTTTTTTACGAAAGCCTGAAAAGCAGCGATCGCCTGATCGTACTGTTTCTTTTGCAATACCAGATCAACAGCGTTGTTGTAATCGGTATTGGCATCACCGCTTTGTACCGGTGCCGCGGCGGCATCGCTGCTGCTGTTGTCAGAGCCCGCTGCTGCTGCCGTAGCCGAGCCGGTATCTGCTGCAGCCGCATTGCTGCTGTTGCTGGCATTGCTGCTACTGAGCGCATCAATCTGCTGATAGAGCTGCTTTTGCCGCTCGACCACCTGATTTAGCTGATATGAGTTTTCCTGGATCTGCCCGCGCAGCGAATCGATATCGCTTTGGTTGGCGTTCATCTGCTGCTGGAGTTGCTGCAAAAGTTGCGCCTGGGCATTAGAAATACGTTCAAGAGTGGTGACACGGTCTTCAACCGAGCCAGAGCCAACGTTACTGATTGTTGCCTGGGCATTAGCGGCCCAGGGGGCCGCTACGCCAACCAGTAACGACAGACTCAACAGGTGAGTTCTGAAGCTACTAATCATGTGGTTCTCTTAGTATACCAGTACGGCACGACGGTTTTTCGAGTAAGCCGATTCGTCATGACCCAGTACAGCTGGTTTCTCTTTACCGTAAGAAACGATAGAGATCTGATCGGCAGAAACGCCTTTACCCTGCAGATACATTTTCACTGCGCTGGCGCGACGCTCGCCCAGAGCAATGTTGTATTCCGGCGTACCGCGTTCGTCCGCATGACCTTCAACGGTCACTTTGTAAGATGGGTTGCTACGCAGGAAAGCCGCGTGCTGATCCAGCATCTGAGCGAAGTCAGACTGGATGTCATACTGATCCAGACCGAAGTAAACGATGTTGTTACGTTGCAGCTGTTCCATCTGCAGGCGAGCTTGCTCGTCTGAAGACATGTTGCCGCCGTTGCCGCTACCGTTCATGCCGCCGTTAGCATAAGCACCATCAGCGCCCATACCGTTGGTCTGGTCGTTGTTATTGTTTTTGTGTGAGCTACATGCAGCCACTGCGATCACTGGCAGAGCCAGCAGTAAACCCTTCAGCACTTTGTTCAATTGCATTTTTTGAATCCTATTATTTTGTTTGCCATACACATTTTCATATGCATCACAGATACGGCGACCAGGCAGGGAATTTTACCTGTCCATCAGTTGCCGGAAGACGCGCTTTGAAACGACCATCTGTTGATACCAATTGCAGTACGGAACCCATACCCTGAGTAGAGCTGTAGATTACCATGGTGCCATTAGGTGCAAGACTTGGCGTTTCATCCAGGAACGTGTCCGTTAAAGGTTGAACGGCTCCCGTTTCCAGATCCTGTCTGGCGACGTGCTGCGCACCGCCATTGGTGCTGACCATCACCATTGATTTACCGTCAGTGCTGACATCCGCGTCCTGATTCTGAGAACCTTCCCAGGTCACGCGCTGCGGAGTGCCACCGTTGACGCCAATTTTATAAATTTGTGGACGACCTGCCTGATCGGAGGTGTAAGCCAGCGTCTGGCTGTCCGGGAACCAGGTCGGTTCAGTGCTGTTAAAACGGCCGTCGGTGACCTGACGAATCTGGCCTGAGCCAAGGTCCATCACGTACAGGTTCAGGCTGCCGGTTTTAGACAGCGCAAACGCGAGCTTGCTGCCATCCGGAGAGAAAGCCGGTGCGCCGTTGTGACGTGGGAAAGAGGCGATCTGACGGATAGCGCTGTTTGCCAGCGTTTGTACCACCAGCGCGGACTTGCCGCTTTCAAAAGTCACGTACGCTACTTTGCTGCCATCAGGTGACCAGGCCGGTGACATCAGCGGCTGTGGTGAACGGTGAACCACAAACTGGTTGTAGCCATCGTAGTCGGCTACGCGCAACTCATAGGGGAACTGACCGCCATTGGTCTGTACCACATAGGCAATGCGCGTACGGAATGCGCCTTTGATGCCGGTGAGTTTCTCAAAGGATTCATCACTGGCGGTATGCGCAGCGTAGCGCAGCCACTGTTTGGTCACCTTGAACTGGTTCTGGGCAAGCACGGTGCCCGGCGAACCTGCGGTATCCACCAGTTGGTAAGAGACAACATAGCTGCCATCGGCGCCTGGCTGTACCTGGCCAACAACAACGGCATCAATACCCAGCGCGCTCCAGGCGGCAGGCTGAACTTCAGCGGCCGTGGTAGGCTGCTGTGGCAAACGCGAGCGATCCAGCGGATTGAATTTGCCGCTGTTGCGCAGATCCGCAGCAACGATACCGCCAACATCTTCCGGCGCCGCTCCTGGTCCGGTCCACTTGAATGGCACGACGCCAATTGGACGGGCGGTATTTACACCCTGCGTGATTTCGATACGAACTTCTGCGTGCAGCGCGGCCGCCCACAGTATTAAAAAACTTAACGCAACACGAAATGCCTGCTTCATTTTCTCTCCCTTACCTGAACGCAACGTCCACGATAATTAGCAGTGTTCAATAACTATCAAATGCACAGCACATAGCCTGCACTGTTCCCGCACCATCAGAAGCCTGATGCAGGTGCCGACAGGCTTTAGATTACGGCAAGCTAAACATAGTTCAAGCTGCCATTTGTTACTCTCTTATTGCGGTTTAAAATAGAGTGGTGCGTTTTTGAAAACCTGGTACACATCCTGGCTCGGAGGCTTAGGAATGCGCGCCTGTCGGGCCGCTGCCATCGCAGCCTGACACAGTGCGGGATCGCCGCCTTCCGCCTTCACGCTAATCAGCAAACCGTCCGGCGCCAGATTAACCCGCAGCGTACAGGTTTTGCCCTTGTAGTTATCTGAATCGTAAAACTTGCTTTGAATCGCCGCCTGGATCTGACCAGCATAGTTGCTGATATCGGCTCCCGATGCGCCCGATTTTTTCTGATTCCCCTGCCCTGCTGCCCCGCCACCCGCTTTCGGCGCATTTTTGCCGGAAGCCAGACCGCCCAGCAGATCGTCTACCGCATCGCTGTCGCTGGCGGCTTCCGCGGCAGCTTTTTTCTTCGCGTCGGCGGCCGCTTTCGCTTTGGCTGCGGCATCTGCTTTAGCTTTCGCCGCAGCTTCCGCTTTCGCCTCAGCTTTGGCTTTGGCTTCTGCTTTCGCGTCGGCAGCGGCCTGCTCTTTTGCTTCCTGTGTCGCCTTCGCTTTAGCTTCGGCAGCGGCCTGTTCTTTCGCTTCCTGAGCGGCTTTTGCTTTCGCCTGCGCATCCGCTTTGGCCTTGGCTGCGGCTTCCGCTTTCGCCGCTTTTTCCTTCTCTTTTACCGCTTCTGCAGCAGCCGCTTTGGCCTGCTCTTCCGCCTCTTTTTTGGCGTTGGCCGCCGCTTTTTTTGCCTGCTCTTCTGCCTGTTTTTTCGCATCGGCCGCGGCAGCTTTTTTCGCCTGCTCATCAGCCTGTTTTTTCGCGTCGGCAGCGGCTTTCATCTGTGCATCAGCTTCCGCTTTGGCATCGGCTTTCGCCTTGGCCGCCGCCGCTTCTGCGGTTTTCTGCTGCTCTTGCGCCTGCTGTGCCGCCGCTTCCGCCTGCTTCTGCTCTGCTGCCTGGGCTTTTGCTTCTGCCTTCGCCGCTTCCTGCGCCTGCAAACGCTCTTTTTCCAGCGCTTTCAGCCGCTGTTGTTCAGCGGCCTGCTTTTGCTGCAGCTCTTCTGCCTGCTGCTGCGCCTGCTTTTTACGCTGTTGAGCGGCACGCTGGCTGTCGCTCTGCTGATTCTGCTGGCGGTTAAACTGCTCAACGACCGCACCGGGATCGACCATGACCGCGTCGATATCGCTGCCGCCACCGCCGCCACTCGCTTCAATATTTTCGTTAAACGAGCTCCATATCAGTAACCCAATCAAAACGATGTGCAGGATTACGGATACGATTATCGCGCGTTTTAACTTAGCGTTCTGCTCGGTTGCCTTCGACACTCTCGGTTCCCAAAAAACGGTTCGAATAAATTAGATCGGCTGCGTCATCAAACCCACAGACTTCACGCCTGCCTGATGCAGCAAGTTCAGCGCCTTGATAATTTCGTCGTAAGGCACATCTTTCGCGCCGCCGATCAAAAACACCGTTTTCGGATTCGCTTCCAGACGGCGTTGCGCTTCAGCCACCACCTGTTCAGACGGCAACTGCTCCATACGATCGTGATCCACTACCAAGCTGTACTGGCCGACGCCGGACACTTCCACAATTACCGGCGGATTATCATCGCTGGAAACGGTTTTAGAATCGGTAGCGTCTGGCAAATCAACCTCAACGCTCTGGGTGATGATGGGCGCCGTTGCCATGAATATCAGCAGCAGCACCAGCAGCACGTCGAGCAGTGGAACGATATTGATCTCAGATTTAAGTTCGCGGCGACCGCGACCACGTTTTCTGGCCATGCGTCACCTCGCTTACTTGTTGTTCTCGCTGGAGAACGCCTGACGATGCAGGATGGCGGTGAACTCTTCCATAAAGTTGTCATAGCCCTGCTCAAGCTTATTGACTCGCTGGTTGAGACGGTTGTAAGCCATGACCGCAGGAATAGCGGCAAACAGGCCGATAGCCGTGGCGATCAGCGCTTCCGCAATACCCGGTGCAACCATTTGCAGGGTCGCCTGCTTCACCGCGCCCAGGGCAATAAAGGCGTGCATGATGCCCCATACGGTACCAAACAGGCCAATGTACGGGCTGATTGATCCGACCGTGCCAAGGAAAGGAATATGGTTTTCCAGTGATTCCAGCTCACGGTTCATGGAGATGCGCATGGCGCGACCCGCACCATCGAGCACCGCTTCAGGCGCATGGCTGTTGGCGCGATGCAGACGAGCGAACTCTTTAAAACCTGAGTAGAAAATCTGCTCTGAGCCTGACAGCTCATCGCGGCGGGCCTGACTTTCCTGATAAAGACGGGAAAGTTCGACGCCGGACCAGAATTTATCTTCAAACGCTTCCGCTTCCCGACCTGCGGCGTTAAGTATACGCGTACGCTGGATGATGATTGCCCATGAAGCAATGGAAAATCCAATCAAAATCAGCATGATAAGTTTGACCAGAAGGCTCGCCTTCAGGAACAAATCAAGAACGTTCATGTCAGTCACTGCTTGAACTCCGCGACAATAGACTTGGGAAGCGCTATCGGCTTCATAAGATGTGGGTTAATGCAGGCAATCAGGACTTCTGCTTCATTGAGCACTTTGCCTTCTTCATTCACGATACGCTGGGCGAAAGTCATCGACGCTCTGCTCATCGCGCTGACGTGACTCTCAACGATCAGCAGATCGTCAAGGCGCGCCGCCGCCATGTACTCAACCGTCATTTTTCGCACCACAAATGCCACCTGTTGTTCCAGCAGCGTTTGCTGATTGAAATGGCGCTGACGCAGCATTTCAGTCCGTGCTCGTTCATAAAAAGCGATATAGCTGGCGTGATAAACCACACCACCGGCATCGGTGTCTTCGTAATAGACGCGAACCGGCCATTGAAACAGCGTTGTACTCACTCTACATCCCGGTCAGGCTTTTAAACGTTGCTACTATACGCAAGAGCCAACGCCTTGGGAATGGATTGCCATAGCGCAAAGAAAATAATTATCGCCGGCAAAACGGTGCTGAAAATTTGCGCCAACATCGTCAAGGCTCACTGACTGAAATCGCCACTAACTTGACGAAAGCGCGGCGTTATTTCCCCTCGCCGATAAGACGAATCCTGCGGGTTAAGGGGGCTAAAAACGATCCGGATAAAGATGAGGTAATAAAAGGCGGGGCAACAAAAAAGCGCCCCGTACGGAGCGCTGTGAGAGGTCAGCGATTATCTGGCATCGGAGCCAGATTTCGTCGCGTCGACATGTTCAATCGCCAGGGCGGTGATCACGCCAAATGCGCAGGCGAGCAAGGTGCCGAGGATCCAGGCAAAATACCACATGATGTAGCCCCTGTTAGTAAAGTGAATGGGAGTGCGTTTCAATCTGCTCTTTACTGATGCGGCCAAACATTTTCCAGTAGCACCAGGTGGTATAGAGCAGGATGATGGGCACAAAGATAATGGCGGCAACGGTCATAATGCGCAGCGTCAACAGGCTCGACGTAGCATCCCAGACGGTCAGGCTGATGTTTGGCACCGTGCTGGATGGCATGATGAACGGAAACATGGCCACGCCCGCGGTAAGAATGACGCAGGCCAGCGTCAGCGACGAGAACAGAAATGCCCAGGCGCCGTTGCCGCGGCGTGAACAGATAATGGTGAACAGCGGCAATAGCACGCCTGCGGCCGGAATCAGCCAGAGGACGGGCATGTTGTGGAAGTTGGTCATCCACGCGCCTGCCTGACGTACCACCTCTTTGCTCAGCGGATTGGATACGGCGCTGTGGTTCATCGCGCTGGTAATGACATAACCGTCAATGCCATACATGACCCAGACGCCGCCCGCCGCAAATGCGATCATCATTACCAGTGCGGAAATCTGTGCGGCGGTACGGGCGCGCAGTTCTACCTCGCCCAGCGTACGCATCTGCAGATAGGTGGCTCCCTGCGCCAGGATCATGGTCAGACTGACCACGCCAGCCAGTAAGCCAAAAGGATTGAGCAGCTGAAAAAAGTTGCCGGTATAAAACAGCCGTAACCAGCTGTCAGCGTGGAACGGTACGCCCTGTAGCAGGTTACCGAAAGCGACGCCAATCACCAGCGGCGGCACAAAGCTGCCGACAAAAATGCCCCAGTCCCAGGTTTCACGCCAGCGGCGATCTTCGATTTTTGAGCGATAATCAAAACCCACCGGCCGGAAGAACAGCGAGGCCAGCACCAGAATCATCGCCACATAGAACCCGGAGAATGCAGCGGCATAGACCATCGGCCAGGCGGCAAACAGCGCGCCGCCCGCGGTGATCAACCATACCTGATTGCCATCCCAGTGCGGCGCAATGCTGTTGATCATGATGCGGCGTTCCGTATCATTGCGGCCTATCAGGCGCGACAGCATGCCAACGCCCATATCGAAACCGTCGGTAACCGCAAAGCCGATGAACAACACGCCGATCAGCAGCCACCAGACAAAACGTAATACTTCATAATCGAACATATCAGGCTCCCGTTGCGGTGGTGAGGGTCAGCGGCTGTTCATGGTGATAGCGGCCCGTTCGCAGGCTGCTTGGGCCCAGCCGCGCAAATTTGAACATCAGGTACATTTCCACAATCAGAAACAGCGTATAAAGCCCGCAAATCAGCCCCATGGAAAACAGCAGGTCGCCGGTGGTTAATGAAGAGTTAGCCACCGCCGTCGGCAGGATTTCACCAATCGCCCACGGCTGACGACCATATTCCGCCACAAACCAGCCCGATTCGATGGCGATCCACGGCAGCGGAATACCGTACAGTGCAGCCTTCAGCAGCCATGGACGGTGACCAATGCGATTACGGATCACGCTCCAGAAGGCAAAGATGAAGATTCCCAGCATTAATACGCCGCTGAGCACCATGATGCGGAATGAGAAATAGAGTGGCGCAACGCGTGGAATGGAATCCTGCGTGGCCTGCGCGATTTGCGTTTCTGACGCATCGGCGACGTTATCGGTATAGCGTTTTAACAGCAGACCATAGCCGAGATCTTGCTTGTGGCGCTCAAACTCTGCCCGCACCGCCGGATCCTGGCTGCCTGAACGCAGCGTATTCAGCAGCGCATAGGCTTTCATGCCGTTGCGAATGCGCACTTCATGCTGCTGCAACAACTCTTTCAGGCCGGTAACCGGTTGATCCACCGATCGCGTGGCGATCAGACCCAGAAGATAAGGAATTTGAATTGCGTAACGGTTTTCCTGCGCCTCCTGATCCGGCAGGCCAAACAGCGTAAAGGCCGCCGGTGCCGGTTGTGTTTCCCATTCGGCTTCTATCGCTGCCAGCTTGGTTTTCTGCACGTCACCGATTTCGTAGCCTGATTCGTCACCCAGCACAATTACCGACAGAATTGCTGCCATGCCGAAACTGGCGGCGATAGCGAAAGAGCGTTTAGCAAACGCGGTATCGCGACCCTTCAGCAGGTACCAGGCACTGATACCCAGCACAAACATTGAGCCTGCGGTATAGCCCGCCGCTACCGTATGCACAAATTTGACCTGCGCCACCGGGTTGAGCACCAGCTCAGAGAAGCTGAGCATTTCCATGCGCATGGTTTCAAAGTTAAATTCTGAGGCGACCGGATTTTGCATCCAGCCGTTAGCCACCAGAATCCACAATGCAGACATGTTCGATCCCAGCGCCACCAGCCAGGTTACCGCCAGATGCTGTACTTTGCCAAGACGATCCCAGCCAAAAAAGAACAGACCGACGAACGTCGACTCAAGGAAAAAAGCCATCAGCCCTTCAATAGCCAGTGGCGCACCAAAAATATCTCCCACGTAATGGGAATAATAAGACCAATTGGTGCCAAACTGGAATTCCATGGTCAGACCGGTAGCCACGCCCAGCGCAAAGTTAATGCCAAAGAGCTTGCCCCAAAATTTGGTCATATCCTTGTAGATCTGTTTACCAGACAGCACATACACCGTTTCCATAATGGCCAGCAGGAACGCCATACCCAGCGTCAGTGGCACAAACAGAAAGTGATACATTGCAGTCAAGGCAAACTGCAAACGCGACAGTTCGACGATATCTAACATCTTGACTCCTTGTTCCGCATACTCAGCAAGGCATAACCAGAAATAACCGGTCGTAGTCCTGCGTCATTCATGTGAAACGATAGAAAGTGATCCCGGGTAAGTCGTGGTGACAAGGCGTTCCCTGCCAGAGCGACAGTAAGTTAATAAATGCTGAATAATTCCGGATTACGGTTACTGCCACAGCGAATAGCGCCTGTTTATTCCAGTAAACAGGCGGCGTACGCATTAATGTGGTAGATCAATCTGGCAGGTTGATATCGACAGCGCTCAGCCTGCGATTTTGATGCAAAGCAATTTACTCGAAACAAGCGCAGCATATCCAGCGATATAGCTGGATATAAGCGGCAGCAAATTGATCTGGATTAAGGAATTAAAATGGGAAAAAGGCTGTAGCAAGGCGCTGTTAATTGATTGTGTTTAATTGGTGGCAAAATAATTAAAGAATACGATCGTTTAGTTTAATGGAAACTTTTAAATGTATTCAGAAAAAGCCGTGGTTTATTTTTGGTATTTTTAGACGCTTTTTAATAATAGTTTTTAACAGCCATTCCGCCAGGCTATTTTCCAAAGCATTAATGCACATCTCTAATGAATTAACCGTAATACGTTTGTAAGATGGACATAAAAAAGGCCACCCGAAGGTGACCTTTTTTTGCTACCTGCCAGCAATTACTGTGGCAGTACCGCTTTCACTGCATCGCCGATATCGGCCAGGCTGCGTACGGTTTTCACACCTGCCGCTTCCAGCGCAGCAAATTTTTCATCTGCTGTGCCTTTACCACCGGCAATGATGGCGCCAGCATGGCCCATACGCTTGCCTTTTGGCGCGGTCACGCCAGCAATGTAACCCACAACCGGCTTGGTCACATGCTCTTTGATAAAGGCAGCTGCCTCTTCTTCCGCGCTGCCGCCGATTTCACCGATCATGACAATCACTTCGGTCTGCGGATCGTCCTGGAACAGCTTCAGGATATCAATGAAGTTGGAGCCAGGAATTGGGTCGCCGCCGATACCGACGCAGGTTGACTGGCCGTAGCCAATGTCGGTGGTCTGCTTAACCGCTTCATAGGTCAACGTACCGGAGCGGGAAACGATACCCACGCGGCCCGGCTGATGAATATGGCCCGGCATGATGCCGATTTTGCATTCGCCCGGCGTGATCACACCTGGGCAGTTTGGACCGATCATGCGCACGCCAGCTTCATCCAGCTTCATTTTCACGGTCAGCATGTCCAGTGTAGGGATGCCTTCAGTGATGGTGATGATCAGCTTGATGCCCGCATCGATCGCTTCCAGGATGCCATCTTTACAGAACGGCGCAGGAACGTAGATCACTGATGCCGTTGCGCCGGTGGCTTCTACCGCTTCGCGCACGGTGTTGAATACTGGCAGACCAAGGTGCTCGGTGCCGCCTTTGCCTGGCGTTACGCCGCCAACCAGCTGCGTACCATAAGCCAGAGCCTGCTCTGAATGGAACGTGCCCTGTCCGCCGGTGAAGCCCTGGCAGATCACTTTGGTGTTTTTGTCGATCAGAATGGACATTATTTTCCCTCCGCTGCAGCGACAACACGCTGTGCAGCGTCTGTCAGGCTGGTTGCTGCAATGATGTTCAAGCCGCTGTCCGCCAGTTTCTGGGCGCCCAGCTCGGCGTTGTTACCTTCCAGACGCACCACTACCGGCACGTTGACACCCACTTCAGCGACTGCGCCGATGATGCCATCTGCGATCAGATCGCAACGGACGATACCGCCGAAAATATTGACGAATACGGCTTTAACCGCATCATCAGACAGGATGATTTTAAAGGCTTCGGTAACACGCTCTTTGGTCGCGCCGCCGCCAACATCGAGGAAGTTAGCAGGCTCGCCGCCGTGGTGCTTCACGATGTCCATGGTGCCCATTGCCAGACCGGCACCGTTCACCATACAACCGATATTGCCATCCAGCGCGACATAGTTCAGTTCCCACTGGGTAGCATGCGCTTCACGTGGGTCTTCCTGGCTTGGATCGCGCATTTCACGCAGTTCCGGCTGACGGAACAACGCATTGCCATCGGCGCCCAGTTTGCCATCGAGGCAGATCAGATCGCCCTGTTTGGTGATGACCAGCGGGTTGATCTCAACCATCGCAAGATCGCGCTCCAGGAACATGGTTGCCAGACCCATAAAGATCTTGGTGAACTGGTTAACTTGCTTGCCGGTCAGACCCAGTTTGAATGCCAGTTCACGGCCCTGATAAGGCTGTGGGCCTGCTAAAGGATCAAGCGCCATTTTGTGAATCAGGTGCGGGGTCTCTTCCGCCACTTTTTCAATTTCTACACCGCCTTCGGTTGAGGCCATAAAGACCACGCGGCGGCTGGCACGGTCAACAACCGCACCCAGATAGAGTTCCTGATCGATATCAGTGGCCGCTTCAACCAGAATCTGATTTACCGGCTGACCGTGCGCATCTGTTTGATAGGTAACCAGACGTTTGCCCAGCCAGTTTTCAGCAAAAGCACGAATATCTTCTTTGCTGTTAACCACTTTCACACCGCCCGCTTTACCGCGGCCACCGGCATGAACCTGACATTTTACTACCCACGGGCCTGCGCCAATTTTAGACGCCGCTTCTTCTGCTTCGCGTGGCGTAGTACAGGCGTAACCGGTTGGTGCCGGCATGCCATACCGTGCAAACAGCTGTTTCGCCTGGTATTCGTGTAAGTTCATGATGTTCTATCCATTCATATCTGAAAAGATTAATAAGGTTGGGCGCAGCCTGAGCCGCGCCCGGCGAGAATTAAACGTCCAGCAACAGACGGGCTGGATCTTCCAGCATCTCTTTCACTGCCACTAAGTAACCCACGGACTCACGTCCATCGATCAGGCGGTGATCGTAAGAAAGTGCGAGGTACATCATTGGCAGGATAACCACCTGACCATTCACCGCCATTGGGCGATCTTTGATCGCGTGCATGCCGAGAATCGCGCTTTGCGGTGGGTTGATGATTGGCGTAGACATCAGTGAGCCAAATACGCCGCCGTTGGTAATAGTAAAGTTACCCCCGGTCAGCTCTTCAACCGTCAGCTTGCCATCACGGCCTTTGACCGCCAGTTCTTTAATTTTCTTCTCGATATCTGCCATGCTCAGCGCATCAACGTCTTTCAGCACAGGCGTGACCAGTCCGCGCGGAGTGGAAACCGCAATGCTGACATCGAAGTAGTTGTGGTAAACCACATCTTCGCCATCAATCGATGCGTTAACTTCCGGGAAACGTTTTAACGCCTCAACCACCGCTTTGATGTAGAAGGACATAAAGCCCAAACGCACACCGTGACGCTTCTCAAACACTTCGCCATATTGCTTACGCAAGTCCATGATTGGCTTCATGTTGATTTCGTTGAACGTGGTTAGCATTGCGGTGCTGTTTTTCGCTTCCAGCAGACGCTCTGCAACACGCTTACGCAGACGGGTCATCGGTACACGTTTTTCTGTGCGGCCAGCAACCGGTGGCTGCGGAGTTGCCGCTGCGGCTGCGGCTGGGGCTGCGGCTTTAGCGCCGGTGTTCTGCGCCAGATGTTTCTCAACATCTTCACGGGTCAGACGTCCGCCTACGCCGCTGCCTTTAATGGCTGCCGGGTCGAGCGAATGTTCAGCGATCAGGCGACGAATAGCTGGGCTCAGCGCATCGTTGCTTTCATCTTCCAGAGAGGCGGTTTGACGTTGGGCTGGTGTGGCATCTTTATCTTCTGATTTAGCAGAAGACTCTTTGCCCGCACTGTTGCCCTCTTTCAGACGTCCCAGAATCTGACGCGAGGTCACCGTAGCGCCCTCTTCTTCCAGCACGGCTTCCAAAATGCCGTCGGCTGAAGCAGGCACTTCCAATACCACTTTGTCAGTTTCAATTTCTACCAGCACTTCGTCGCGGCTAACCGCATCGCCAGGTTTTTTATGCCAGGTCGCTACAGTTGCATCAGCAACGGATTCTGGCAGGTCGGGAACGAGAATATCTACGCTACTCATTATCTATCCTTTAATTAATTAACGTTCAGCGCGTCATTGACCAGTTCTTGCTGCTGTTTCTGGTGAACGGACATATAGCCAACTGCCGGTGAAGCCGAAGCGGGACGACCGGCGTAACGTAACGAAGCACCAAATGGAACCACTTCACGGAAATGATGCTGGCTGCAATACCAGGCACCCTGATTCAGTGGCTCTTCCTGGCACCAGACAAAATCATGCACGTGTGCATAAGCTTGCAGCGCTTCCTGCACCGCTTTGTGCGGGAAAGGATAAAGCTGTTCGATGCGCACAATGGCAACATCGGTTTGTTCATTTTTGCGGCGCTGCTCAAGCAGGTCGTAATATACCTTGCCGGAACAAAGCACGACGCGCTTAACCGCTTTCGGATCCAGATCGTCGATTTCGCCAATGGCTGGCTGGAAGCGGCCATTAGCCAGTTCATCCAGAGATGAAATTGCCAGCGGATGACGCAGCAGCGATTTTGGTGACATCACGATCAGCGGACGGCGCATACCGCGCAAGGCCTGACGACGCAGCATGTGATAAACCTGTGCCGGGGTTGAAGGCACGCATACCTGCATGTTTTGCTCAGCACAAAGTTGCAGATAACGCTCAAGGCGTGCGGAGGAGTGCTCCGGACCCTGACCTTCATAGCCGTGTGGCAACAGCATCACCAGGCCACACATACGGCCCCACTTCTGCTCGCCTGAACTGATGAACTGGTCGATAACTACCTGAGCGCCGTTGGCAAAGTCACCAAACTGCGCTTCCCAAATGGTCAGCGTACGCGGCTCAGCCGTGGCATAGCCATATTCAAATGCCAGCACCGCTTCTTCAGACAGCACGGAATCCCAGACTTTAAAGATGCCCTGACCATTGTGAATATGCTGCAGCGGCGTGTAAGTCGATCCGTTGCTTTGGTTATGCACCACCGCATGGCGATGGAAGAAGGTGCCACGACCCATATCCTCACCAGACAGGCGACAAGGAATACCTTCGTCTACCAGCGTGGCATAGGCCAGATTCTCGGCGCCGCCCCAGTCGAAAGGTTTATTGCCTTCCGCCATGTCAGCTCGATCGTTGTAGATCTTCGCCACACGAGACTGCACTTCAATTGAATCAGGAACGGTGCTGATACGGCGCGCTAACTCCTGCAGCCGTTTCATTTCAACCTTCTCCGGATAGCTCTCTTCCCAGTCGTGATTCAGGTAAGGTGACCAGGTAAAAGAGTGCAGGCTCATTGGCCGCCACTCCGGTACTACGCATTCACCGGCATCAAGCGCATCACGGTACAAATTGACCATTTCAGTAGCATCGGCCTGTGAAGCAACCTGATTGCTTTCCAGCTTGTCGGCATAAAGCTTACGCGGCGTTGGATGCTTTTTGATTTTTTGGTACATCAATGGCTGCGTGGCGCTTGGCTCATCCGCTTCGTTGTGTCCATGGCGGCGATAGCACACCAGGTCGATGAAGACGTCACGTTTAAAGGTGTTGCGGAAATCGAGCGCCAGACGCGTCACGAACGCCACCGCTTCCGGATCGTCAGCATTGACGTGGAAGATTGGCGCCAGCACCATTTTACCGATGTCGGTACAGTATTGAGTGGAACGCGCATCTTTCGGGTTGGAAGTGGTAAAGCCCACCTGGTTATTAATGACGATACGTACGGTACCGCCAACTTCATAACCGCGAGCCTGAGACATGTTTAATGTCTCCTGCACTACGCCCTGACCGGTTACCGCGGCATCACCATGAATTGTGATAGGCAACACTTTATTGCTTGCGGGTTCATCAAGGCGATCGAGGCGCGCGCGCACTGAACCCATGACAACCGGGCTAACAATTTCCAGATGCGAAGGGTTAAAGGCCAGTGCTAAGTGCACCATGCCACCTTCCGTCTCCACATCAGAAGAGAAGCCCATGTGATATTTCACATCGCCGGTGCCCAGATGCTCTTTATGTTTGCCGGCAAATTCGTCAAACAGATCCTGCGGCTTTTTGCCGAGCACGTTGATCAGCACATTAAGGCGACCGCGGTGGGCCATGCCCAGAACCACTTCGCGCGTGCCGCTTTTGCCTGCATGGCGGATCATTTCGCGCAGCATTGGCACTAACGCATCGCCGCCTTCCAGCGAGAAGCGTTTTGCTCCCGGGAATTTTGCGCCGAGATATTTTTCCAGACCTTCGGCAGCGGTCAGCTCTTTCAGAAAGCCTTTCTTCTCTTCGGCGGTGAAAGAGGGTTGGCCCATTACCGATTCGATACGCTGTTGAATCCAGCGTTTCTCTTCCGTATTGGTGATATGCATATACTCGGCACCAATCGAACCACAATAGGTCTGCTGCAGTGCCTGATATAATTCGCCCAGTTTCATCGTCTCTTTGCCAATGGCAAACGAGCCGACGTTGAACGTTTCCTGGAAATCAGCTTCGGTTAAATCGTGGAATTCAGGTGCCAGATCCGGTACTGACTCCTGCTTCCACAAGCCGAGCGGATCGAGATTGGCCTGTTGATGGCCACGGAAACGGAAGGCGTTGATCAGTTGCAGGACTTTAACCTGCCTGGAGTTCGTTACCGGATCGGTAACGGATGCGGTGTAGCGAGAAGCGTCTTTCGCCAGACGGCGGAAATATTCGCGGGTCGTGGAGTGAATCTGTTCTGGTTTAACTCCGGTTCCGGGAAGCTGCTGGAACCTTTCGCGCCATACAGCATCGACAGAGTCAGGATCGGTTAGAAAATCCTCATAGAGCTGCTCTATGTAAGATTGGTTCGCGCCGGCCAGCCAGGAAGAGTCCAGCCAGGGTTTCATCGCGCTGTTCTGCATTGTGATCCCTTAAGCATGAAATGCTTTTTTTCGAGGTTTCATTGTTACCGGGTTAACGGCTTGCCTAAGACTGCATCCTGCGCTTGCGCGTGTAACTTCTTCACAAACAAGGGCGGGACACGGCCTAAACAGGTTCAGCGATACGAGTCCATTGCGCTACCGGGGCGCGTACCCGTAAGGGAACCCTGATAAAGCGTTTTGGTGAACACGCTTTATCAGGATTTCCGAACGTGCCGGAAGCCCAGGGCTTCCGGCAGCGGAGGATAAATTTAGCCTTTACGCGCCACGTTGCAGCAGCATTGACTTGATATGACCAATTGCCTTCGTTGGGTTAAGACCCTTAGGACAAACGCTCACGCAGTTCATGATGCTGTGACAACGGAACACGCTGAAGGCGTCACTAAGATTGTCCAGACGCGCTTCGGTTTCCGTATCACGACTGTCGATCAGGAAGCGATAGGCCGCCAGCAAACCTGCGGGTCCAATAAATTTATCAGGATTCCACCAGAATGAAGGGCATGAGGTTGAGCAGCAGGCGCACAGAATGCACTCATAAAGCCCATCCAGATGCTCACGTTGCTCTGGCATCTGCAGGTGCTCACGCGCTGGCGGATTCTCGCCATTGTTGATTAAGAAAGGTTTAATTTTCTCATATTGCGCGTAGAACTGGCCCATATCGACAACCAGATCGCGGACTACCGGCAGACCTGGCAGTGGACGGATGACAATTTTCTGCTTGCCGTTGCCCAGGGCAGAAATGGGCGTAATGCAGGCCAGACCGTTTTTACCGTTCATGTTCAGGCCGTCAGAGCCGCAGACACCTTCACGGCATGAGCGACGAAACGCCAGCGTGGGATCTTTTTCTTTCAGGCGAATCAGCGCATCCAGCAGCATCATGTCGCGCCCTTCGTCTGACTCCAGCGTATAGTCCTGCATGCGCGGCGCATCATCGACATCGGGGTTATAGCGATAAATTGAAAATTCAAGTCTCATCGACATTACTCCGCAATTAGTAGGTTCGAGCTTTTGGCGGGAAAGCGGCACGCAGTTTTGGCTGCATATTCACTTCACGACGCGTCATGCTCTCATTCTCCGGCAGATAGAGACTGTGGCAGAGCCAGTTGTCATCATCACGCTCCGGATAGTCAAAGCGGCTGTGTGCGCCACGACTCTCTGTACGGTAGTTGGCCGACATTGCCGTCGCATAAGCCGTTTCCATCAGGTTGTCCAGCTCAAGGCATTCCACACGTTGGGTGTTGAAGTCACTTGAACGGTCATCCAGACGGGCATTTTTCAAACGCTCACGCAGCTCTTTTAATTCAGCCAGGCCTTTTGCCATTGCATCGCCTTCACGGAACACCGAGAAGTTATTCTGCATACAGGCCTGTAATGCTTTACGCAGTTCGGTTGGGTCTTCACCGGTAGTATTGTTATCCCAGCGCTGATAGCGTGCCAGCGAGGCATCAATGTTTTCTGCTGTGGCGTCACGCAGTTCACCCTGCTCCTGGATTGATTCCAGCAGATGCAGGCCTGCCGCGCGACCAAATACCACCAGATCCAACAGCGAGTTACCGCCAAGACGGTTGGCACCGTGTACGGATACACAGGCAATTTCACCGACGGCGAACAGACCAGGAATCACAACATCTTCACCCTGCGCGTTTACGGTTAATGCCTGACCGGTCACTTTGGTCGGAATGCCGCCCATCATGTAGTGACAGGTTGGGATGACTGGAATCGGCTCTTTTACCGGATCGACATGCGCAAAGGTGCGGGAAAGCTCAAGAATGCCTGGCAAACGTGATTCCAGTACATCTTTACCCAAATGATCGAGCTTCAGCTTGGCATGCGGGCCCCACGGACCTTCACAGCCGCGGCCTTCACGAATTTCAATCATGATAGAACGCGCCACAACGTCACGACCGGCGAGGTCTTTAGCGTTTGGAGCATAACGCTCCATAAAGCGTTCGCCGTGTTTATTCAGCAGATATCCGCCCTCACCACGACAGCCTTCTGTGACCAGTACGCCCGCACCGGCAATGCCTGTCGGGTGAAACTGCCACATTTCCATATCCTGAACCGGCACGCCTGCACGCAGCGCCATGCCAACGCCATCACCCGTGTTAATGTGGGCGTTAGTGGTTGACTGATAGATACGGCCGGCGCCGCCGGTTGCCAGCACTGTTGCTTTAGCCTTGAAGTAAACGACTTCGCCAGTTTCGATGCTCAGTGCGGTACATCCCACCACTGCGCCATCTTCATTTTTCACCAGATCCAGTGCATACCACTCAGAAAAGATGGTGGTTTTGTTTTTCAGGTTCTGCTGATAAAGGGTATGAAGCAGCGCATGGCCGGTACGGTCAGCAGCGGCTGCGGTTCGCGCCGCCTGCTCACCGCCAAAATTTTTGGACTGTCCGCCGAAAGGACGCTGATAAACGCGACCATCTTCCAGACGGGAAAAAGGCAGCCCCATATGTTCCAGTTCCAGAATCGCTTCCGGACCGGTTTTACACATGTATTCGATGGCATCCTGGTCACCGATATAATCGGAGCCCTTCACCGTGTCGTACATGTGCCATTCCCAGTTATCTTCATGGCTGTTGCCCAGCGCAACGGTAATACCGCCCTGCGCCGACACCGTATGAGAACGGGTAGGAAAGACTTTTGATAGCAGCGCACAGCTCTGGCCTGCCTGGGAGATTTGCAGTGCGGCACGCATACCTGCGCCACCTGCGCCGATCACTACGGCATCAAACTCTCTAACGGGTAAATTCATCACGCACCCCATACCACAACGGTTCCATAAAGTGCATACGCCAGCAGCACAACCACAATCACCAACTGTCCAATCAAACGCACGCTGAGCGATTTAACGTAATCGGTCAGTACCTGCCACATGCCAATCCAGCCATGGACAAGAATCGAAAGCAGCGTCAGCAACGTGAACACTTTGGTAAATGAAGAGGCAAAGAACCCGCGCCATATGTCGTAGGTAAGTGTGTCCGCCATCAAGATGAAGCCGAGGATGTACACGATATAGAGGGTGATCAGAATTGCAGAAGCACGCAGTAGCAGCCAGTCATGGATGCCATTACGCCCCAATGCAGAAGCATTGCTTACCATACGAACACTCCAGCCAGAATTGAAAGCACGACGGTGAGACCCATTGCAAAATACGCAGAGCGCCTTCCTACTGCCATCGTCTCTGCAAGATAACCAAAATCCATCAACATATGGCGAATACCGCTCGCGGCATGATAAGCCAGCGCGGTAAGGATGCCCCACATGATGAATTTAACAAAAAAGCTATCCATAACAGCGGATGCTTGCAGGAAACCTTCAGGCGATGAGAGCGAGAGACCCAAAAGCCACAGCAGAATGCCAACCGCCACAAAGGTGATGACGCCGGAAACGCGATGAAGAATGGATGATACTGCAGTAACGGGAAACCGGATCGTAGAGAGATCCAAGTTGACAGGTCTTTGTTTTTTCACGGTTTTGCCCACACAGCTTTTTTTTATTTTGCTCCCTCCGGTCCTGAAGGTGCCAGTTTAATTGCTGCTGCAATCAAACTTTAACCGTCACCAATACAGCAACATCCAGTGTTAATTAAGGCGCCAGAAACGCTGGGTGGCTCTCGGTGTCAGGATATTCCGGAGACCTGGCGAAAGTATAAGGGGATCACATTCTTATTACAATTCCCCTACAATCTCTTTGGTGAAATTTAGGTGGAACAGTGATCTGACTCACGAATTTCACAATTTATACAAATTTAATTATCTGATTTGACAAAAGTTCAACAATTCGGTTACAAACGATGCATCAAAAAACCGATGATGCGCAAAAGTTATGGGGATACACTTTCCCCTAAGCATAAGTTATGTAACATTGGCATGTTAATATTGCTTAAAAGCATCAGGTTATTGGTTCAACATACGTTATGACCAGAACAGATCTTTAACAACCGCGAAACGCAGTTAGCCATGCCTGCCGGACTCTTGCCTGGATGCGCTCCTCACTCTGTACCTTGCTACAGTCACCGTGCCGCAGAGTGAACTGACCTCAAAAATATATGAGGCTGTCGGTAACATGACCGTTTTAAAGGTGTCTAAGATCTCTACCTACAAGGCGCTAAGGAGACCATAAATGTCTGATAAAAAAGTGACGCTTACCCTACAAGGCGAAGCCCCCGTTGAACTGGATGTACTGCACGGCACCCTGGGTCAGGATGTTGTCGATGTGCGTACGCTGGGAGCGCAAGGCTTATTCACCTACGATCCTGGTTTTACTTCTACTGCGTCCTGTGAATCCCAAATTACCTACATTGACGGTGACGAAGGCATTCTGCTCCATCGTGGTTTCCCGATTGATCAATTGGCTACCCACTCTAACTATCTCGAAGTTTGTTACATTCTGCTGAATGGCGAAGCGCCAACCCAGGCCCAGTTTGATGACTTCTGCACCACCGTTACTCGTCACACGATGATCCATGAGCAGATTACTCGTCTGTTCCACGGTTTCCGTCGTGATTCACACCCGATGGCGGTGCTGTGTGGTGTTACCGGCGCGCTGGCTGCGTTTTACCACGATTCGCTGGATGTAAACATTGAGCGCCATCGTGAAATCGCTGCTTTCCGCCTGTTATCGAAAATGCCGACGGTAGCGGCGATGTGTTACAAATATTCGATCGGTCAGCCTTTCGTTTATCCGCGTAACGATCTCTCTTATGCCGGTAACTTCCTGAATATGATGTTCTCCACGCCGTGTGAAGAGTACGTGGTTAATCCGGTACTTGAGCGCGCTATGGATCGCATTCTGATTCTGCATGCCGATCACGAGCAAAACGCTTCAACATCAACGGTCAGAACCGCAGGTTCTTCCGGTGCTAACCCGTTTGCCTGTATCGCAGCAGGTATCGCTTCCCTGTGGGGGCCCGCGCACGGCGGTGCTAATGAAGCGTGTTTACGTATGCTGGAAGAGATCAGCACCGTTGAGCACATTCCTGAGTTTGTACGTCGTGCAAAAGACAAAAATGACTCTTTCCGCCTGATGGGCTTTGGTCATCGCGTCTACAAAAACTACGATCCACGTGCCACCGTTATGCGTGAAACCTGCCATGAAGTATTGAATGAGCTGGGCATGAAGGATGACCTGCTGGAAGTTGCTATGGAGCTGGAACATATTGCGCTGAACGATCCCTACTTTATTGAGCGCAAACTCTATCCAAATGTCGATTTCTACTCCGGTATTATTCTGAAAGCGATGGGCATTCCAAGCTCAATGTTTACCGTTATCTTTGCGATGGCGCGTACCGTTGGCTGGATCGCTCACTGGAAAGAGATGCACGATGACGGCATTAAAATCGCGCGTCCGCGTCAGCTTTATACCGGTTACGAAGCGCGTGAGTTTTCCTCACAGCTGAAAGAGTGATCGTTCCCTAACGCAGAAGTGTAAAAAACGGGTCAATTGACCCGTTTTTTTATTGCTGGCAGGCAGGACACCAGTAAAAAGGGCGCGACGAGAGCGTGGTCTTTTCTATTGTTTCGCCACAGCGTGGACACGGCTTACCTCCGCGGTGAAAGACGTTGAAGGTAAATGCGGCGCCATGATGATAATCCTTCATGGTACCCCGCGTCTGATAGGAATGACGCGGCACTGATAACAATGCGGCGCTCAGGATATCCAGCTGGTCTTCGGTTAAATCCTGCGCCTTATGCTGCGGCTTCAGCGCTGCCAGCCACAAAATCTCTGCCCGCAAATAGTTACCTAGCCCCGCCAGGAAAGATTGATCAAGCAGTAAACCGCTAAACTGCCGACGGCGAAAGCGCGTGGACAGCAGCCGCTCTTTCACCTGTTGATCCGTTAGCGTTGCATCAAGTACATCCGGGCCAACCCGCTGTAAAAAAGGGTGTGCCGCCAGCGTATCCTGATTTAATAACTCAATATCCGACGCACTGTAGAGCAGGATGCTTTTTTTGGCATTGCTCAGCCGCACGCGCAGGATACGGTTGGTTTCCGGCTCTTTCCCTGCTGGCATCACCCGCCAGACGCCATAAAGCTGATTGTGACTGTAGAGCACCAGACCGTTGGAAAAGTAGGTCAGCAGCGCTTTGCCGCGCGTTTCAATCGCTGTTACCGTTTCGCCAATCAATGAGGAGGCGTAGGTAGCCAACTGAGGAAAAGCGAACCAGACATCGGTCAGCGGCTTTCCGAGAATGGCCTTCTCAAGGCGATCGGCGGCGCGGCGGATCTCTGGCCCTTCAGGCATAACATCTTCCCTTGATTAATGAGTGGTACCGCCGCTAATACGGCTGTCTTCTTCCGTGCGCAGCGCCACGGCGATAGCCGTTTCCAGCGCCGCAATAACCGTTTCTGCCGACAGACTCGCCGTGCCAGCATGGCGAGCAGCCTGTTCAGGCAGGTAGGGGATGTGGATAAAGCCGCCCCGGGTTCGGTTGCCGTTTTGCTGCAAATGGTGCAGCAAGCCGTACATCACGTGGTTGCAGACAAAGGTGCCTGCGGTTTGTGATACCGACGCCGGAATACCGGCTTGCCGTATCGCCTCAACCATGGCTTTAATCGGCAGCGTTGAAAAATAGGCAGCCGGCCCGCCCGTTACCACCGGCATATCCACCGGTTGATTACCGTGGTTATCCGCAATACGTGCGTCATCAACATTGATACCGATGCGTTCAAGCGTGATATCCACGCGCCCGCCCGCCTGCCCCACGGCAATAACCAGCTCGGGCTGCAGGTTTTCAATCGCTGAGCAGAGCGTGTCCAGCGACTGCCCAAATACACAGGGCAATTGCTTCGCTACGACTTTAGCGCCAGCGATAATATGTTGATCGAGCTGCCGGACCGCTTCCCACGAAGGATTAACTGTTTCATTTTCAAAAGGCTCAAAAGCCGTGATTAACACCGTTTTCATGGCGACGCCTTCTTTAAAACATCAGGAAATAGAGCAGGACCACATTGACCATTAACAATAGCACGCCGGTTGGAACCTGCGCCTTGATCACCGCGTTGCGATCGGGTAGCTCAAGCAGCGCTGCAGGCACGATATTGAAGTTAGCCGCCATCGGTGTCATCAGCGTGCCGCAGTAGCCAGAGAACATACCGATAGCGGCCATAACCGCCGGATCGCCGCCGTGCTGGACCACCAGCACCGGAATGCCCACGCCTGCGGTGATAATCGGAAAAGCAGCAAAGGCGTTACCCATCACCATGGTTAACAGCGCCATGCCGATGGCGTACACCGCAACCGCAATAAAGCGATTATCGACCGCCAGCCAGGTTTCAGTCAGATGTGAAATTGCTGTGCCCACGCCCGCCGAAGTAAAGAGCAGACCCAGCGTAGCGAGGATCTGCGGCAGGATAAACGCCCAGCCGATCGAGTCGAGCAGACGACGCGCTTCCTGCAGCGATTGCGCCGGTCCCTCCAGCGTCAGCTTCAGCGTAATTACCCAAGCCAGCAGACAACCCAGCGTCATCGAAAACAGGGTTACCAGCGTGGCGTGATTACCGGCGCCAAAGATCGCGGTTTGCAGGCCGGGTATATGGTTAAAGGCCAGCACGCCAATTACCGTTACCAGCGGGATCACCAGCGCCGGCAGAAACAGTTTGTTATGCAGACGTTTGGCGCTCTGCTGGCGCTCTTCAGCGCTGCGCTGATGGTAACGACCCAGGCGCACGCCGCCGCAACCGGCGATGACCGCCATAATCACCACCAGCACGCCCACGGTAATATGCAGCGCACGCGCACTCTCTTCCACGCCCACCAGCTGCGCAAACAGGTTTTGCGTCCAGTCACCGACAAAGAAAATCAGCCCATAAAGCGCCCAAAACAGGCCGGTGGTCAGGCGTCGCGGATTGGCGCTGTCACGCCATGACATCACCGCCACCACCAGTAAAATCAGTCCGGCCAGCCAGAAAAGATAGTGTTGTTGAAACATCAGCGATCTCCCCGTGACTGCAATGCCTGTGCATTCAGGCTCGCCAGCTCAGCAGCCAATTTTTTATCCATTCGCTGCAGGCGAACGGCATGAATAATAAAGGCGGCTACCGCAGTGGGAATGCCCCAAACCGCAATGTGCAGCGGCTCGGTCTGAATACCGGCGGACTCCAGCATAAAGTTGTGCATGAAAATGATCGCACCGAAAGCGACAAAAATATCCTCGCCAAAAAAGAGGCCAATATTGTCGGTCGCGGCGGACATCGCCCGGAGCCGATGACGCACGTCGGCAGGCAGTTCACCATAACGATTTTCTGCTGCGCCCTCGGCCATCGGTGCCAGCAGTGGGCGCACCATTTGCGGATGGCCGCCCAAACTGGTCAGGCCCAATGCAGCGGTAATTTCACGGACGAACAGGTAGACGATCAGCAATCGCCCCGCCGTGGCGCTTTTGATTTGCGCGATCCAACCCTGCGCGCGCTCTTTCAAACCGTGCCGCTCAAGCAGGCCGATCACCGCCAGTGGAAGCAACAGAATCAACGGTAAATTGCGGGTATTAAGAAAACCGGTGCCCAGCTTTTCCAGCACATCCATCACCGGCATCAGTGCAGCAAATCCGGTAATAAATCCCGAGACGATAACCACTAATACGGGATTGAAACGAAGTAAAAAGCCGACGACGATGGCGGCGATACCCACCAGAGGCCAGAGGTTAACTGCTGTTTCCATCATATTTTCCCATCAAGGTAAAGGTCAGCACCGCCGTTCAGAGGGCGGCAAATCCGCCCGGTCTATTGACCGGTGACGGTAATATTTTCACTGGCAAACGCCTGATGTAGCCGGCGGGCAAAATTCAGCGCATGTTCGCCATCGCCATGCAGGCAAACGCTTTCTGCCTGCAATGGAACCCATTGCCCATCGACACTTTGCACCCGGCCCTGCTGCACCATCGCCAGCGTTTGTGCAATAGCGCGATCTTCGCTGTCGATCATCGCGCCAGGCTGGCCGCGCGGCACCAGTGCGCCATCTGCCTGATAACCGCGATCGGCAAACACTTCCTGCCGGGTCTTCAGCCCCACTCGTTTCGCCACCTCGATTGAGACGCTGTTGGCCAGCCCGACTAAAATTAACCCTGCATCGACCGCCTTGACCGCACGGGCGATCGCATCCGCCAGCAGTGGATCGCGTGCCGACTGGTTATAAAGCATGCCGTGAGGCTTCACATGCACCAGCTTTGCCCCCTCGCTTTCGGCCAGCGCTTTCAACGCACCAACCTGATAAACCACCTGCGCATAGACCGTTTCAGCCGGTAACTGCATGGCGGTACGGCCAAAATTTTCCCGATCGGGGAAGCTGGGATGCGCGCCGATAGCTACGCCAAACTCCTGCGCCCAGCGCACCGACTGCAGCATGGTTGCCGCATCGCCTGCATGAAAGCCACAGGCGATATTGGCGGAGCTAACCAGTTGCAGCAGTGCGCGATCGCTGGCGCAGCCTTCACCCAAATCGGCATTAAAATCAATTTTCATGTTGCAGCCCCCATGAGATCTGATTGAGAACGTGCTGTTGCTGCCGCTTCGCTTCCAGCGCCTCTTGCAGCGAACAGTGGACAAAATGGATCGGCTCGCCCAGGCGAATCTGCGCCAGATGATAGAGATCAGCTTCAATAACACAGGCGATGCGTGGGTAGCCGCCGGTGGTTTGCGCATCGGACATCAGCACAATCGGCTGGCCATTTGGCGGCACCTGCACCACGCCCGGCAAGGTCCCGTGTGACAGCAGCTCGCGTGGTATTTCGCGGTTAAGCGGACGCCCCTGCAAGCGATAACCCATACGGTTGCTTTGCGGGTTCAGCGTCCAAGAGACGCGCCAGAACGCTTCCTGAGACTCATGGCTGAACTCATGGTATTCCGGTCCCGGCAATGCCCGGATGCGGTTTCCCCACAGCAGCTGCCGCACACCTGCGGGCTGAGTGAAGTGTCGGGTCGCTGCGTTCAGGGGAATGCGATCGCCCTCCTGCAAAGCCCGGCCGCCAAAACCACCAAATCCCGCCTTGAGATCGGTACTGGCAGAGCCAAGCACGGGCGTAATGGCGAAGCCGCCGTTGATCGCCAGATAGCTGCGCATGCCGCGCACCGGCGTCGCCAGGGTCAACCGTTGGCCTTTTTTCACCGGCAGCCGCCAGCCGGTCCAGACAGCTTTGCCATCCAGCTCAGCGTGACATCCGGCGCCGGTCAGTGCAAACCAGCCATCCCGTTCAAACTGACAGCAAAACTGACCAAGCGTCACTTCAATGACTGCGCTAAGCGGATCGTTACCGGCCAGCAGATTGGCGGTGGTCATAGCGGGCAGATCAAGCGCGCCGCTTTGACCAATACCCGATTGCCGCCAACCGTTGCGGCCAGCATCCTGAATTGAGGCGCTCATACCGCTGCGAATAATGGTTAACATACGCCCTCCTGCTGTGGCACGAAGCGCACGCTGTCGCCGGGGCGCAGCAGCGTAGGTGGCTGCTGGTAGGGATCAAAAAGCGCTGCTGAAGTGTGGCCAATCAGCTGCCATCCGCCTGGCGAAGCGGCCGGATAAATGCCGGTCTGACTACCGCCAATACCAACCGAACCTGCCGGAACGCTGACCCGCGGCTCGGCGCGGCGCGGCATATGCAGACGTTGATCGAGGCCGCCAAGATAGGGAAAGCCAGGCTGAAAGCCGATAAAATAGACAACGTAAAGGCTACTGCTGTGAAGCTCGACAACCTGTTTCTCTGTCATCTGGCAGTAGCGCGCAAGTTCGGGGAGATCGGGGCCCGCCCTGCCGCCGTAGGTCACCGGAACATCAACCTGTCGGGCATCCGGTATGCTGCTTTCACTCTCTTCCCACCAGCGTTGCAAATGCTCAATGGCATCCAGCGCCATCTCTTGCGGATTACGCAGCAGTAAGGTCAGGTTATTCATGCCAGGGATGGCTTCGATTATCTGCGGATGATCTTTTAGCTGCTCACACAATCCCCAAATCCGCTGCTGGCTGACCAGGCTGACTGGGGGTTCAAGCTCAAGCACTACCGCGCGTTCACCTAACAGGTAACAACGTGCTCGTTGCAAAACGTACCTCCGGGTTGATGTAACAAAAACCTCAAGCAGGCAAACAGTTATGCGGAAGTGTCAGGAATGTGTCAACTGCTTTGCATCCTCATGAAGTTGCATGAGGATGCGGGAAGAAGTGGCTCAGGCAGGATTGTTGATATCGATAAAGGTAACGTCGAGCTGATGGGCGCTGGCCAGCCATTCCCCCAGCGCCTTGATGCCGCCGCGCTCGGTGGCATGATGTCCGGCGGCAAAAAAATGCAGGCCGTTTTCACGGGCGCTGTGGATCGTTTGCTCTGAAACTTCGCCGGTGATAAACGCATCCACGCCAAACTCAGCGGCGTTATCGATAAAGCCCTGGCCACCGCCGCTGCACCAGGCGATACGGCGAATGCGTGCCGGCGCGTTATCTCCGCAGTGCAATGGCTGCCGCCCCAGCACCGTACCGATGCGCTCAGCCAGCTGCTCGCCGCTTAAGGCTTCCGTTAACTCACCCCAGGGCACCAGCGGCATGACTTCGCCTTTGACCTGAATATCCAGCATGCGCGCCAGCTGGGCGTTATTACCCAGTTGCGGGTGCGCATCCAGCGGCAGATGCCAGCCGTACAGATTGATATCGTTTACCAATAGCGTGCGCAGGCGCGAACGTTTCATGCCCTTGATCAACGGCGATTCGTTTTTCCAGAAATAGCCGTGATGTACCATCACAGCATCGGCCTGTAACCGCACCGCTTCGTCCAACAGCGCCTGGCTGGCCGTCACGCCGGTGACGATTTTTCGTACCTCTGCCCGCCCTTCAACCTGCAGGCCATTCGGTGCGTAATCCTTAAAACTGTCGCTATTAAGCTGCTGATTAACGACTGCTTCTAACTGAAAATTTTGCATATCTCGTTCTCCCGCGCCTTATGAGGCATTGCGTGCCGCTTCAAAGGCGTCCAACGTTTTTTTACGTGCGTCCTTATGTTCCACGATCGGTTGCGGATAATCGAGTTTCTTATGGTTTTTCTCTGCCCACTGCTGCGGAGAGTGAATGTCGCTATCCGGCACATCCTTTAGTTCCGGCAGCCAGCGGCGGATAAACTCGCCGTCTTTATCAAAACGTTCGCCCTGCGTGGTGGGATTGAAAATGCGAAAATAGGGCGCGGAATCGGTGCCGGTAGACGCTGCCCACTGCCAGCCGCCGTTGTTTGCGGCATAGTCACCATCAATCAACTGACGCATGAAGTACCGTTCACCTGTTCGCCAGTCAATCAGCAGATCTTTGACCAAAAAGCTTGCGGTGATCATACGCAACCGGTTATGCATCCAGCCCAGCGCATTCATCTGCCGCATGGCGGCATCCACGATGGGATAGCCCGTCTGCCCCTGCTGCCATGCGGTGAGCAAAGCATTGTTTTCCTGCCACTGCACTTTTCTGGTCCAGCCAATGAAGGGCTGGTGCTTACACAGCATTGGCCAGGCGACCATCAGGTGAGTATAAAACTCTCGCCAGATCAACTCGTTGAGCCAGATGAAGCTTTTGCCGTCGTCGAGCGCATCTGGATGGTGTTTTAACAACCGATGAAGACACTGGCGCGGCGAAAGCGTACCGGTAGCGAGATGCACCGATAAACGGCTGGTGCCGTCCAGTACCGGAAAATTACGTCGATCCTGATACTGCACCACCGGCTGCTGGCAAAATTCACGCAGTCGCGCCAGGCCGCCCTGCTCACCCGGCGGAAACAGCGTTTCATCAAACGCTTCCTGAGGATAATCAAACGGCGTAAGGCGGTGCAGCGTAGTCAGTGGCGCCCCGTCGCGTGCGGCCGGTGCCGGAACGCACTCGGGCAATTCCTGATGCAGGCGACGCACAAATGCCTTACTGAAGGGCGTGAAAACTTTATACATGCCGTTGCTGCCGCTCTGCACGCTGCCCGGTGGAAGCAGCAGGCCGTCATCAAATCCCTGGCAGGTAATGTTTAGCGCATTGAGCGCACGTTCCACGGCGGCATCGCGCTCGCGTTCATTAATTGCATACTGATAATTATAAAAAAACGCATCGACTTTTTGCTGCTGGCAAAACGTTTTTACCGTTTCCACCGCATCGTCATAGCGATCGCATTGTTGGTAGTGCAACGCAATGCCGCGCTCGGCCAGCGACTGCTGCAGCAGATGCAGGCTTTTTGCAATAAAGGCGGCCTGTTTGGGCGCCATATCGTGGTCCTGCCACTGCCCGGGCGTGGCAACATAAAGGGCAATAACGGTAGCCTTGTTGTCGCGGCAGGCGGCATGCAGCGCATAGTTATCATTGATGCGTAAATCATTACGCAGCCAAACCAGATGAGTTGCCATAACGATCCCTGTTTAGTTGCCGTAGCGCAGACGCAGTGCTTCCGGATACGGGTCGAAATAACGCTGCTTTGCCAGCCAGGGATGCGGATATTCCGCCATGTAATGTTTCAGCAGCGTGATGGGCGCCAGCAACGGCTGCACGCCTTTGCGATAGCGGTCGATGAGCTGGGTCAATTCCTGACGCTGCGCCGGCTTGAGCTGCTCACGAAAATAGCCCTGCACGTGCATCAGAACATTGGTGTGATTTTGACGGCTGGCGCGATAGCTCAGCAGACGCATTAACCGGCTGCGATACTCGACGGCATAATCTTCCAGTGAATCCCATTCACTCATTTTGGCCACGAAGCGTCCCAGTTCACGATACTCATCCTGATGATGTGACAGCAGCAGCAGCTTGTAGCGGGTATGAAACTCCATCAGTTCAAAGCGACTCAAGCCTTCATTCATCAACTGATTGAATTCATGTAAAGCGTACACGCGGCCAACAAAATTTTCGCGCAGCACGTCATCATGCAGACGGCCATCCTCTTCCATCGGCAACCACGGCATTTCGCGCTGTAGTTCGCGGGCAAAAATGCCCATGCCCGCTTTGCGATTGTTGTTATTGTCAGGTTCATACACCCGCACGCGTTCCATGCCGCAGCTTGGCGATTTCGCGCAAAGCACATAGCCGCAGAGATGATGCAGAGAAGCGACGCGATCTGCAGACCAACCGCGCATCCGATCGGTGATGTCTTCACCGCCCTCTTTGCTGAAGCAGAGTGCTACCTCACCTTCTTCTTCGCCCGCTTTAACCAATCGCAACGCCGGGCGAGGCGTCGGCAAACCAATTGCCATTTCAGGACAAATCGGCTCATAGCGGACATAAGGTGCGAGATCATCGGTAGCAAACGCAAGACGCTTATGACCGCCGTCGAAGCGGACGCTGTTTCCAAGCAGACAGGCGCTGATGCCAACCGGTATTTTCTCGCTCATACTTGTACAACCTTTTTAAATTTTGTATAGGTTTTCAGTGTAGCGTATTCAGTCCGTTTAGCCCAGCCCTGGCCGATGTCTCAAACCGCAGCCATAAAAAAAGCCCCGTTAATACGGGGCTTTGTCGATCTGTTCATCATGCCAGTCAGAAAATTACCAGATATCGCGTCCGGCGGCCTCAGCCTGAGCCAGCCACACCGGTTTCTGGCTGGTTTTACACCAGACACGGTGCAGATAACTGTAAAACCGCGCGCGATCGTCGCGCAGTAACATAATCGGTAATGCCAATAAGCCGATCACGATAACGGCGATGCGTCGTGTAATTATTTTTAGTGAAGAGTAGTTTTCATACATGTTCGGCCCTCCCTCTTGCGTATGTGCTGCGAAAGTAAATGTGATCTGGCTCTAATATTACGCCCGGAGCTGTACAATTACTACTCATCAGACCAGAATTGTTGTGCTTTTTTTAATCACGCCAGACGACAGCACACGGAAAAGAAAAACGCGCTCAAAAAGGCCATAAAAAAAGGCGCTGACCAGCAGCGCCTTTCACACAGTAACGGGAAATTATCAGGCGTTTTTTAACACTTCACTGACGATCTCTACCGCTTCTTTTTCGATCTTTTCGCGATGCTCAGCGCCGAGGAAGCTTTCACAGTAGATTTTGTATGCATCTTCGGTGCCCGAAGGACGCGCAGCAAACCAGCCGTTTTCCGTCATCACTTTCAGTCCGCCAATTGCCGCGCCGTTACCTGGTGCTGCGGTCAGACGTGCAATGATTGGATCGCCTGCCAGCGTGTCAGCACTGACCATTTCTGGTGACAGTTTAGACAGCGCCGCTTTCTGTGCGGAGGTCGCAGAGGCCTGCAGGCGATTATAGCTTGGTGCACCAAAACGCTCAGCCAGCTCATCATAGTGCTGCTGTGGGTTTTTGCCGGTAACTGCGGTGATTTCAGCGGCTAACAGGCAAAGAATGATGCCATCTTTGTCAGTTGACCACGGCGTACCGTCGAAGCGCAGGAATGAAGCGCCAGCGCTCTCTTCGCCGCCAAAACCAAAGGTGCCATCGTGCAGGCCATCCACGAACCACTTAAAGCCAACCGGCACTTCTACCAGCTTACGGCCAATATCGTTAACCACACGATCGATCATCGCGCTCGATACCAGTGTTTTACCGACCGCAACGTCTTTGCCCCACTGCGGGCGATGCTGGAACAGATAGTTAATCGCTACCGCCAGGTAGTGGTTCGGGTTCATCAGGCCCGCCGGCGTAACGATGCCGTGACGGTCGTAGTCAGGATCGTTGGCGAAGGCGAGATCGAATTTATCACGCAGCGCCAGCAGGCCTGCCATGGCAGATTCGGATGAACAGTCCATACGAATCACGCCGTCTTTATCAAGGTGCATAAAGCGGAACGTCTGATCGACAGCATCGTTCACAATGGTGAGATCAAGATTGTAGAACTCTGCGATGCGCTGCCAGTAAGCGATACCGGAACCGCCTAATGGATCAACACCGATTTTCAGACCCGCTTTCTGAATGGCTGGAATATCGATAACCTGCGCCAGGCCTTCGATGTAAGGCTGGATCAGATCTTGTTCCTGAATACGTCCGCTGGCCCAGGCTTCGCTCAATGGCAGACGCTTAACCTCTTTCAGGCCGTTAGCGATCAGCTGGTTAGCACGATCTTCCACCACTTTGGTCACGTTGGTATCAGCCGGTCCGCCGTTAGGTGGGTTGTACTTGATACCGCCATCTTCCGGTGGGTTATGCGAAGGCGTGATAACGATGCCATCAGCCTGTGCGCCAGCCGCTTTGTTATGCTCGAGAATCGCATTGGAAATAGCAGGCGTTGGCGTATAGCCGTTATCCTGCTGCACAATGATATCCACGCCGTTCGCTGCCAGTACTTCCAGCACGGAGATGATAGCGGGCTCGGAGAGCGCGTGCGTGTCTTTACCGACGTAGCACGGGCCAGTAATGCCGTTCTTCTGACGCTCTTCAGCAATTGCCTGCGCAATAGCCAGAATATGCATTTCGTTGAAGCTCTGGCGTCCCGCGCTGCCGCGATGGCCGGAGGTGCCAAATTTCACCGCATGTTCCGGATTGCCCAGCTCGGGCTGAAGGACATAATACTGAGATGTTAACTGTGCAACGTTAATCAAATCGCTCTGCTGAGCAGGTTGCCCAGCTCTTGGGTGACTGGCCATTGGCGCTTCTCCCTGACGCTTCGGTTAAATGGTGCCGCAGACTTTGTCAGTCAGTTCCTGTGGGAACTGCATGGACTGCATGATGTGTTCGATCATGCTGCCTTTGCGGCCTGTGTTGGTATTCGTAATGACCCAGTACGGAGTGCCGGGAACATGTTTTGGCTTCGTATGGGTGCCGTGCTGTAAAAGCGTTTGCTGATCGCCAGCAAAATAGACGCGCGTCCGGCCCTGCAAAGAGGCGGTCGCATCAGCAAAAGCTTTAGGATCAAGACGATATAAAGTTGACAAAATCAGCATAAAACGGCTCACCGCCTTATTCTGTTCTGCGTATTCATCAGACAGCAGCATTTCACGCACAGCCCGTACGCGATCCTGCGGACGCGATTCCTCTTTTTCCGCAACAGCCGGCGAGCCAGCTACCACCGGGGTGGTTTTTACCGGTGCGCTTTGACCTGCGGTAAATTTCAGCATGCGCCGTAAAATGTCGGAGGCGCTTTCACCAATGTGCTGTGTGTGGCTGGCAATATAGCGATACAGCTCTTCGTCGACTTCAATCGTTTTCATCTTTATCCGTACGGTTTTAACGAGTGGCAGAACCAGTCCATCCTGGAGTGTGACATCAGTACGCAATGCGCTGCAAAATGTGACCTGGTTCTAACATAAGGATTATAAAGTTAAATCCTGAGGGTCGGTAGCGCTGACGTCGCCAGAAGACAAAAGTCAGAATATGCCTTATTCGCGCGGCGCCCTTTTCCAGGACAAGTAAAAAACATGATACCCTAAGCCTTCGTCCCCGCCGTAAGAACTTTGCCATGAATTTGAATGCTCGCTTGCAAACTGAACAATCTGCGCCCCAATGCACGCCACTGCTGTTAATCCACGGCCTGTTTGGCAGCCTGGATAACTTAGGCGTGTTGGCGCGCGGCCTGCGCGATAGGCGTCAGGTGATCCAGGTTGACGTGCGCAATCATGGGCTGTCCCCGCGTTCAGATCAGATGAGCTATGCCGCCATGGCAGCTGATATGTTCGATACGCTGGATACGCTGGGCATTGAGAAAGTATCGGTGATTGGTCACTCAATGGGCGGAAAAATTGCTATGACCATGGCATCGCTGGCCGCGGCGCGCGTTGAGCAACTGGTGATGATCGATATTGCGCCGGTGGATTATCAAACGCGCCGTCATGACGCCATTTTTGCCGCGCTTAACGCGGTGACGGCAGCGGGAGTGGAACAGCGTGCTCAGGCCGCCGAGCTCATGCGCCAGTACATCGATGAAGAGGGCATTATTCAGTTTTTACTGAAGTCTTTTCACGCCGGTGAATGGCGTTTCAATGTGCCGGTTTTGTGGGACAACTATGCTGCTATCTCTGGCTGGAACAGCCTGCCCGCCTCGCCGCATGCTGCACTGTTTATTCGCGGCGGCGATTCTTCCTATCTGGATAACGCCTATCGCGACACACTGCTGGCGCAGTTTCCGCACGCGCGAGCCCATGTGATTGCCGATGCAGGACACTGGGTGCACGCAGAGAAGCCCGATGCGGTGCTGCGCGCCGTGCGCCGGTTTTTAGCTCTGCCAGCATAAATGTCTGTCGAAGCGGGAAATAATTGTTCCCTGCGCTACAGCTGGGTTATTATACCGCGCTAAAATTTACCGGCATCAGGTAAATCGGCTCATTTCAGTTACACTTTGACAGGTTCACCCTCGTCATCCTTTCACTATCGCGAAGCTATGGCAAAAGAAAACACGGACCGCACCACACTCGATCTGTTCGCAGATGAACGTCGACCGGGTCGGCCAAAAACCAGTCCGCTGACGCGTGATGAACAGCTCCGTATCAACAAGCGAAACCAGCTAAAACGCGATAAAGTGCGCGGCTTGCGTCGTGTTGAGCTGAAAATGAACGCCGATGCGGTTGATGCACTTAATGAGCTGGCCGATCGGCGGCAGATGAGCCGCAGCGAGTTGATTGAAGAGATGATCATGGCGCAATTAAAGCTATAGTCATCGCCGCGCGAGGGGAAGAACGCACAAAGCGACAAATGCACGGGCTTTGTGAGTTCCGCCCTCTCCGCCTCTCTGCTATCATTGCGTTTATCTGTGAATAAAATTCACCACCAATTAATTACGTTTCAAGAGGTTATCAAGCGCATGGCAATCGTAGGCATTTTCTTCGGCAGCGATACGGGCAATACCGAAAACATTGCAAAGATGATTCAGAAGCAACTCGGTAAAGACGTTGCAGAAGTTCATGACATTGCCAAAAGCAGCAAAGAGGACCTCGAAGCGTTCGATATTCTGCTTTTAGGCATTCCGACCTGGTATTACGGCGAAGCGCAGTGCGACTGGGACGACTTTTTCCCGACGCTGGAAGAAGTGGATTTCAATGGCAAACTGGTGGCGCTGTTTGGCTGTGGCGATCAGGAAGATTACGCAGAATACTTCTGTGATGCGCTGGGCACTCTGCGCGATATCATCGAACCGAACGGCGCGGTTATCGTCGGTCACTGGCCAACCGAAGGTTATCACTTTGAAGCTTCTAAAGGCCTGGCGGACGATAAGCACTTCCTTGGTTTAGCTATTGATGAAGATCGTCAGCCAGAGCTGACCAACGCACGCGTGGACGCGTGGGTAAAACAAATTTCTGATGAGCTTCATCTGCAGGAAATTATTGAGGCGTAAGCTGAACGCTCAATGTGGGCGCTGGCTCACATTGAGCAGATGGATTTTCCTATGGAAATAATAGATACATATTTGTAACTTTAATCGGCAAATCTGTAGAATACCCCCATCGGTCACACGCTTAATCATCTTAACCATAAAAGTGTTGGTGGTAAGCGAAATGTTAACATATGCTTGCAGCATGATTTCTTCGGACGTAGCGACATTTCTCCTTACATCCAACTGAGTTTTCAGGCTTCCCCTGTAGTTTTCATTTCGATGCTTGAATTTTATAATGAGACACAATTCGTCTAAACGTCGACCGATGTTCAGGGCTTTTCAGCCACATTGTGACTAGCAAAGTAACAGGACAATATCCGCATGACTGACAACAACTCCGCATTAAAGAAGGCCGGCCTGAAAGTCACGCTTCCTCGTTTGAAGATTCTGGAAGTGCTTCAGGAACCTGAAGGCCATCACGTCAGCGCGGAAGATTTGTATAAACGCCTGATTGATATGGGCGAAGAGATTGGTTTAGCGACCGTTTATCGCGTGCTGAACCAGTTTGATGATGCCGGTATCGTAACCCGCCATAATTTTGAAGGCGGCAAATCGGTATTTGAGCTGACGCAGCAGCATCATCACGATCACCTGATCTGCCTCGACTGTGGCAAGGTCATTGAGTTCAGCGATGAATCTATCGAATCGCGTCAGCGCGATATCGCCACGCGTCATGGCATCAAACTCACTAACCACAGTCTCTATCTGTACGGCCACTGCTCAACCGGCGACTGCCGTGAAGATGACACGCTGCACGATAAGTAAGTTCGACTCAGTAGCGTCATAAACCGGTGAATACACCGGTTTTTTTACGCCTGAATTCAGGCACACAACGTTTCCTGCAGATAACGCCAGCGCGGGTTAGCCGTAGAACAGTCAAGAATCGCCACCGCAATGCGCTTCTGGGTTTCACCATTGCGCATCTGTAACTCGCAGTACTGAATTACCACGTCAGTGCCATTCTGTGACAGGATTTCATACTCCCCGGTCGCAATACGCACCCCTTCCCGCTGGCCTTTCAAGCCACGAAACAGCGCTTCCATCGCGGTCAGAGAGAGTCGCTGCCCGGCAGGCGTAATCAGCATAAAAGAGGGGTGAAAGTAAGAGAGGAAAAGATTAAGCGTTTCTTCGGATTCGGAAGCGTTATTAAATATTCTTTCGATCAGCTGGTGCACCACGACCACGCTATGCTTCGCTTCCTGGACCATATCTGTCATTACCTGTTCCTGCTTCTCTCGGTAGAATTAAGTGCGCATAGCCTACCTTAAAAAGAATATTTAACACCCGGAGATTGATTAATTTTTGTTAACTGAGTGGGTATTTTTAACAGCGACCAGCGGCTGTGTTTGCTAGGCAGGCATAAAAAAAGGAGCGAATCCTCGCTCCTTTTTAACATTCATTCAGTTACAGGTATTATTCGCCTGTTTTAGCCCAGGTATCACGCAGGCCAACGGTGCGGTTAAACACCAGGTTAGATGGCGTTGAATAGACGCTGTCCGCACAGAAGTAGCCTTCCCGCTCGAACTGATGCGGTGTTGTTACCGCCACGTTGCGTAAGCCAGGCTCAACAAATCCCTGCCTGATAACCAGTGAATCTGGATTAATCGTCGCCAGGAATTCGTCCGCTGCGCCAGGATTCGGCACGCTGAACAGCCGATCGTACAAACGGAATTCCGCAGCCTGCGCATGCACCGCGGACACCCAGTGAATCACGCCTTTTACTTTGCGGCCATCAGCAGGATCTTTGCTCAGCGTATCGGTATCACAGGTGCAGTAGATGCAGGTGATATTGCCTTCTTCGTCTTTGGCAATGCGTTCAGCACGAATGACATACGCATTACGCAGGCGCACCTCTTTGCCCAGAACCAGACGCTTATACTGCTTATTGGCTTCTTCGCGGAAATCGGCGCGATCGATCCAGACTTCGCGGCTGAAAGGCACTTCGCGCGTGCCCATCTCCGGCTTATTCGGATGATTCGGCATGGTGATGATCTCTTCGTGCGTTGATGGCAGATTCTCAATCACCACTTTCAGCGGATCCAGAACCGCCATTGCACGCGGCGCGTTCTCATTCAGATCGTCACGAATACAGGATTCCAGCGAGGCCATTTCAACGATGTTGTCCTGTTTGGTCACGCCGATACGGCGGCAGAACTCGCGAATAGACGCAGACGTGTAGCCACGACGACGCAGGCCTGAAACGGTCAGCATGCGCGGATCGTCCCACCCTTCCACCACATTTTCGGTGACCAGCTGGCTCAGCTTGCGCTTCGACATGATGGCGTATTCAAGGTTGAGCCGCGAAAACTCATACTGACGCGGATGCACAGAAATGGTGATGTTATCCAGCACCCAGTCGTAAAGGCGGCGGTTATCCTGAAACTCCAGCGTACACAGTGAATGCGTAATGCCTTCCAGCGCATCAGAAATGCAGTGCGTAAAATCGTACATCGGGTAGATGCACCATTTGTCACCGGTCTGATGGTGAGTGGCGAACTTGATACGGTAAATCACCGGATCGCGCATCACAATAAAGTTAGAGGCCATATCGATTTTCGCCCGCAGGCAGGCAGTGCCTTCCGCGAACTCGCCGTTACGCATTTTTTCAAACAGCGCGAGGTTCTCTTCCACGCTGCGATCGCGATAGGGACTGTTTTTACCCGCAGAAGTCAGCGTACCGCGATACTCACGGATCTGCTCCGGCGTCAGCTCATCAACATACGCCAGGCCTTTATTGATCAGCTCAATAGCATACTGATGCAACTGGTCAAAATAGTTAGAGGAATAGCAAATCTCACCACTCCACTGAAAGCCCAGCCACTGGACGTCCTGCTTGATCGACTCAACGAATTCGATATCTTCTTTCGCCGGGTTCGTGTCATCAAAGCGCAGATTACATTCGCCCTGATAATCCTGCGCGATACCAAAGTTCAGGCAGATCGATTTTGCATGGCCAATGTGCAGATAACCATTAGGCTCCGGTGGAAAACGGGTATGCACACGTTCGTGCTTACCGCTCGCCAGATCTTCATCAATAATCTGACGAATAAAGTTAGTTGGGCGGGCTTCAGCCTCACTCATCTCAATTTCCTCAACGCGAATGTCTGTGATTTGCACCACGAAATAACCGGTATGATCCACAAAGCGGAGATGGGAAACAACCGTTTGTTCGTTGAATCCCATAAAAAAGGGCAGGAAAGTGTTCCTGCCCTGGCGTGACGTTTTAGCTGATTAGCCTTTGACCTCAAACAGTGGCGTTTCCCCCGCCACAACCTGCTGTCCTGCCAGCAACGTAATACCGGCAAAATCATCGATATTGCTGATGACAACCGGACTAACCATGGAGCGGGCATTGGCGTTCAGAAACGCCAGATCCATCTCCAGTATCGGCTGGCCTGCGGTCACAACGGCGCCCTCTTCCACCAGCCGGGTAAAGCCCTGTCCTTGCAACGCCACGGTGTCGAGCCCCATGTGCACCACAATCTCAAGATCATCATCGGTGGCCAGACAGAAAGCGTGATTGGTGTTGAAAATTTTAACGATGGTGCCAGCAATTGGCGCCACTACCGTACTGCCGGTGGGCCGAATGGCCACACCCTCGCCTACGGCTTTGCTGGCGAACGCCTCATCTTCAACCTTCTCCAGCGCAACGACCTCGCCACTCACCGGCGCCACCAGCGTGGCAATCACCGTTTTATCGACGTTTCTTACCGCCTGCGGTGCCGGTTCTGCCACGGTAGCGGGAACCGCGGTCGATGCGGCAACCGGTCCTTTAGCCAGCACGTTTTTCATAGCAGAGGCGATGGCTTCGGCGCGCGTGCCCACGATAATCTGCACGCTCTGCTTGTTAAGACGAATAATGCCAGAGGCACCCAGCCGCCTGGCTACGCTTTCATTCACGGTGGCCGCATCTTTGACGTTCAGGCGTAAACGGGTAATACAGGCATCAATACTGGTCAGGTTATCTGAACCGCCCACCGCGCTGATATAACGACGAGCCAGCGTTTCGGTCTCGCTTTCGCCATTCGTTTTCGTGTCGATATTAACGTCATAGCCGTCACTTTCATCGCCCACTACGGCCAGTTCGCGACCAGGCGTCATCAGGTTGAACTTTTTGATGGTAAAACGGAAAACCACATAATAAAGCACGAAGAAGACGATGCCCTGCGGAATCAGCATGTACCAGTGGGTGGCCAGCGGGTTACGCGTCGACAGGACCAAATCCACTAGCCCGGCGCTGAAGCCAAAACCAGCAATCCAGTGCATGCTGGCGGCGATGAACACCGACACGCCAGTCAAGAAGGCGTGGATAACATAGAGCACTGGTGCCACAAACATGAAAGAGAATTCCAGCGGCTCGGTAATACCGGTAAAAAAGGCGGCAAAGGCAGCGGCTAACATAATGCCCGCAACTTTGGCGCGATTTTCTGGCCTGGCGCAGTGATAGATCGCCAGCGCAGCGCCCGGCAGGCCAAACATCATAATCGGGAAGAAGCCCGCCTGATAACGACCGGTGATGCCGACGATGCCTTTACCGCTTTCGATAGATTGCGCGCCGCCGAGGAAATTAGGAATGTCATTAATACCCGCAACATCAAACCAGAACACCGAGTTCAGCGCATGATGCAGGCCGACCGGAATCAGCATGCGGTTAAAGAAGGCGTAGATGCCCGCGCCCGCCGAGCCCATTTTCTGAATATGTTCGCCAAAGCCCACCAGGCCATTAAAGATTACCGGCCAGATATACATCAGAATAAAGGCGACCACGATCATCAGGAATGAGACCAGAATCGGTACCAGTCGACGTCCGCTGAAGAATGAGAGCGCCTTCGGCAGTTCAACCTGGCTGAAGCGATTGTAAACCTCAGCAGAGAGCACCCCAACAAGGATGCCAACAAACTGGTTGTTGATTTTGCCAAAGGCCGCCGGCACCTGCTCAACGGGTATTTTTTGAATCATCGACACCGCTGCCGGTGAACAGAGTGTCGTCACCACCAGAAAGCCGACAAAACCGGTCAGTGCTGCCGCGCCATCCTTATCTTTTGACATGCCGTAAGCGACACCAATCGCAAATAGCACCGACATATTCTCAATAATTGCCGCGCCCGACTTAATCAGTAAAGCGGCAAAGGCATTGCCGGCACCCCAACTGTCAGGATCGATCCAGTATCCGACGCCCATCAATATTGCCGCCGCCGGTAACGTTGCCACCGGCACCATCAGCGCCCTGCCAACCCGTTGTAAGTAACCTAGCATTTACCCTTCCCCCTGTGAGCCGAACCGGTACCTGAAGTTGTTTGTTTTTTTGTCACCATCTTCAGGCATTTTCATGACACTACACACCACGCTGCGCAGTGTAAAAAGAAATTAATTCGCTTCGCAAATTAAAGCGCGCTTTGTGTGATAGTTATCACCTAAATATGTTTATTAGGACACTTACTAATGGCCTGCAGACAAAACTTATTTTATTATTAAAAATAACAAGGCGTAAAAATGTCTGCTGTACGGCTACTTCCGCTGCTATTGGTAGATTAACGTCACGAATCCTTTCCAACTAAACTTGTCTTCTCCATTTATTTGAGGTGCCGCATGAGACTGATTCCACTATCTTCCGCCAGCGACGTGGGCAAATGGGCCGCGCGCCACATCGTTAACCGTATCAACGCGTTTAACCCCACCGCCGATCGCCCTTTTGTCCTTGGCCTGCCAACCGGCGGCACGCCACTTGAAGCCTATAAATATCTTATTGAGATGCATAAAGCGGGCCAGGTTAGCTTCAGGCATGTGGTGACGTTCAATATGGATGAGTATGTTGGCCTGCCGGAGTCACATCCGGAAAGTTACCACACATTCATGCACCGCAATTTCTTTGACCACGTTGATATTGCAAAAGAAAATATCAATCTTCTTAATGGCAATGCCCCGGACATTGACGCAGAATGTCGCCAGTACGAAGAGAAAATTCGCGCTTATGGCAAGATCCATCTGTTCATGGGCGGCGTCGGCAACGATGGTCATATTGCTTTCAATGAACCGGCCTCATCGCTGGCCTCCCGCACGCGCATCAAGACCTTAACGCATGACACCCGCGTGGCGAATTCACGCTTCTTTGACGGTGACGTCAGCCAGGTGCCGAAATATGCGCTGACCGTGGGCGTTGGCACGCTGCTTGATGCCGAAGAGGTGATGATTCTGGTTACTGGTCATGTCAAAGCCCAGGCGCTACAAGCCGCGGTCGAAGGCAATGTGAATCACATGTGGACCATCAGCTGTTTGCAGCTGCATGCCAAATCGATTGTGGTATGCGATGAGCCGGCCACCATGGAATTGAAAGTCAAAACAGTAAAATATTTCCGCGAGATGGAAGCGGAAAATATGAAAAACCTTTGAACACATCGATAATTATCCGGGCTTCGCTAAACGCATCTGCCTTAAGGGGTGCGTTTTAGTTACCCGGAATTGTCGGGAGAGAAAATATGTATGCTCTGACCAATGGCCGCGTTTTTACCGGTCATCACGTTCTTGATAACCATGCTGTCGTCATCGCTGATGGCCTGATCGACCGCGTTTGTCCGTTCACTGAGCTGCCCGCAGGAATTGAGCAACGCGATGTCCAGGGGGCGAATATTACCCCTGGCTTTATCGATCTACAGCTTAACGGCTGTGGTGGCGTGCAGTTCAATGACGACATTGAGGCCATCAGCCTCGATACACTGAACACCATGCAAAAAGCCAATGAAAAATCGGGCTGCACCAGCTTCCTGCCGACGCTGATTACCAGCACCGATGCGCTGATGAAGCGTGCCATTGACGTAATGGGTAGCTGGCTGGCTGAACATCGCCATCAGGCGCTGGGCCTGCATCTGGAAGGGCCGTGGCTTAACGTGATTAAAAAAGGTACCCACAATCCTGATTTGATTCGCACGCCCGATCCGGCATTAGTTGATTACCTTTGCCAGCATGCAGAGGTCATCAGCAAGGTCACGCTGGCGCCAGAAATGGCGGGCTCGGCGGTGATTGAGCAGCTTGTGGCTGCAGGTATTGTGGTTTCGGTTGGCCACTCAAATGCTACTTATGAGCAAGCGCAGGCAGGCATTGGCGCCGGTGCCCGTTTCGCTACCCATCTTTATAATGCTATGCCGCCGATGATTGGCCGCGAGCCTGGTCTCGCTGGCGCGCTGTTCGACGCGCCTGACGTTTACTGCGGCATTATCGTTGATGGACTTCACGTGCATTACGCCAATGTGCGCAATGCCAAACGTCTCAAAGGCGATAAGCTGGTATTGGTCACCGATGCCACCGCCCCGGCAGGCGCAGAGATTGACCAGTTCATTTTTGCAGGAAAAACAATATACTATCGCGACGGACTCTGCGTTGATGAAAACGGCACGCTCAGCGGTTCAGCGTTGACCATGATTGAAGCGGTCAAAAACTGCGTTGAACAGGTTGGCATTGCACTGGATGAAACGGTGCGCATGGCGACGCTTTATCCGGCACGGGCAATCGGCGTTGATCGGCAGTTAGGCACTATAGAAGCGGGAAAAGTGGCTAACCTTACTGTTTTTACACGCGATTATCGAATTACCAAGACTATCGTTAACGGCGACGAAGTCCTCAGCGAGTAAGTATTGAATGACCACTGGCGGCCAGGCACAAATCGGAAATGTTGATCTCGTTAAACAACTCAACAGCGCGGCCGTCTATCGGCTGATCGATCGGCAAGGGCCGATTTCACGTATTCAGATTGCGGAACTGAGCCAGCTTGCGCCCGCCAGCGTCACAAAAATTACCCGCCAGCTGATTGAGCGCGGCCTGATCAAAGAGGTCGAGCAGCAGGCCTCCACCGGCGGACGACGCGCCATCTCTATCGTCACCGAAACCCGCGGCTTTAATACCATCGGCGTGCGCCTCGGCCGCAATGATGCCACCCTGACGCTGTTCGACCTGAGCGGTAAATCCCTTGCGGAAGAGCATTACCCTTTGCCTCAGCGCACGCAGGAAACGCTGGAAAATGCGCTGTTCGACATCATTGCGCAATTTAAAGAGCTTTATCAGCGCAAGCTGCGTGAACTGATTGCCATTGCCGTGATTCTGCCCGGACTGGTAGATCCTGATAAAGGCGTAATCCGCTATATGCCGCATATCACCGTTAGCCACTGGCCGCTGGTCGCTAACCTGAAAAAAAGATTCAGCGTCACCAGCTTTGTCGGTCACGATATTCGCAGCCTGGCGTTAGCAGAGCATTATTTTGGTGCATCTCGCGACTGCGCCGACTCTATTTTAGTGCGTGTCCACCGTGGAACCGGTGCCGGCATTATCACCAACGGCCATATTTTTCTCGGCAGTAATGGCAATGTCGGTGAGATTGGTCATATTCAGGTCGATCCTTTGGGTGAGCGCTGCCATTGCGGCAATTTCGGCTGCCTGGAAACCATCGCGGCCAACGGTGCCATAGAAAACCGCGTGCGCCATCTGCTACAGCAGGGCTATTCCAGCTCATTAACGCTGGATAATTGCCAAATGGCCGCCATTTGCAAAGCGGCTAATAAAGGTGATGCGCTGGCCTGCGAGGTGATTGGCTTTGTTGGACGCTATTTAGGCAAGGCGATCGCCATTGCCATCAACCTGTTTAACCCACAAAAAGTGGTGATCGCAGGTGAAATCACCGATGCTGGTAGGATATTGCTGCCCGCAGTGGAAAGCTGCATTAATACTCAGGTACTGAAGGCATTCCGCAAAAACTTGCCAGTGGTACGTTCCGAACTCGATCATCGCTCAGCTATTGGCGCTTTTGCCCTGGCGAAACGCGCGATGCTCAATGGCCTTCTTTTACAACACCTGTTGGAAGAGTAACTGCGCCTTTTACGATGGATAAAACCAAGATGATTAAAAATGTAATCTGCGATATTGATGGCGTGCTGATGCACGACAACACCGCTGTGCCAGGTGCAGGCGAGTTTCTGATGCGCATCGTTGAAAAAGAGATGCCGCTGGTTCTGCTGACCAACTACCCTTCCCAAACCGCGCAGGACCTGGCCAACCGCTTTCTTTCTGCTGGCATAGAACTGCCCGCTTCCGCTTTTTATACTTCGGCCATGGCAACCGCAGATTTCCTCAAGCATCAGGAAGGTAAAAAGGCGTATGTGGTCGGTGAAGGCGCGCTGATCCACGAACTTTATAAAGCAGGCTTTACCATTACGGATATCAATCCTGACTTTGTCATCGTGGGTGAAACCCGCTCCTTTAACTGGGACATGATGCACAAGGCGGCGTTTTTCGTGGCCAATGGTGCACGCTTTATCGCTACCAACCCGGATACGCATGCGCGTGGCTTTGTGCCCGCCTGCGGTGCTCTGTGTGCCGGTATCGAAAAAATCTCGGGCCGTCGGCCTTTCTATGTCGGTAAGCCGAGCCCGCTTATCATTCGCGCTGCACTGAACAAAATGCAGGCGCATTCGGAAGAGACGGTCATTGTCGGCGATAATTTACGCACCGATATCCTTGCGGGTTTCCAGGCGGGGCTCGAAACCATTCTGGTGCTTTCGGGCGTTTCTACGCTAAGTGATATTGATGCCATGCCATTCCGGCCAAACTATATCTATCCCAGCGTGGCGGATATCGATCTGTTCTGAAACCAACCTGGCGCCGCCAGGTTTTTTTTGGTCTTTATGCTGGCTACTTTTCATACTCAACGCCACTTTTATTGCCGAATCCTCAATGAAATGCCAATAAAATTAGATAAAATCTAATTTTATCACCTCTGCAACAGCCTTTTTATCAGCAAATCGCTAAAACAGTTGCATCATCGGGGGGAAATAGCGCATTTTCTTATACATCACGCAGTCATTCGCGCTGCTTCATACAAAGACGTTATGACAACATCACCTCAGCGGTGAGAGCCAGGAGTAAGATATGTGTTCGATTTTTGGTGTTCTGGATTTAAAAAGCGATCCTACCGAGCTGCGCAAAAAGGCGCTTGAGCTGTCACGTCTGATGCGCCACCGCGGCCCGGACTGGTCCGGCGTATATGCTGATGATAACGCGATTCTGGCTCACGAACGCCTTTCTATTGTTGATGTAAACAATGGCGCTCAGCCGCTGTATAACGCAGCGCATACCCATGTGCTGGCGGTGAACGGTGAAATTTATAACCACCAGGCGTTGCGTGCTGAACTGAGCGATCGCTATGAATTCCAGACCGGCTCCGACTGTGAAGTGATTCTGGCGCTTTATCAGGAAAAAGGTGTCGACTTCCTCGATGAGCTGGAAGGCATGTTTGCCTTTATTCTCTATGACAGTGAAAAACAGACCTGGCTGATCGGCCGCGACCACATCGGCATAATTCCGCTCTACATGGGCAACGATGAGCACGGCAACCTGTTTGTCGCCTCAGAGATGAAATCGCTGGTGCCGGTATGCCGCTCGATCAAAGAGTTCCCGGCCGGTAGCTACATGAGCAGCACCGACGGCGAAATTCACCGTTATTACCAGCGCGACTGGATGGAATATAAAAACGTTGAGCACAACGTTACCGATGCTGGCGTGCTGAAAAACGCGCTGGAAGATGCGGTGAAAAGCCACCTGATGTCTGACGTACCTTATGGCGTGCTGCTTTCTGGCGGCCTTGACTCCTCGATCATTTCCGCAGTGACCAAACGGTTTGCGGCCAAGCGCGTGGAAGATCAGGATAAGAGCGAAGCCTGGTGGCCTCAGCTGCACTCGTTTGCGGTAGGACTGGAAGGTTCGCCGGATCTCAAAGCCGCCAAAGCGGTGGCTGAGCATCTTGGCACCGTGCACCATGAGATCCATTTCACCGTGCAGGAAGGCCTTGATGCTATCCGTGACGTGATCTATCACATTGAAACCTATGACGTCACTACGATTCGCGCTTCAACGCCAATGTATCTGATGTCGCGTAAAATCAAAGCGATGGGCATCAAAATGGTGCTGTCGGGCGAAGGCGCGGATGAAGTATTCGGTGGTTATCTTTATTTCCACAAGGCGCCAAACGCTAAAGAGTTCCACGAAGAGAACGTACGTAAGCTGATGGCATTGCATATGTACGACTGCGCACGCGCCAACAAGGCGATGTCCGCCTGGGGCGTGGAAGCGCGCGTGCCGTTCCTGGATAAGAAATTCCTTGATGTGGCCATGCGCATCAACCCGGCCGACAAGCTGTGTGGCAGCAACGGTAAAATGGAAAAGCATATCCTGCGTGAATGTTTCTCCTCTTATTTGCCGGAAAGCGTCGCCTGGCGCCAGAAAGAACAATTCTCTGACGGCGTTGGCTACAGCTGGATCGACTCGTTGAAAGTGGTGGCCGCGCAGGAGGTCAGCGATCAACAGCTGAAAACGGCGCACTTCCGTTTTCCTTACAACACGCCTGGCTCCAAAGAAGCTTATCTCTATCGTGAGATCTTTGAAGAGTTGTTCCCGGTTCCGAGCGCTGCTGAGTGCGTTCCGGGTGGCCCATCCGTTGCCTGTTCATCAGCCAAAGCGATCGAGTGGGACGAAGCGTTCAAAAACATGGATGACCCGTCAGGCCGTGCGGTGGGCGTTCATCAGTCAGCTTACTGATCGCTCTGTTACGATGTGCAGCGGGCCAGCAATGGCCCGTTAATCTGGCAGAAAAACAGCTGCAACAATGAATTTTGTTTAATATTCGACCATGCTGGTTATAAGCCAGACAAACAATCGCATCAGGGTAAAAAACGGGAAAAAACTTGTTGACGCTTTTAGGTCAACTCCGCATAATGCGCCCCGCAACGCCGATGAAGGTAGCGCGAAAAAAGATGGCTACGTAGCTCAGCTGGTTAGAGCACAGCACTCATAATGCTGGGGTCACAGGTTCGATTCCCGTCGTAGCCACCATCTTTTTTGCGGGAGTGGCGAAATTGGTAGACGCACCAGATTTAGGTTCTGGCGCCGCAAGGTGTGCGAGTTCAAGTCTCGCCTCCCGCACCATTTCAGTCATCGGTTTGCACGGATGGGGTATCGCCAAGCGGTAAGGCACCGGTTTTTGATACCGGCATTCCCTGGTTCGAATCCAGGTACCCCAGCCATTTTTTCTGGTGAGTTCACGGGTACGTGTACGAATTGGGATATCGCCAAGCGGTAAGGCACCGGTTTTTGATACCGGCATTCCCTGGTTCGAATCCAGGTATCCCAGCCAATCCAGAGCAGTACAATAATTTGGCTACGTAGCTCAGCTGGTTAGAGCACAGCACTCATAATGCTGGGGTCACAGGTTCGATTCCCGTCGTAGCCACCATATTATTGGGGTGTCGCCAAGCGGTAAGGCACTGGTTTCTGATACCAGCATTCCGGGGTTCGAATCCCTGCACCCCAGCCATACTAAGATGTAAAAAATTTGATTTAACACCTATTGGGGTGTCGCCAAGCGGTAAGGCACTGGTTTCTGATACCAGCATTCCGGGGTTCGAATCCCTGCACCCCAGCCAAATCAAGTAAAAAACCCGCTTCGGCGGGTTTTTTATTGGTTGCTATTTATTGACAGGAGCCGCCGCAATTAGCCCGGCTCCCCTGCGCTTAAAGCCCCAGAGCGTAACGCAGCGCCTTACGCTTCATCACGCCAGCATTCTGCGCCGCCATCAGACCTATATTTCTTAACGCCTTTAACGGCCCCAGCTGATTACTGAAGGCAAAGTAGAACAGATCCATACCGCTTTGCATCAGCATATTGTCGCGCTGACGCTGACGCTGATAACGCAGCAGCACCGGCTGCGTCCACCAGGCTTCAGCTGCGTTGCGCGCGGCCAGCAACACGTCAATCAAGGCATCAACATCGCGATAGCCCAAGTTCACTCCCTGCCCGGCCAGCGGATTGATGGTATGCGCGGCATCGCCCACCAGCGCAAGGCCCGGCAGCACATATTGCGTGGCGTGTCGGCGCACCAACGGAAAACTGGCCGCCGCCACCGGCGTGAAATTCCCCAGCCTTGCCGGAAAGTGCGTTTTAATCTCTTTGCTTAGTTGATCCATTGAGAGTGTCTGCAACTGGCGCAAGCGTGACGGTTTGTCATACCACACCAGCGAAGCCCACTCATCAAAAAGCGGCAGAAAAGCGCGTGGGCCGTCAGGCGTAAACTTCTGCCAGGTGGTATCGCCAACAGGCTGCGCGCAGCGACCACTGATCAGCATACATGACTGTGCATAGTTCCAGCCATGAATGCCGATGCCCGCCAACTGCCGCACCTGTGAATTGGCCCCGTCGGCGCCTACCACCAGATTGGCATGAATCTTCTGATCGTTATCCAGCGTCAATTCCCAGCCGGCATTTTTCTCCTGCAGTGACTGCAGTGTCGCTGGCGCGCGCAGGGTGACATTATCCTGCTGCATCTGCTGCCAGAGCGCCCACTGCAGCACGCGGTTTTCCACCATATATCCCAGCTCCGGCAAGCCCAAAGAAGCAGCATCAAACGAAACCTTCGCCGTCTGCCACTCCCATGTTTCCAGCTTGCGATAAGGCGCCAGGCGCATTTCCTGCACCGCCTGCCAGACATTAAGCTGTTTCAACAGATCTACCGAGCGGCAGCTGATGGCTGAAATACGCAGGTCGGGATCGCTGCTGCGATCGAATTCAGTCGGCACGTCGCGGTCCAGCACGATAACCTTAAAGCCGTGCTGTGCCAGCCCGCAGGCCAGCGCACCGCCCACCATGCCGCCACCCACGATCGCGACATCATATTGTTCAGGCTGCATTGTTTTTTCCTTCTAAGAAAGCGCCACCGTTAAGACCGAATGTTCTGACGGGTATCATGAAAGTGTACCGGAAAAATAGCAGGCAAACAGAAAAGCCACTGCACTGGTCACAACAGCAGCAAAGCATTACAATACGCGCCCTGCACTTCTCTGCACTAAATCAATGGCCAGTCTGATGACGAAAAAATTGCACATAAAAACCTGGGGCTGTCAGATGAATGAATATGATTCATCGAAGATGGCCGATCTGTTGGATAGCACGCACGGCTATACGCTGACCGACAACGCTGAAGAAGCGGATGTCCTGCTGCTTAATACCTGTTCTATTCGCGAAAAAGCGCAGGAAAAGGTCTTCCATCAGCTGGGACGCTGGAAATCGCTGAAAGAGCGTAACCCCGATCTTATCATCGGTGTTGGCGGCTGCGTCGCGTCACAGGAAGGCGATCACATTCGTCAACGCGCTAACTATGTTGATATCGTGTTTGGGCCGCAGACGCTGCATCGCCTGCCGGAAATGATCAACACCGTACGCGGCTCAAAAAGTCCGGTCGTGGATATCAGCTTCCCGGAAATTGAAAAATTTGACCGTCTGCCGGAACCGCGTGCCGATGGCCCAACCGCCTTTGTGTCCATCATGGAAGGCTGTAATAAATATTGTACGTTCTGCGTGGTGCCTTATACCCGCGGTGAAGAAGTCAGCCGTCCCAGCGATGACATCCTGCTTGAGATCGCTCAGCTGGCGTCTCAGGGCGTTCGCGAGGTGAATCTGCTGGGTCAGAACGTTAATGCGTATCGCTGCGAAACCTTTGATGGCGGCATGTGTACCTTTGCCGATCTGCTGCGTCTGGTTGCCGGCATTGATGGTATCGACCGCATTCGTTTTACCACCAGCCATCCTATCGAATTTACCGACGATATTATCGAGGTGTATCGCGATACGCCGGAGCTGGTTAGCTTCCTGCATTTACCGGTACAAAGCGGCTCGGATCGCATCCTGACGCTAATGAAACGTGCCCATACCGCGCTGGAATACAAAGCTATCATTCGTAAACTGCGTGCGGCGCGTCCTGATATTCAGATCAGTTCCGATTTTATCATTGGCTTCCCTGGCGAAACCCAGGACGACTTTGAAAAGACCATGAAACTGATTGCCGACGTTAACTTCGACATGAGCTTCAGCTTTATCTACTCGGCGCGTCCGGGCACGCCGGCAGCCGATCTGCCGGATGACGTCAGCGAAGAAGAGAAAAAGCAGCGCCTGTATATTCTGCAGGACCGTATCAATCAGCAGGCGATGTCCCTGAGCCGTCACATGATGGGCAGCGTTCAGCGTATTCTGGTTGAGGGACTGTCGCGTAAAAACGTGATGGAACTTTCTGGCCGCACAGAGAACAACCGTGTTGTGAATTTCGAAGGCTCGCCGGAGATGATCGGTAAATTCGTTGATGTTGAAATCGTTGACGTCTATGCCAACTCGCTGCGCGGTAAAGTGATACGCACAGAAGAAGAGATGGGATTACGTCTCATGGAAAGCCCCGCTTCGGTGATTGCCCGCACCCGCAAAGAAAATGAGATTGGCGTAGGCCAGTTCCAGCCGTAATAGAAAATTTGCGGCGCATCACCCTGATGCGCCGCGAGTTTTCACCGCTTTGCACTTGCTTTCGCAACAATTCGCCCAAATATCCACTCTCAGCCTTGCGCCATTGCCGGACGGAATAAATAATTTCGTTATGGCTGCTGCTATTCGCAACTGGCGCGGCCCCTATTACACTTCCAACCTGGCCCTGAGTGACCCAAAGGATTAGTTTGAATATTGAAACGCGTGAAATCGTATTAGAACCTGCCGACAATCGTCGCCTGCTGAGCCTGTGCGGTCCTTTTGACGACAATATTAAACAACTCGAGCGACGCCTGGGGATTGAGATTAAACGTCATGACAATGCTTTTACGCTCTCAGGACGTACGCTGTGCGTTAACGCAGCGGCTGATATTCTGCGCGATCTCTATGTTGATACTGCCCCGATGCGCGGCAACAGCCCGGACATTGAGCCTGAGCAGATTCATCTGGCGATCAAAGAGAGCCGGGTTTTAGAGCAGACCGCGGAAAGCGTACCGGAATACGGTAAAGCGGTTAACATCAAAACCAAGCGCGGCGTGATCAAACCCCGCACGCCTAATCAGGCGCAGTACATTGCCAATATTTTTGCCCATGACATTACGTTTGGCATTGGCCCGGCAGGTACCGGTAAAACCTATCTTGCCGTCGCCGCAGCGGTTGATGCGCTGGAACGTCAGGAAATACGCCGTATTCTGCTGACGCGTCCGGCGGTCGAAGCGGGTGAAAAACTGGGCTTTTTACCCGGCGATCTGAGTCAGAAAGTCGATCCTTACCTGCGCCCGCTTTACGATGCGCTGTTTGAGATGCTGGGCTTTGAGCGAGTTGAAAAATTGATGGAGCGCAACGTGATCGAAGTGGCTCCGCTGGCCTATATGCGCGGCCGTACGCTGAACGATGCCTTTATCATCCTGGATGAAAGTCAGAACACCACCATCGAGCAGATGAAAATGTTTCTGACGCGCATTGGCTTCAACTCCAAAGCGGTTATCACCGGCGACGTTACGCAGATTGACCTGCCAAAACATACTAAGTCAGGCTTGCGTCATGCTATTGAAGTACTCTCCGAGGTTGAAGAGCTAAGCTTTAACTTCTTCCATAGTGAAGACGTGGTTCGTCATCCGGTGGTTGCGCGTATCGTGACGGCTTATGAAGCCTGGGAAGAAGCAGACCAGAAGCGACGCGATCAACAAACCGAAGAGCGCAAGCGTGAGGCGCTGGCAGCGCAGGCTGCTGCGCAGGAGCCAAAATGAGTGAAGTGATTCTTGATCTGCAACAGGCCTGTGAATCTGACGTCGGCCTGCCGCCAGAATCTGATTTTCAGCGCTGGCTGGAGGCGGTTCTGCCGCAGTTTCAGGAGGAGAGCGAAGTGACGATCCGCATCGTCGATGAGGCGGAAAGCCAACAGCTCAACCATACTTATCGCGGTAAAGAAAAGCCCACCAATGTGCTCTCTTTTCCCTTTGAAGCCCCGCCTGGCATAGAGTTACCTCTGCTGGGCGACCTGATTATTTGTCGTCAGGTGGTTGAGCGTGAGGCGGTCGAGCAGGAAAAATCATTGGAAGCTCACTGGGCGCATATGGTCATCCACGGCAGTTTGCATCTGCTTGGCTACGACCATATCGAAGATGATGAAGCGGAAGAGATGGAAGGCATCGAGACAGAGATAATGCTTGCTCTTGGTTATCCTGACCCGTACATTTCGGAGAAAGAAGCGCCCTGAGCGGCGTGAGTAACAGCAATTCCCATCTGCCAGCATGACGCTGGCAGCCCAATCCGCAGTAGAGAGACCTGAACGTAAACGCCATGAGCGATGACCATTCACAAAATAGCGACAGCCCCAGTAGTAAAAAGGGATTTTTTTCCCTGATCCTCAACCAGCTTTTTCACGGCGAACCAAAAAACCGTGAGGATTTACTGGAACTTATCCGCGATTCCGAACAAAACGAATTGATCGATCAGGATACCCGCGACATGCTGGAAGGCGTCATGGATATCGCGGAACAACGCGTGCGTGACATCATGATTCCACGTTCACAAATGATTACCCTCAAGCGGAATCAGACGCTGGAAGAGTGCCTCGATGTCATTATCGAATCCGCGCATTCCCGCTTCCCGGTGATCAGTGAAGATAAAGATCATGTCGAAGGCATTCTGATGGCAAAAGATTTACTGCCTTTTATGAGCAGCGGATCTGAACCCTTCAGCATGGAAAAAGTGTTACGTTCTGCGGTAGTGGTGCCGGAAAGCAAGCGGGTTGACCGCATGCTGAAAGAGTTCCGCTCGCAGCGCTATCACATGGCTATCGTGATCGATGAGTTTGGCGGCGTCTCGGGTCTGGTGACCATTGAAGATATCCTCGAGTTGATTGTTGGCGAGATTGAAGATGAATATGACGACGAAGAAGATCGTGATATCCGTCAGCTCAGCAAGCACACCTATACCATTCGCGCGTTAACGCCGATTGAAGATTTCAATGAGGTGTTCGAAACCAGCTTCAGCGATGAAGAAGTGGATACGATTGGCGGCCTCGTCATGCAGGCGTTTGGTCATCTTCCCGCTCGCGGTGAAAGCATTACCATCGATGGTTACCATTTTAAAGTTGCGATGGCCGACAGCCGCCGTATCATCCAGGTCCATGTAAAAATTCCGGAAAATTCGGCTCAACCTCAACTGGATGAATAACAGCGTTATGGTTATTGCCTCTGTCCTACAACGCCAGCGGATTCGCCTGTTGCTGGCGTTACTCTCGGGTGCCGTTGGCACCCTTGCTTTTTCTCCTTATGACTTCTGGCCAGCGGCACTTTTTTCGCTGTTTGGTCTGCAGGCGCTAATCCTTAATCGCACCACGCCACAGGCCAGCGCTCTTGGCTTTGCCTGGGGATTTGGCCTTTTTGGTAGCGGCATTAACTGGGTTTACGTCAGCATCGCCACCTTTGGTGGTATGCCTGGCGCTGTAAACGTCTTTCTGGTGATCCTGCTGGCCGCCTATTTGGCCATCTATCCCGCGCTGTTTGCCGCCCTGCTTAATCGCCTGTTTCGTACCACAACCCTGCTACGCCTGGCGATAGCGGCACCGGTTCTGTGGCAGATTACCGAGTTTTTGCGCGGCTGGATCCTCACCGGTTTTCCGTGGCTACAGTTTGGTTACAGTCAGATCAACGGCCCGTTAAAAGGCCTCGCGCCTGTGGCTGGCGTGGAGACCATCACCTTTGTCTTAATGATAGTGGCAGGATTAGCGGTGTACGCTGTGATGCAGCGCCGTTGGCTGCCTGCGATCGCCGCGCTACTGTTACTGGCGCTGCCGTGGCCACTGCGCTTTATTCACTGGTATCAGCCTCTGCCCGATCGCAGCGTTGACGTCGCTATGGTGCAAGGGAATATTCCCCAGTCGCTGAAGTGGGATCCGCAGCAATTGATTAATACGCTGCGTATTTATACCGAACTTACCCGGCCTTTTATCGGCAAGGCGCCCATTATCATTTGGCCTGAGTCGGCAATTTCCGATTTAGAGGTCAACCAGCAGCCTTTCCTGCACAGCCTCGATAGTGCGCTACGTAGCGGCGGTAGCGGGTTAATCACCGGTATCGTTGATTCACGGCTGGAGCAAAATCGCTATCACGATTACAACTCAATTATCGTGCTGGGCGGCGAGCAGGCTTACGATTATCAGAGCAGTAATCGCTACCAGAAAAACCATCTGGTGCCCTTTGGTGAGTTCGTACCACTGGAGAGCCTGCTGCGTCCTCTGGCGCCGTTCTTCGATCTGCCAATGTCCTCTTTCAGCCGGGGTGACTATGTTCAGCCACAGCTGAATGTGGCGGGCTATCATCTCACCGCGGCTATTTGCTATGAAATCGTGCTGGGACAACAGGTGCGCGACAATTTCCGTCCGGATACTAACTTCCTGCTTACCGTGTCAAATGATGCCTGGTTCGGCCATTCAATCGGGCCGTGGCAGCATTTTCAGATGGCCCGTATGCGCGCGCTGGAGCTGGGCCGCCCTCTGCTGCGCAGTACTAACAACGGCGTGACCGCCGTGGTGGATGCTAGCGGTGAGGTGCAAAGCATGATCCCGCAGTTTACGCGTCAGGTGCTGACCACCCGAGTCATGCCAACCAGCGGATTGACGCCTTATGCCCGCACAGGCAATACCACTATCTGGCTGATCACACTGGCTGGCACCGTAATAGCGCTTATTCGCCGCTTCTCACAACGCCGTTAATGCTTTGGGGGCCCTTGCGGCCCCTTTTTTCCACTGCATCTTCCGCGCTCGCTTCAGCATTCTTCTCAATATTGGCATAACGCTTGCTTATCCTTTTATCGGAAAAGTTAACGAAACAGTAATGCTGAGAAATATCCTGGCTAACCGCACCAGAAAAGCACATTCCGGCGCCCTGAATTGGGGCAAACGCGCAGATATGCCTTTTTTTGGTGCGGACTGGCTCTCAAAAAGCGAACAATTCTGTTTCGAGTCGTTAACAATCCGTTATGTTAGGGCTATTCAAAGCGCAAGACGCTTTGGGACGATAAGAAAAGCAGCAAGACGCAGCGCCTGACAGGCTCCCGACCATGCTGGTTTACGCATGGCACCGGTCTGACAACGCATGCATCACCACATCATAATCGGCGCAGGGCAACGTTTGCGTCACCATAGCGAAGGAGTTGTAACATGCAGATGCGCAAAGTGGCTTTATCCCTCTTGCTTATTACTACAGCAGCTGGAGCAGCCCAGGCGGAGGAGCTCACCGGCACGCTTAAGAAGATCAACGACAACGGCGTTATCGTTGTTGGCCATCGCGAATCTTCAGTTCCTTTTTCATATTATGACAACCAGCAAAAAGTCGTCGGTTACTCACAGGATTATTCCAACGCTATCGTTGAAGCGATCAAAACCAAACTGAACAAACCCGATCTGCAGGTCAAAATGCTGCCTATCACGTCGCAGAATCGTATTCCTCTGCTACAAAACGGCACCTACGATTACGAGTGCGGCTCAACCACTAACAACGTTGAGCGTCAGAAGCAGGCCGCCTTTTCCAATACTATTTTTGTGATTGGCACCCGTCTGCTGGTGAAGAAAGGCAGCCCGATTAAAGACTTCAGCGATCTGAAAGGCAAAACGGTGGTGGTAACTTCGGGCACGACCTCGGAAGTGCTGCTGCACAAGCTGAACGATGAGCAAAAACTTGAACTGCGTATTATCAGCGCCAAAGATCATGGCGACTCGTTCCGTACGCTGGAAACCGGCCGCGCTGTCGCCTTTATGATGGATGATGCACTGCTGGCTGGCGAACGCGCCAAAGCCAAGAAGCCGGATAACTGGGAAATTGTTGGCACGCCGCAGTCGAAAGAAGCTTACGGCTGTATGCTACGTAAAGACGATCCGGCGTTTAAAACCTTAGTGGATGAAACCATTGCCAAAGCGCAGACCTCGGGTCAGGCGGAGAAATGGTTTGATAAGTGGTTTAAGCAGCCGATCCCACCTAAAAACTTAAACATGAGCTTTGCGCTGTCGGATGACATGAAAACGCTGTTCAAAACGCCGAATGACAAAGCGTTAAACTAATCAGAAAAACAAGGGCAGCCCGCTGCCCTCTCGATTGCTGTAAAGAAGCATGGACAGACAGAGCGCCGGTCAGTCGTTCCCTGACGGGCGTTAACCACAAGCTTCACATCAATCTTCAGGGTAGCCTCGCTACCCTTTTTTACCGGAGTTTGTTATGGGTATTGATTGGAACTGGGGCATATTTCTTGAACAGGCTCCGTTCGGAAACACCACCTATCTCGGCTGGCTATGGTCGGGGTTTCAGGTCACCATTGCGGTATCGATTTGTGCCTGGGTGATCGCCTTTTTTATCGGTTCGCTGTTCGGGATTCTGCGCACCGTACCTAACCGCTTTCTTTCCGCTATTGGCACCTGCTACGTCGAGCTTTTCCGTAATATCCCGCTGATTGTGCAGTTCTTTTTCTGGTATCTGGTGGCACCGGAGCTGGTCGGTGAAGATCTGGGCATGTGGTACAAATCCGAGCTCGATCCCAACATTCAGTTCTTTCTCTCCTCGATGATTTGCCTTGGGCTGTTTACCGCTGCACGCGTGTGCGAGCAGGTCAGAGCCGGCATTCAGTCACTGCCCAGCGGCCAAAAAAATGCCGGGCTGGCGATGGGATTAACGTTGCCGCAGACCTACCGCTACGTGCTGCTGCCCAATGCTTATCGCGTGGTTGTGCCGCCGTTGACCTCCGAAATGCTTAACCTGGTTAAAAACTCCGCCATCGCTTCCACCATTGGCCTGGTCGATATGGCCGCGCAGGCAGGAAAGCTGCTCGATTATTCCGCGCACGCCTATGAATCCTTCACCGCGATTACGCTGGCCTATATCGCCATCAATATGGTGATCATGTTCATTATGAGTTTGGTTGAGCGCAAGATTCGATTGCCGGGCGCGGCAGGGAGTAAATAATGTACGAGTTTGACTGGAGTTCCATTGTTCCCAGCCTGCCCTATTTGCTGAACGGTTTAGCGATCACGCTGAAAATCACCGTTACGGCGATCGTATTCGGCATTGTCTGGGGCACGCTGCTGGCGGTCATGCGCCTGTCTACGTTCAAACCGATCAGCTGGTTTGCCAAACTGTATGTCAACCTGTTCCGCTCAGTGCCGCTGGTAATGGTGCTGCTGTGGTTTTATCTGGTGGTGCCAAGCTTTTTACAACAGGTATTGGGCCTGTCACCGAAGGCTGATATTCGTTTGATTTCCGCCATGGTAGCGTTTTCGTTGTTTGAAGCCGCCTACTATTCCGAGATTATTCGCGCCGGTATCCAGAGCGTGGCGCGCGGTCAGGGCAATGCAGCACTGGCGCTCGGCATGACACACTGGCAATCGATGAAACTCATTATTTTACCGCAGGCGTTCCGGGCGATGGTGCCGCTGTTACTGACGCAGGGCATCGTGCTGTTTCAGGACACTTCGCTGGTCTATGTACTCAGCCTTGCGGATTTCTTCCGCACCGCCTCGTCTATCGGCGAACGCGATGGTACTCAGGTAGAAATGGTGCTGTTTGCGGGCCTGGTTTACTTTGTGATCAGCCTCAGCGCCTCGCTGTTGGTGAGCTATTTGAAAAAAAGAAGGACAGTGTAAATGATTACCCTGAAGAATGTTTCGAAGTGGTATGGTCACTTTCAGGTGCTAACCGACTGCTCAACCGAGGTAAAAAAAGGCGAAGTGGTGGTGGTTTGCGGTCCGTCAGGATCGGGTAAATCAACGCTGATCAAAACGGTCAACGGGCTGGAGCCCATTCAAAAAGGCGTCATCGACGTCAATGGTATTCAGCTGACCGATAAGAAAACCAATCTGGCGCAGCTGCGTGCCAAAGTCGGCATGGTGTTCCAGCACTTCGAGCTGTTTCCGCATTTAACTATTCTGGAAAACCTGACGCTGGCGCAGGTAAAAGTGCTGAAGCGTGATAAGGCTGCCGCGCAGGAAAAAGGCCTCAAGCTGCTGGCACGTGTGGGATTAACCGCGCATGCCAACAAGAATCCAGGTCAGCTGTCGGGCGGCCAGCAGCAGCGTGTGGCGATTGCGCGTGCGTTGTGTATGGATCCGGTGGCGATGCTGTTTGATGAACCCACCTCCGCGCTGGATCCGGAAATGATCAATGAGGTGCTTGATGTGATGGTTGAGCTGGCGCACGAAGGCATGACCATGATGGTGGTAACCCATGAAATGGGCTTTGCGCGCAAGGTAGCGAATCGGGTGATCTTCATGGACGAAGGCAAAATCATTGAAGATTCACCTAAAGATGCCTTCTTTAACAATCCACAGTCAGATCGGGCAAAAGATTTCCTCGCCAAGATTCTGCACTGATAAATCTGCATCAATGAAAAAGGGGCGAAGCACCGCTTCGCCTTTTCACTCAGGGCTCAAACGGCTGCCGTTGAAACTGATCGTGACCGCACTCTGCACAGCGCGTCAGGGTTTCAGGCGTATAGATAGCGCGGGTGAAATGGCATTTCTCACACACTAAATTACCTAATCCCACCACCTCGCCGCTTTGATAGACGCCGTGATGATGCAGATCCTGGAACACCTCGCGCCACTCAAGCTGACTTTTATCGGTAATGTCTGCCAGTTCCTTCCAGATGCTTTCTCTGATTACGCGCATGAACACGCTGTCGCTGGCGGGCGATTCCGTCTTCTGATAGCTGCGGGCAAACTCGCCTAAATCTCGGCGCACCGCGCGCGTGACCTCATCGACCTGTTCCGGTGTGAGTTCACCGCGTGATAAAAGCTGGTCATGCGCATCGCTAACCAGTGCATCCACATCACGATCGCCCTGATGCAAGCGCTCGGTTAATGAGGCCAACAGATCGCGATAGGTTTGCGCAACCTTATTCATTTTATTGCTCCTTTTAGCCCATAAGTGACCTATTAAGAATAGCGCGTCTGGTAAATTTGCCGTGTCGTTCGTCAGGGGAGAATCAAATATTGCCGTGCGGCTTCCAGCTTAATGAGAAATGCGCCGGGCCCTTCCCTGAAGTGTTGTTGCTGCCAGGCCTTATCGGCTATGCTATGCGGATCTAAATGAGACGATTTAAGCTTCGCGCTATTCACAAAGGACTCCCGGCTGCCATGCAAGAGCAATTCCGCCCTGAAGAGATAGAATCCCACGTCCAGCAATACTGGCACGAAAATCAAACTTTCAAAGTGACCGAACAGGAAGGCAAAGAGAAATATTACTGCCTTTCCATGCTGCCCTATCCTTCTGGCCGCCTACACATGGGACACGTGCGTAACTACACCATTGGTGATGTGATCGCCCGTTATCAGCGCATGCTGGGTAAAAACGTGCTGCAGCCAATCGGCTGGGACGCATTCGGCCTGCCAGCGGAAGGTGCTGCGGTTAAAAACAATACCGCACCAGCGCCCTGGACCTACGACAACATCGAGTACATGAAAAACCAGCTGAAGCTGCTGGGTTTTGGTTATGACTGGAGCCGCGAGTTGGCTACCTGTCAGCCAGAATACTATCGCTGGGAACAGTGGTTCTTCACCAAGCTCTATGAGAAAGGCCTGGTCTACAAAAAGACCTCGGCGGTGAACTGGTGTCCAAACGACCAGACCGTGCTGGCCAATGAGCAGGTGATCGATGGCTGCTGCTGGCGCTGTGATACCAAAGTGGAGCGCAAAGAGATTCCACAGTGGTTTATTAAAATCACCGATTATGCAGAAGAGTTGCTCAACGATCTCGATAAGCTGGAAGAGTGGCCTGAGCAGGTCAAAACCATGCAGCGCAACTGGATTGGCCGCTCTGAAGGGGTTGAAATCACCTTTAAGGTTGCGGAAAGCGAAGAGACCGTCACCGTGTATACCACGCGCCCGGATACCTTCATGGGCGCAACTTACGTTGCCGTAGCCGCGGGTCATCCGCTGGCGACTCAGGCCTCTGTGAATAATCCCGTGCTGGCTGATTTCATCGCCGAGTGCCGCAACACCAAAATGGCTGAAGCGGACATGGCGACCATGGAGAAGAAAGGCATGGCAACCGGCCTGCACGCCATTCATCCGCTGAGCGGTGAAAATGTGCCTGTCTGGGTGGCTAACTTTGTGCTGATGGAATACGGCACCGGCGCGGTAATGGCAGTACCGGCGCATGACCAGCGTGACTGGGAATTCGCCACTAAATATGACCTGCAAATCAAACCGGTCGTGTTGAATCTTGACGGCAGCGCGCCGGACATCAGCGCAGCGGCCATGACCGAAAAAGGCACGCTGTTCAACTCAGGTGAGTTCGACGGGCTGGATCACGCCGCAGGCTTTGATGCTATCGCTACGGCGCTGGCTAATAAAGGCGTCGGCGAGCGCAAAGTGAATTACCGTCTGCGTGACTGGGGTGTATCGCGCCAGCGTTACTGGGGTGCACCGATTCCAATGGTCACGCTGGAAGATGGCACCGTGATTCCAACACCAGAAGATCAGCTGCCGGTTATTCTGCCGGAAGATGTGGTCATGGATGGTATCACCAGCCCGATTAAAGCCGATCCTGAATGGGCTAAAACTACTGTTAATGGTCAGCCTGCGCTGCGTGAAACCGATACCTTTGACACCTTTATGGAGTCCTCCTGGTATTATGCGCGTTACACCTGCCCGGACTATGACAAGGGCATGCTGGATCCGGCAGCGGCTAACTATTGGCTGCCGGTGGATCAGTACGTGGGCGGTATTGAACACGCCATCATGCACCTGATGTACTTCCGTTTTTATCACAAGCTGCTGCGTGATGCTGGCCTGGTGACCTCTGACGAGCCGGCAAAGCGCCTGCTGTGTCAGGGCATGGTGCTGGCGGATGCCTTCTATTACGTTGGCGTAAACGGTGAACGTAACTGGGTTTCTCCGGTTGACGTTACCGTTGAGCGTGACGAGAAAGGCCGTATCACTAAAGCCAGCGATGCCGCCGGTCATGAGCTGATCTACGCGGGCATGAGCAAAATGTCGAAGTCGAAAAACAACGGCATCGATCCGCAGGTCATGGTTGAGCGTTACGGCGCCGATACCGTGCGCCTGTTCATGATGTTTGCCTCACCGGCAGATATGACGCTGGAGTGGCAGGAGTCCGGCGTAGAAGGGGCAAACCGCTTCCTGAAGCGCGTCTGGAAACTCGCTTTTGAACACACCGCTAAAGGCGGCGTCAGCGAACTGAACAGCGCCGCGCTGAATGATGAGCAGAAATCACTGCGTCGCGATCTGCACAAAACCATCGCAAAAGTGGCGGATGATATCGGTCGTCGTCAGACCTTCAACACCGCTATTGCTGCCATTATGGAGCTGATGAACAAGCTGGCGCGTGCGCCGCAGGAAAATGATCAGGATCGTGCACTGATGCAGGAAGCGTTACTGGCGGTAACCCGTATGCTTTATCCTTTCACGCCGCATACCAGCTTTGTGCTGTGGCAGGCGTTGGGTGGCAGCGGCGATATCGACAATGCGCCATGGCCGCAGGCCGACGAATCCGCCATGGTAGAAGATACCGTGCTGGTGGTGGTGCAGGTGAACGGCAAGGTGCGCGGTAAAATTACCGTTGATGCCGCGGCTACGCAGGAGCAGGTTCAGGCGCGCGCGGCGGAAGAGCATCTGGTGGCAAAATATCTGGAAGGCGTCACCATCCGTAAAGTGATTTATATCCCAGGCAAACTGCTTAACCTGGTTGTAGGTTGAGTTCAGGAGGAAGTGTGCGACATCCGATTCTGAGTATGTTTCTGGGGCTGGCGGTGTTAATCACCGCCGGTTGCGGCTTTCATCCTCGCGGCACCACGCAGGTGCCGTCTGAAATGAAAACCCTCATCGTCGACAGTGGCGACCCGTATGGACCGCTGGCGCGTGCGGTACGCCAGCAGCTGCGTATCAACAACGTTAAAATTGTTGAGGACAGCAAGAAAAATCGTATCAATATTCCTTCGCTGCGTTTGCAGGGTGAAGTGCAGGGCCGCGACACCGCGACCGTTTTTCGTGATGGTAAAACGGCCGAGTACTCGCTGGTCATGACGTTGAATGCGCAGGTCTTGTTGCCCGGTAAGGGCATTTATCCAATAAGCACCACGGTCTATCGTTCGTTCTTCGATAACCCGCAGGCGGCGCTGGCTAAAGATACCGAGCAGGACATGATCGTGCAGGAGATGCGTCAGCGTGCAGCCGAGCAACTGGTGCGCAAGCTGCTGACGGTTCATGCGGCACAGCAGAACAACAAAGCGACCCTGCCGGAGCCGGAGATCATTGAGCCCGGCAGCGGATCCGCAGAAGTGCCCTCTTCTTCGGCAACCAGCCTGCAATGATCAGGATTTATCCTGAGCAACTTGGCGCGCAGCTCCGTGAGGGGCTGCGCGCCTGTTATTTCCTGCTGGGCAATGAGCCGCTTCTGCTGCAGGAAAGTCAGGATGCCATACGCTCTGCAGCACATCAGCAGGAATTTACTGAACATCTCAGCATGCCGCTGGATGCCAGCACCGACTGGGAAACCATTTTCAGCGTATGCCAGGCGTTAAGCTTGTTCGCAACGCGGCAAACCCTGACCTTAACCTTGCCAGATAACGGCCCCAATGCCGCTATCGCCGAACAGTTACTGAAACTCAGCACGCTGCTGCACGACGACATTTTGCTGATCGTGCGCGGTAATCGGCTGACCAAAGCTCAGGAAAATGCCGCCTGGTTTAAAGCATTAAGCAGCAATGCGGTGCTGGTTCCCTGCCAGACGCCGGAACAGGCTCAGCTGCCGCGCTGGATCGCCAGCCGCGCCAAAGCGATGCAACTGACCATTGACGACCCTTCGGTTCAGCTGTTGGCTTATTGCTATGAAGGCAATCTGCTGGCGTTGTCGCAGGCGCTCCAACGTCTGTCGCTGCTGTGGCCCGATGGCAAACTGACGCTGCCTCGTGTCGAGCAGGCGGTCAATGATGCAGCACATTTCACGCCGTTTCACTGGGTTGATGCGCTGCTGGCCGGTAAAAGCAAACGCGCGCTGCATATTTTGCAGCAGCTGCGCAGTGAAGATGGCGAACCGGTAATTTTGTTACGTACCGTGCAGCGCGATCTCATGACGCTGTTAACGCTGCAGCGTAACGTTAACAATCAGCCGTTGCGCACGCAGCTTGATCAACTGCGCGTCTGGCAAAATCGACGCCAGCTGTTTACCGACGCGCTGCAACGTTTGAATCTGCAGCGCCTGCATCAGGCGATCTCCCTGCTGACGCAGATGGAGATTACGTTGAAGCAGGATTACGGCCAGTCGCTCTGGTCACAGCTGGAGACGCTCTCGCTGATGTTATGTCATCCTCAATTTCCAGCGGCGTTCGCCAGTGAATAGCCCGGCGCTGCAGGCGCTGTTTGGCGGCACCTTTGATCCCATCCATTATGGTCATCTGCGCCCGGTGGAGGCACTGGCTCGCCAGATCGGGTTACAGCAGGTCACGCTGCTGCCCAATAATGTTCCGCCGCACAAACCGCAGCCGGAAGCGAGCGCAGCTCAGCGGGTAGCGATGATTGAACAGGCAATCGCCGATCGTCCCCTGTTCAACATCGATCTGCGCGAATTGCAGCGACAAACGCCCTCTTACACCGTGGAAACCCTGCGCGGATTACGTGCTGAACGTGGCCCACAGCAACCGGTAGGATTCATTATCGGTCAGGATTCCTTGCTGACGCTGCACCACTGGCATCAGTGGCAGGAACTGCTGGAATTGTGCCACCTGTTGGTGTGTAAAAGGCCCGGCTATCCGGCTGAGATGGCCAATGAAGAGATGCAGAACTGGCTCGACCGCCATGTTTGCCGCGACACGGCGCGCTTTCACCAGCAGCCGCACGGCTTAATTTATCTGGCCGATACGCCGATGATAAATATTTCCGCCACCGAAATCCGTCAACGATATTTACAAAAACAATCCTGCAGCGATCTGCTGCCCGACGCGGTTATCGATTATATTAGCCATGCTGGCTTGTATCGCGGCTAAGGCACGCATGATATACTACGCCGCTTAATTTTCGGCAAGGCGCCGGGCTGCGCAACGCGGGTTCACCTCTGCGGCAACAGCCGTTTATCATCTGCGCCCGCTACTCCCACTAATCTGATGTTATCGAAGGGGAACCTTTTGCAAGGTAAATCACTCCAAGAGTTCGTTATTGATAAGATTGATGATCTTAAAGGTCAGGATATCGTTTCACTGGATGTGCAGGGTAAATCCAGCATCACCGACTGCATGATTATCTGCACCGGTACGTCCACTCGTCATGTTATGTCTATTGCCGACCATGTCGTGCAGGAATCACGCGCCGCAGGTCTGATTCCATTAGGTATTGATGGTAAGAACACCGCTGACTGGGTCGTGGTCGATCTGGGCGAAGTGATTGTCCACGTTATGCAGGAAGAGAGCCGTGTTCTGTATGAGCTGGAAAAACTCTGGAGCTAAGCGGTGAAATTGCAGCTGGTTGCCGTTGGCACCAAAATGCCGGATTGGGTACAAACCGGCTTTATGGAGTACCTGCGTCGTTTCCCGAAGGATATGCCGTTCGAGCTGATCGAGGTCACGGCGGGTAAACGCGGCAAAAATGCTGATATCAAACGCATTCTGGAAAAAGAAGGCGAAGCGATGTTGGCGGCGGTCGGCAAAGGCAATCGCATTGTGACGCTTGATATACCGGGTCAGCCGTGGGAAACGCCACAGCTTGCTCAGCAACTTGAACGCTGGAAACAGGACGGACGTGATGTCAGCCTGCTTATCGGCGGTCCGGAAGGACTGGCTCCCGCCTGCAAAGCCGCAGCGGAGCAGAGCTGGTCACTCTCAGCCCTCACCTTGCCTCATCCGCTGGTGCGCGTGTTGGTGGCGGAGAGTTTATACCGTGCATGGAGTATCACGACCAATCATCCTTATCACCGTGAATAAACCACAGAGCTAACCGGACAACTCAAGCAGCGGATGAAATTACAACGTAACTCATTTCGAGATTATACCGGCGAGCAAACCCTGTTTGTGCGCCGTGCGCTGATCGCATTTTTTGGCATTCTTCTCCTCTCCAGCATTCTGGTGGTTAATCTTTACCACCTGCAGATCCTGCGCTTCGAAGATTACAGTACGCGCTCCAATGAGAACCGTATCAAGCTGGTGCCAGTGGCGCCGAGCCGCGGTATTATTTACGATCGTGCCGGCACGCCGCTGGCGCTGAATCGCACGATCTATCAGGCCGAACTGGTGCCGGAAAAGGTCGATAATTTGCAGCAGACGCTACAGGCGCTGCGTCCGGTGCTTGATCTCACCGATGACGATCTTGATGCGTTTGAGAAAGAGCGCAAGCGCTCACGCCGCTTTACCTCAATTGCATTAAAGACCGGGCTGAACGACGTGCAGGTCGCGCGTTTTGCCGTTAATCAGTACCGCTTTCCTGGCGTTGAGGTCAAAGGCTATCAGCGCCGTTATTATCCTTACGGTCCGACGTTAACCCACGTGGTGGGCTACGTATCCAAAATTAATGATCGCGACGTTGCGCGCCTCGACAAAGAGGGGCTGTGGCCTAACTACGCCGCGACTCACGATATCGGCAAACTCGGTATCGAAAACTTTTATGAAAACGTCCTGCATGGCAAAACCGGCTATGAAGAGGTTGAAGTCAACAACCGCGGGCGCGTGATCCGTCAGCTGCATGAACAGTCGCCTCAGGCGGGCCGTGATATTTGGCTGACTATCGATCTCAAGCTGCAGCAATATATCGAAACGCTGCTGGCTGGCAGCCGGGCGGCGGTAGTGGTTTCGGATCCACGTACCGGCGAACTGCTGGCGCTGGTCTCGACCCCGAGCTACGACGCCAACCTGTTTGTTGACGGTATATCCAGTAAGGATTACAAGGCGCTGCTCAGCGATGAAAATCGCCCCCTCTACAACCGCGCCATACAGGCGGCCTATCCGCCCGCCTCAACCGTTAAGCCCTACGTTGCTGTTTCAGCGCTCAGCGCTGGCGTTATCAACCGCAATACCAGCCTGTTCGATCCGGGCTGGTGGCAGCTGCCGGGTTCTGAAAAGCGTTACCGTGACTGGAAAAAGTGGGGCCACGGCCGGCTGAACGTCACCAAGTCGCTGGAAGAGTCAGCGGACACCTTTTTCTATCAGGTCGCCTATGACATGGGCATCGATCGTCTGGGCGAGTGGATGAACAAGTTCGGCTATGGCGAGCGCACCGGCGTCGATTTGCCGCAGGAAAATCCCGGCAACATGCCAACCCGCGAATGGAAGCAGAAGCGGTTCAAAAAACCGTGGTATCAGGGCGACACCATTCCGGTCGGCATCGGCCAGGGTTACTGGACCGCTACTCCGCTGCAGATGAACAAAGCGATGATGATTCTGATTAACGATGGCCAGGTGAAGGTGCCGCATTTGCTGCGCGCCACCCGTGAGAATAATCGACTGGTTCCCTGGCGTCAGCCGCCGGGTCAGCCAATTGCCGATATTCACTCCGGCTACTGGGAAATTGCCAAAGATGGCATGTATGGCGTTGCCAACCGCGCCAACGGCACGGCGCACAAAAGCTTTGCCGATGCGCCTTACAAAATTGCGGCCAAATCGGGAACGGCGCAGGTCTTTGGCCTGAAAGAAAACGAAACCTATAACGCCCACAAAATTGCCGAGCGCCTGCGCGATCACAAACTGATGACCGCCTTTGCCCCTTATGACAAACCGCGCGTTGCGGTAACGATTATTCTGGAGAACGGCGGCGCAGGTCCGGCGGTGGGAACCGTGATGCGTCAAATCCTCGATCATATTATGTTAGGCGACAATAACACCGTGCTGCCCGACGCCGCGCCGGTGCCACCCGGCTACGAAGGTGAATAATCATGTCCATGAGCGATAGTCCGCAAAAAAGATCGATCTGGACACGTCTCCATATCGATCCCATTTTCTTAGTCATTATTTCCGGGCTGCTGATCTACAGCGCCTTTGTGATGTGGAGCGCCAGCGGCCAGGACCCGGGTATGATGGAGCGCAAAATCGGCCAGATTCTGATGGGGCTGGTGGTGATGATTACGCTGGCTCAGGTGCCGCCGCGCGTCTATGAAGGCTGGGCACCCTATCTCTATGTCGTCTGTGTCATCTTACTGGTGGCGGTTGACGCCTTCGGCCAAATCAGTAAAGGCGCGCAGCGCTGGCTCGATCTCGGCGTGGTGCGCTTTCAGCCGTCGGAGATCGCTAAAATCGCCGTACCTTTGATGGTGGCGCGCTTTATCAACCGTGACGTCTGTCCGCCCACGCTGAAAAACACCGGTATCGCACTGATACTGATTTTTTTACCCACGCTGCTGGTGGCTGCGCAACCCGATCTCGGCACCTCTATTCTGATCGCTGCATCCGGACTGTTCGTGCTGTTCCTGTCGGGCATGAGCTGGAAGTTGATTGGCGTGGCGGTGCTGCTGGTTGCCGCCTTTATTCCGGTGCTCTGGTTCTTCCTGATGCACGATTATCAGCGCGACCGCGTCATGATGCTGCTCGATCCCGAGAGCGATCCGCTGGGTGCTGGTTATCACATTATTCAGTCAAAAATCGCTATTGGTTCCGGTGGTCTGCGCGGCAAAGGCTGGCTGCATGGCACCCAGTCACAGCTGGAGTTTTTGCCGGAACGCCACACCGACTTTATCTTCGCGGTATTGGCTGAAGAGCTGGGCCTGGTGGGCGTGCTGATTCTGCTGGCCCTGTATCTGCTGGTGATCATTCGAGGCCTGATGATTGCAGCTAAAGCGCAAACTACCTTTGGCCGCGTGATGGCGGGTGGCCTGATGCTGATTTTATTCGTTTATGTCTTTGTTAACATCGGCATGGTTAGTGGTATCTTACCGGTAGTTGGCGTGCCGTTGCCGTTAGTCAGCTACGGCGGTTCAGCGTTGATTGTGCTTATGGCGGGATTTGGCATTGTGATGTCGATCCACACTCATCGAAAAATGTTATCGAAAAGCGTTTAAGAGGCTTCACACATGCGTAAGGACTGGCTTTGGATTGGCGTGGCTTCACTGTTGCTGGCCGCCTGTAGCACCAACGATCAACAGGCACCGATTTCATCGCAACAGCCTGCCGCTTACAACGGACCGGTGGTGGAAATCGGCGGCGTTGAGCCGCGTTATGAACCTGTGAATCCGGCCACCAGCCAGGATTACAGCGTCAACGGCAAAAACTACCGTATCGTTAAGGATCCGTCGAACTACAGCGAAACGGGCCTTGCCAGCTGGTACGGCGAGGAAGCCAACGGTACGCGCACCGCCTCGGGCGAGAACTTTGATCCCGAAGCCCTTACCGCAGCGCATCCCACGCTACCCATCCCCAGCTACGTTCGCGTGACCAACATCGCCAACGGCCGACAGATTGTAGTGCGTATCAACGACCGTGGCCCTTATAAGCCAGGCCGCATTATTGACCTGTCGCGTGCGGCGGGCGATCGCCTGAACATCTCTAATAACAGCAAGGTGCGCATTGATTTTATTAATGTGGCGCCAGACGGCACGCTTTCCGGTCCCGGTACCATCGGCACTCGCGTCGCTAAACAGAGCTATGCCCTGCCCGCACGTCCGGATATCGCTGGCGGCGGCATGACGGTGCTCGGTACGCCATCGGCACCGGCGCCAGAGATGAACCAGGGTGAGAGCCATCCGGTTGACAACAGCACGCTAAACAGCGAAAGCGATGTGGGCGCACCGGTGCGCAGCAGCGGTTTCCTTGGTGCACCACAGCCGCTGCCAGGCGGCGTGCTGGAAAGCAACGAGCCTGCGCCTGCTGCTCCGGCCATGACTCAGCCCGCTCCCCCTGCCGCTGCCAGTGCCACAACGGCGCATCCGGCAGTTGGTTATGTTGTGCAGGTCGGCGCGGTGAAAGATCCCGCTCGTGCGCAGCAGCTGATGAATAATCTGAGCCAGCGCTTCAGCGTCCCGGGTGCGGTTGAAGCTGCAGGTGATGTGCAGCGCGTGCAGCTTGGCGGCTTTAAAACCCGTGCGGAAGCAGCCGCCCTGCAGCAGCGCCTGAAAAGTGAAGCGCAGATCGATGGCTTTATTACCAGCGCTCGCCCTGAAATGTAAGCACTGAGCAATGTCTGATCACAACGGAATGGCGAGACAGGATGCCGGTAAAACCGGCATTTGTTATAGTAAGCCACTTTTTTAAACCTAACCCCATGGATGCCGTCGTCCCACACATGAACACTTTGAAACCTGCTTCTCTCTTTAAACGTTTATCAGTGGGATCGCTGATCGCACTTAGCCTTAGCCATTTCGCCCTGGCTGAAGATGTTAATCTGAAAACGATGATTCCGGGCGTGCCCGATATCGATGCCGAAGCCTATGTGCTTATCGACTACAACTCAGGAAAAGTGCTGGCAGAGAAAAATGCCGATGCGCGACGCGATCCTGCCAGCCTGACCAAAATGATGACCAGCTACGTTATCGGTCAGGCGGTGAAAGCGGGCAAAATCCATCAGGATGATATGGTCACCGTGGGTCAGGATGCGTGGGCGACCGGCAATCCGGTGTTTAAAGGCTCATCGCTGATGTTCCTGAAGCCAGGCGATCGCGTGCCGGTATCCCAGCTGACACGCGGCATTGTGCTGCAGTCAGGTAACGACGCCTGCGTGGCGATGGCCGATTATGTTGCCGGCAGCCAGGATGCGTTTGTTGGTCTGATGAACAACTACGTTAAGGCGCTTGGCCTACAGAATACCCATTTCCAGACGGTGCACGGTCTGGATGCCGATGGTCAGTACAGCTCAGCGCGCGATATGGCACTGATTGGCCAGGCACTGATTCGTAACGTGCCGGAAGAGTATTCGGTTTATAAAGAGAAAGAGTTTACCTTCAATAATATTCGTCAGACCAACCGTAATGGTTTGCTGTGGGATACCAGCCTCAACGTTGACGGCATCAAAACGGGTCATACCAGTGCGGCAGGTTATAACATTGTCGCCTCAGCAACCGAAGGCCAGATGCGTCTGATCTCTGCCGTATTGGGCGGACGCACCTTTAAAGGGCGCGAAGTTGAGAGTAAAAAATTGCTGACCTGGGGTTTCCGCTTTTTTGAAACCGTTGCGCCGCTGAAAGCGGGCAAAGAGTTCTCATCTGAGCCGGTGTGGTTTGGTAATCGCGATCGGGTTGAGTTGGGCGTGGATAAAGATGTTTATCTCACTATCCCCCGTGGCCGCATGAAAGATCTGAAAGCGAGCTATGTGCTGACCAACACTGAACTGCATGCGCCGCTGAAGAAAAATCAGGTAGTTGGCAGCATTAACTTCCAGCTGGATGGCAAAACCGTTGAGCAGCATCCGCTGGTGGTGCTGAATGAAGTGCCGGAAGGCGGCTTCCTTGGCCGCATCGTGGATTACATCAAACTGATGTTCCACCACTGGTTCGGTTAAGCCCGGCGCGGCGAGAGGCTTGAATTTCTCCCTCGCCGCCCTTATAACATTATTATCTCTCGCTCCCGCTTCGGCGGGAGCCTTTTTTGTGCACCGGAGTTATTATGAAAACCAATCTGAAAGAGCTGCTCGAATTTCCCTGCCCGTTTACCTACAAAGTAATGGGTCTGGCGCAACCGGAGCTGGTTGATCACGTGGTTGAAGTGGTGCAAAGGCATGCGCCTGGCGATTACTCGCCGGATGTGAAACCCAGCAGTAAAGGTAATTATCACTCGGTTTCTATTACCATTACCGCCACGCATATTGAGCAGGTTGAAATCCTGTATGAAGAGTTAGGTAACATCGAAATTGTTCGTATGGTGCTCTGACCTTGCCCGACGGCAAAGGGCGTTTGGTGTTGCCCTTTGCCAGCGTTATACTGCCCTTCTTGTGCCCTCAGCGGATAGCAGCTTTGCAATCAGATACTCTCATCATTCGCCAACTGGGTCTGCGCCCCTGGCATGACGTCTCGCAGGCCATGCATCAATTTACCGATACCCGTGACGCGACAACCGCCGATGAAATTTGGCTGGTGGAGCATCCGCCTATTTTCACGCAGGGTCAGGCAGGAAAAGCGGAACACGTGCTGGTGCCCGGTGATATCCCGGTAGTGCAAAGCGATCGCGGCGGCCAGGTAACCTATCACGGTCCCGGCCAGCAAATCATGTATGTGCTGCTGGATGTGAAGCGCCGTAAAACCGGCGTGCGTGAGCTGGTCACCGCGCTGGAACAGACGGTGGTAGAGACGCTGGCACACTATGATGTCAGCGCCAGCGCACGGGCCGATGCGCCGGGCGTTTATGTTGGCGAGAAGAAGATCTGCTCGCTTGGCCTGCGCATCCGCAAAGGCTGCTCTTTCCATGGTCTGGCGCTGAATATCGCCATGGATTTAGCCCCCTTCCAGCGCATTAATCCCTGCGGCTATGCCGGTATGCAGATGATGCAGTTGAGTGATGTTGCGCCCGGCGTAACGCCAGCCGACGTTCAGCCACGCCTGATCGATGCCTTCTGCCAGCAGCTGGCCATCACCCGTTGCGAGTGGCGGTCGGCAGATGAACTGGATGTTCTGTGATTGTATGTGCTGTTTTACAAAATTGTAACGTTACCGCACATCAGCAGGCTGATAATTGCCCGGCAGAATGATATAATTTTTGCCAATTTATCAAATAAAGTTGATGGCGTGCTCGCTGACGCCGTTGAACCGTTATCCAAACCGGAACCGGCACATTTATGAGTAAACCAATTCAGATGGAACGCGGCGTCAAATATCGTGACGCAGACAAAATGGCGTTGATCCCGGTGAAAACCGTGGTGACCGAGCGTCAGGAGATCTTACGCAAGCCGGAGTGGATGAAGATTAAATTACCGGCCGATTCCAGTCGCATTCAGGGCATCAAAGCCGCAATGCGTAAAAATGGACTGCACTCGGTGTGTGAAGAAGCCTCCTGCCCTAACCTGGCAGAGTGTTTTAATCACGGTACGGCCACCTTTATGATTCTTGGCGCAATCTGTACCCGTCGCTGCCCTTTCTGTGACGTGGCCCACGGTCGTCCGGTGACGCCGGATAGCAACGAGCCGGGCAAACTGGCACAAACCATTGCCGACATGGCGCTGCGTTATGTTGTTATCACCTCGGTGGATCGTGACGATCTGCGTGACGGTGGTGCACAGCACTTTGCCGACTGCATCACGGCCATTCGTGAAAAGAGTCCGACGATTAAGATTGAAACGCTGGTGCCTGACTTCCGTGGCCGTATGGATCGTGCCCTGGACATTTTAACCGCCACGCCGCCAGATGTGTTTAACCATAATCTGGAGAACGTGCCCCGCGTTTATCGTCAGGTGCGTCCGGGAGCTAACTACGATTGGTCTCTGAAGCTGCTGGAGCGTTTTAAAGAGGCGCATCCTGACATTCCTACCAAATCGGGTTTGATGGTTGGACTGGGCGAAACCAACGCTGAAATCGTTGAGGTGATGCGCGATCTGCGTCGCCACGGCGTTACGATGCTGACGCTGGGTCAATATCTGCAGCCAAGCCGTCACCACCTGCCGGTGCAGCGCTACGTTAGCCCTGCCGAATTCGACGAAATGAAAGAGGAAGCGATGGCGATGGGCTTTACCCATGCCGCCTGTGGCCCGTTTGTTCGCTCTTCTTATCACGCCGATATGCAGGCCAAAGGGCTCGAAGTGAAGTAAACTTGCGCTCGATCAAAAAAGCAGCCTGCGGGCTGCTTTTTTTCGTTTAAGGCCCACGCTTTTTGGCCGCCTGTTAATGCTGAATCACTTTTTAAGTGCCTTTGCACTTTTATTTTTTATATTAAGGTCAGCTATGCAAACACGCGCCACTTTATTGCCAGAGGCAATGCCGGCACACCTGAACACTTCTCGCCTGAACGTTGGCAGCGGCGTTACCTCAGCAGAGCACATTGAGCAGATGCGGGAAAAGCTTCTGCTCGAAAATACATCTCACCTTCACGCCAATCACGCCACCTGTGGCCTGGCCCTGATCGCTACTGCGGTAAGCATGCAGTATCTCTATCAACACCAGCCCGCTTTTATCGCCGAATGGCTGGCGCAGGAAGCAGTGCAGAACGGCAACGTTGAGGATCACATCATGTCGTTCTCGCAGAATACGGGTTATCAGCAACAGCCCGTATTTGCCGATGGCTTTTCATTGCCTTCACCTTCACTTAACGCTCAGGAAGGGAGCTACCGTAGCATGACTGCCCATACAGCCGACTTGTCTTTAGCTGTCGCAGATGAACCCGCGATGATCAACGCCGCTGGCAACAATGATGTCAGCACAGACATGCTGCCCATCACAGCAACAGCCGAACCTGCAGAAGAGGCCAACAATGTCGAAACGGCCTCTGAAACGCATTCAGCAGACAGTATCGACGTGGTACTTGATGCTGGCAATCATCCGTTGCTTCAGGGCATAGCGCCCGCTAACAGCCAGATTGAAATTTATATCAACGATCAACTGGCTGGTATCAGCGAAAGCAATGCGGCGGGCATCTGGACATGGCGACACGATGAAGGGCTGGAGAACGGCACGTATCAACTTGATACTTCGATCATTGATCCCCAAGGACGCACTTTTTCACTGGCAGAGCCGTTAACCTTTACCATTGATGTTGCTGAGCAACCTTCCGGGCTGTGGATTGAAGAACTGTTGAGTCCGGCAAGCGAAATAGATTTTAGCCTGCTGTTACCCCCAGAAGAGGCAGCGGCGTCAGAAGAGTTTAGCCTGCAGATCTTGCCTGAAGCGGACGACATATGGACCGATCTGCTGCCTTCTGGCCTGACCATCACGCCGATGTCTGCAGGCAGCACAGAGAGCGATCGCTGGCATCAGGATCTCGACCTGCTCGCCGGTTCGCAGCCATAAAAAAACGACGCCCTGGTGAACCCAGCGCGTCGTTACATTTATTTACAGAGAATCAGGATTCTTTATGCGTTACGCGCTCAGCGGCGGCGGCGTCTTCTGCTGGCGTGCTTTTCGCGGTGGTACTATCATCGCTCATCGCTTTTTTAAAGCCTTTAATGGCGGAGCCTAAATCGCCGCCCAGCGAGCGCAGTTTATTGGTGCCAAACAGCAGTACGATAAGCGCACCGATGATAAGCAACTTGGCAATGCTGATACCTTCCATAACTCTTAACCTCAGAATAAGCTGTTCTGCTTATATACGCCTTTCTGATTGCTCAATACAACAGCAATCTGTAACAGGGCGTGATAGTGGTCTGCTTCCCTGCCCGTAAACGACATTAGCGTAAAACGGCGCTATTTCTTAGCCTCCAGCTCAGGTTTAGCAAAGCGCCGATTTTCCAGCACCGGCAGCGCGCTGCGGGCCTCAGCAAGGCGAGACGCAGCAAGCTCAGCAAAAATAAGCCCCGGTGCTTCCGTGCCTCTGGCGACGATCACGCCCAGCGGATCGATGGCAAGACTGTTGCCGATATTCCGCGGCCCGCATTCCCCCACCGCAACCATAAACGCCGTATTCTCCAGCGCCCGTGCGCTGCACAGCACTTCCCAGTGGCGCTCCTTCAGCGGCCCTCGCACCCATGCGGCGGGCAGAACCAGCACTTCAGCGCCGTCGAGCACCAGACGTCGTGCCAGTTCAGGAAAGCGCACGTCATAGCAGGTCATCAATCCCACCTTCATGCCGGCAACCTCAATCAACGGCGGAATCTGCGTGCCTGGCATTACCCGTCGTGATTCCTGTACGTTAAAGGCGTCGTAAAGGTGTAACTTGTCGTAGGTGGCAATCACTTCACCGCCGCGCAGAGCGACCAGTACATTAAGCGCTTTGCGATCGGCCGTGGGCACATGCAGGGTAAAAACGGTGGTTAAGGCGTTGTCTTTGCTGGCCGCTCGCAGCGCAGTCATAAAGGGGCCATTCAGCGGTTGCGCGGCGTTGATGACGTGGTCAGGATCGGCGTTATCACGCGCCAGCACCGCTTCCGGCAGGACCAGCAGCGCAGCACCGCCTGCCAGCGCCTGCTGCTGCATCAGGCTAATGCAGGTTGCCGCGTTGTCTTGCGGATCGCGGCTGACGGCAAACTGTCCCATAGCAATTTTCATGCTGTTGCCTCACTGTCCGACATTCAGCGGTTTGATGTGGTAGCGCGGTGACTCTTCATAGTCTTCACGCAGATAAAACTGATTCGCTTTGTGTCGATGCGCGTTGCAGTGCACTTCCATGCGATCGCAACCGTGCCGGACGGCGATCTGTTCGGCGTGGGCCAGAAGCTGCTGTCCAAGCCCTTTGCTGCGCTCACCTTCCGCTATACAGAAATAGCTAATGCGCGCGAAGTCCCCGGCCAGCGCCAGCTGCGGAATAAAATGCAGCGAGATAAATCCCAGCACCGTACTGCCCTCTTCCGCCACCAGCAGCGTCTCTTTTTCGTCGGCGATCAGTTGACTCAGTCGCCGGGTCATAACGTCATCGGTGCTGCCGTAGCCCAACTCGCTGAGCAACGCGCTGAGTGCAAAACTGTCATTAACCTGTGCCGGACGAATATTCATGCCGCTTCCCCGTGATGTCTCTTTCCGTCTAGTTATATAGCGTGCACATAATAAAAGCAGCAATCATTGCTGCTGGATGGACGCCAGAACGTAAAAAGGTGAGAAATGTCACTGCGCTATGGCAGCCCACACAGAAAATTTAGCGAATTAACGCAGGGCAAGAAGTGCAGTCAGGCTAATGAGTGAGATGATTTTTAGGCAAAAAAAAACCCGCCAAACGGCAGGTTTTTAGAATCTGTGCCAGAAGGTTATGCGCTGATAACGTTAGTGGCAGAAGGACCTTTCGGGCCATCAGTGATTTCAAATTCAACAGTCTGGCCTTCTGCCAGTGTTTTGAAACCGTTGCTCTGGATAGCAGAGAAGTGTACGAATACATCTTTGCTGCCATCTTCAGGAGTAATGAAACCGAATCCTTTAGATTCATTAAACCACTTAACGCTACCTTTAATCTTGGACATCTAAATTACCTTTACTTGAAAATGGACACTTAACTGTGTCGCTATTAAGTACAGCAATTGCTGTGGCGTTTGTCCAGTGCCACTTACGTAAAAAGTGATAAATATCGATTTCTTTTCATAACCGGGCATTTTATGTACGCGCTTTTAGCCCTGTTTATGCCTTGATTGCTGCGACTTTAACCACGCCTGCGATGTTAATTGATTGTTATATTTATGTTTTATCATTAGTACGCGCGCTTACTGGCTAAAAATAGAGAAAGTTGGCTCTGTAGCCGGGTAGCAGGCGGCTTTCTGCGGTTCTTGCGCAACAAAACTGCCTCCAGCGTTGACATCATTACCTCTCTTCTCCCATGCGTGAGCAGACGAACCGGTAACAGAAATGCGTAAATTTTCTTTTTACAATCAGGCACTCATCGCACGTACCGGCATTTTCAGCTTCGATGGGGTGAAAAAGACGAATTGATTTAGCGCAACAATTAATAAATAAAACTTACTTATAGCGGGAGGGTTTTGCTAAGATTTGTCTTATTAAGAAGCAACAGGGAGGACGATTGTGGTCATGAAGATCAGATGTACTGCGTGCGGCAGCAGTAAATTTTCATTTACTCACTTTGGCAAACATCCGCAGGATTTGCATGGCGCCTGCTGTGCAGCATGCCGTAAGCGACTCTGCTTACACGATCTACTACCCCAGACGCCAATCGATCCCGCTACCCGCGCACTGATCGATCGTCAGAACAGCCGGTAGCGAAACGCGCTCCCTGACAGGAGCGCTTGCTATCAGAAAATCAGCTTAAATACGCCGGTCAGCGTCAGCAGCCCCACAATGAAGATGATGGCAATGATCCACAGTAAAATTTTCATCCCTTTTCCCTCGCCTTTTAGTTCAATGTATTACGTTCATAATAAGCATAGATTATTTCAGCGTTTATGCCTGTTAGCACGCTCATCTTGCTAAAATTCTGTTTCCCTCACGTTAAGCAGGTGCGCTTTGCGGGAATAATTTTTGCGATGGCGATCGCGTCATGGAATATTTTGCTGTTTTGCCGCTTCGCTTTGCTTTTGCTCACTGTCTAAACTTTATGCGGTACCAAGAGCAGATGCAGATATATGACCTGTTAGTGAGTCATAAGGAGAACGCATGAGTACGATTAATACCAGCATGGGGCGTTACAGCCTGAAAGCTAAAAACAGAGGTGACCTGATCAAAGGGTCCATCGCTATCAATGATGAAGGCGGTACGCAGCTCTGTAAGCAGGAATTTGAAGAGCACTATCTTGACGATGTAGTTAACAACGTCATTTATCCGGTCACCGGCGGCAACCGCTATATTGCGCGTGCGCTGCGTGAACAGATGATTAAAGCCGGCTTCGAACAGCCGCACTAAGTCCCTGACATCGGGCCACACTCGCGTGGCCCGGTTGCTCGCCGTTATTGCTGACTCTGCCCGGCGCGATCACCACACACTGTCTGCCGCCTCTTCAATCCCTCGCCTGAGTTCACGCACCAGTAAATCGCTGTTAATTTCGGCTATCGACTTCGCGCCGGTCAGCGTCATCGCCACACGCATCTCTTTTTCGATTAGCGTCAACAGGTTGGCGACGCCCTTTTCACCGTGCGTCGCCAGCGCATAAAGCCACGCCCGGCCAAGCAGCACGCAGTCAGCACCGAGCGCCACCATGCGCACCACGTCAAGGCCATTGCGGATACCGCTGTCAGCAAGAATAGCGATATCCCCTTTTACCGCGTCGGCGATGGCCGGTAGTGCGCGCGCCGACGACAGCACGCCATCGAGCTGGCGACCACCATGATTCGAGACCACGATGCCATCGGCACCGAAACGCACCGCGTCACGCGCATCGTCGGCGTCAAGGATCCCCTTGATCACCATCGGGCCATCCCAAAAATCACGGATCCACTCCAGATCCTGCCAGGAGATAGAGGGATCGAAGTTATTAGCCAGCCAGCCAATGTAATCCGCCAGGCCGGTAGGCTTGCCGAGATAGGCTGAGATATTGCCCAAATCGTGCGGCCGCCCGTTGATGCCGACATCCCACGCCCATTGTGGATGGGTCGCTGACTGAATGTAACGGCGCAGCGCCGCATTGCTGCCGCTCATGCCGGAATGCGCATCGCGATAACGTGCGCCGGGCGTGGGCATATCCACGGTAAACACCAGCGTTGAGCAGCCGGCGGCTTTCGCCCGCTCCAGCGCATTGCGCATAAAGCCGCGATCGCGCAGCACATAGAGCTGAAACCACATCGGGCGGTTAATCGCCGGTGCCACCTCTTCAATCGGACAAACGGAAACGGTAGAAAGCGTAAACGGAATGCCTTTGCTGTCTGCGGCACGGGCCGCCTGCACTTCGCCGCGGCGCGCATACATGCCGCAGAGTCCTACCGGTGCCAGCGCAACCGGCATCGCCAGCGTTTCGTTGAACAGACGTGTTTCCAGGCTCAGCGCCGACATGTTTTTCAGCACTCGCTGACGCAGCGCGATGTTAGCCAGATCCTCGACGTTACGACGCAGCGTCTGTTCGGCATAGGCGCCGCCATCAATATAGTGAAATAAGAAAGGTGGCAGAATACGCTGGGCAGCGGCACGGTAGTCGCTGGCGGCGGAAATAATCATGATTCAGGTTCCTGTTGATGAGTTTGATTGCCGGGCAAGCGGGTAATACGCGCCTGGCGGGCGCTGTTTTCACTCTGGATTTTCAGCGTGCTGTGGACAAACGCCAGATGAGTCATCGCTGCCTGGCGCGCACCTTCGGCATCGCCCGCCAGAATCGCCTGCAACAATGCCCGATGCTGATCGGTAAGCTGGGCGAATAGCGTCGGCTGAATCACCATCTGCCTGCGGCTGTGAATAACGCTGGACTGCATCAACTCAAAAAAGCCGCGCATGGTTTGTAACAGCACCAGGTTATGGGACGCTTCCGCAATGGCGAGATGAAAACGGACGTCGGCCTGCGCCGCCAGTTCGGGATCGTCGTGTTCCAGAAAGGCAAGCGTGGCGTCAAAGCAATATTGCAGTCGCTCTTTATCCGCCTCGGTGGCGCGCAGCGCGGCATGCCAGGCGGTGCTGGCTTCGATGGCGTGGCGCGCTTCCAGAATGTCATAGCGGTAATCGGGATCGGCCGCCAGCAGCGAACGGATTGGCGTAACAATCTGCTGTTCTGACCAGGGGGCAAGCTGCTGTTGCAGCCAGGTGCCGCCGCCGCGCCGACTGACCAGCAGGCCGTTGCCCACCAGCTTTTGAATCGCCTCACGCAGCGACGATCGCGATACGCCCAGCTCGGCCGCCAGCTGCCGTTCCGCAGGCAAACGCATGCCTGGCTGCAGGTCACGTTGTGCAATAAGCGCGCGCAGCTGCGTGACGATGTCATCAACCAGCCGCGCCGGGGTATTTTTCATGATTGGTCATACCAAAACAGCGTTCAGAACGCACATAGTTCACGCCAGAGGGCTTACAGGCAATAAATGCGGCGAGGATATTTGCGTTATGTGAACGCTCAGAAGTTTTTTGGTGGGATTGGTAGGACCAAAAAGCGAGAGCAGTGGCCTGCCCTCGCGTGACAGCTTATATCACCGTTGAAAGCAGCAGACAGCCGATCAGGCCGCATACGGCGATAATGGTTTCCAGCGCCGACCAGGAGCGCAGCGTTTCGCCAATGGTCAGGTTGAAATACTCCTTAAACAGCCAGAAGCCGGGATCGTTAACGTGTGAGAAAATCACGCTGCCGGAACCCACAGCAATCACCATCAGCTCCGGGCTTGCACCAGAGGTGGCAATCAGCGGGGCGACGATGCCACCGGCGGTAATCGCCGCCACGGTCGCTGAGCCAAGCGCGATACGCAGCACGGCGGCGATCGACCAGGCCATAAAAATCGGTGACACGTTAGTTTCATGCATCAGCCCGGCAATGTACTTATCCACGCCGCTGTCCACCAGCACCTGCTTAAACGCGCCGCCACCACCAATAATCAACAGCATCATGGCGATAATTTTAATAGAGTCGGTAATAGTGCCCATGACCTCATCCATGCTGCGGCCGCGATTCAGACCAAAGGTGAAAATCGCGATCAGCACCGCAATCAGCGTGGCCATAATCGGATCGCCAAAGAACTCGGCGTAGGGCAGCAACACATGGCCTTTTGGCAGCACCATCTCCGCCACCGCGCGCAGCGCCATCAAAATCACCGGTACCAGCGAGGTCCAGACGCTGACACCAAAGCCCGGCATCTCCGCTTCGGTAAAGGTTTTGGGATTGTAGAGCCCTTCCGGGATCGGCTTGTCGATGCTTTTCAGAAAGCGGGCGTAAACCGGGCCGGCCAGAATCACCGTGGGAATGCCGAGCAGCGTGCCGTAAAGCAGCGTTTTGCCCATGTCAGCGTTAAACAGTGTGGCAATCGCCGTGGGACCCGGATGCGGCGGCAGAAAGCCGTGAGTCACCGACAGCGCAGCAGCCATCGGTACGCCAACGTAGAGCAGCGGCACGCGCGCCGACGCGGCAATGCTGAACACCAGCGGCAGCAGCAGCACAAAGCCCACTTCATAAAACAGCGCAAAGCCCACGGTGAAACCGGTCAGCACCAGCGCCCACTGAATGTGCTTTTCGCCAAACTTCGCAATCAGCGTGGTGGCGATGCGTTGTGCGCCGCCGCAGTCGGCCAGTAGTTTGCCCAGCATGGCACCAAAACCCATGATTAATGCCAGACTGCCGAGCGTGCCACCCACGCCCATCTTGATGGAGGTGATCACCTTGTTCACCGGCATGCCCTGCATGACCCCAACCGCCAGCGCGACCAGAATAAGGGCGATAAAGCCGTTCAGCTTGAAGCGTATCATCAGCAGCAGCAACAGCAGCACGCCGATCGCCACGATAACTAATGGCATAGGTCTTTCTCCGAGTCGTTGGGCCGTTGCAACAGCCACTTTAATGATGAGGATGACGGCCTGAGCCGTGCAGGATGACAGAAAACAATACGCGTGTTACACGCTGTTACCGATAACATGTTAACGGTAACAATCACAGGCTGAAACGTAGGCTGCTAAGGTAATTTGCGTTTTGCGAAGGGGATCAAACTTTTCAGCCGCTGTCAGCGCGCTTCCGGCCGTCGCACCGGTGCATAAAGCGGATACACTGAGCCGATACGATCAGATTAACTGCGAGGAGTTGAAGTGACTATCAGCCAGATGTACAGCGGGCAGCACACCCTTTTTGGCCGCGGCAGCCTGCAGAAGCTGCTGCCGATGCTGGCGGAGACGCCGCAGCCCACGCTGCTTTTTTGCGGACGCTCGTTCCTTAACAGCGAAGCGTATGCGGCGATCAAAGCTGAGCTTAACGAGCAGATCATCGGTTACGAAATTGTCGGCCATGAAGCGAGCCCGGCCGACGTCGATGCCTGGGTGCAGCGCTGGCGTGGCCATGTCGATCGCGTGGTGGCGATCGGCGGCGGCAGCGTGCTTGATGCGGCGAAAGCCTTTGCGGCAATGAGTCAGCAACCTGAGAATACCCTGCGCTACCTGGAAAAAGTCGGTGATTTAGCCGTTATTGCCGCCACCTTGCCGCTGATCGCCATTCCCACCACCGCCGGTACCGGCAGCGAAGTCACGCAGAATGCGGTGATTACCGATCAGGGCGAACGACCGGTAAAAGCGTCGCTGCGCCATCCGGTATTCGTCCCGGCAGTGGCTATTCTGGATGCCGATCTGCTGCGCGGCACGCCCGCGACGATTCTGGCGCACTGCGGCATTGATGCCTTTACTCACCTGTTTGAAGCCTACCTTTCAGGCAAGGGGAATCATTTCACCCGCCAGCTGGCGCTCACCGGATTGCAAAATTTTATGCGCGGCTGGCCGGATCTGCTGCGTGATGATGCCCAGGGCGATGAGGCGCGTGAAGCGATGATGCTCACCTCATGGCTGGGCGGCGTCAGTTTGAGCACGGCGGGATTAGGTGTGATTCACGGGCTGGCGGGAGAAATTGGCGCCATCAAACCCTGGCATCACGGTGAAGTCTGCGGGCGACTGCTGTTGCCGTTTCTCAATTTGCTGGACAGCGCGCCCAATGCGCAACAGCAGCAGTGGCTAACGGAGATGCAGCGGGTGCTGTTTCCCGGCACTGCGGGTTCTCCGGCCGCACAGCTAAGTGAATGGTTACAGCGCACGGCGATAACACCGTTCTGGCAGCAGCCGCCAGCGCTGACGCCGGCAGAGATCGATTGGGTGCTGACCCGTGCCAACAATAAAAACGGCGTGGTGGATTATGATAAAACGCAGCAGCGGATGCTGCTCAGCGGCGCATTTCACTGCGGCTGAAGTGAGGTGGCGCGCCCGACAGCGCGCCCTTTCCTGCTATTGCTGAGTCACGCTATTGGCGGTAAACGGCGGTAAACGGCGGTTCACCGTCCAGCATCTGTTGAATCACTTCCAGCACGCCCTGCTGATTATTGCTGCCCGCCTGATAACGGGCCGCCTGTTTTACCGCCTGCGGCGCATTGGCCATGGCAAAGCTGAAGCCTGACTGCTGCAACATTTCCAGATCGTTTCCGCCATCGCCAAACGCCAGCACCTCGTCATTGTTGATTCCCCAACGCTGCTGCAACAGCGCCAGACCGTTGGCTTTGTGCAGGCCGGGAATAATCAGATCCACCGAACCGTGCCCGCTGCTGGTTGCCGCTGCGGCGCCCGCATGCAGTCGATTAATATCATTCATTAACTGGGGAACATAATCGTCGGAGAGGTTAAGGGCGAATTTGAAGATTTTATCGTCAATATCATCAAGGCTGTTGATCGGCTGTAAGCGATGACAATAGTGCTGCATTTTCTGTAAAAACGCCTCGCTGGCCCCGGGCAGAATATAGGCGCTCTTTTTGCCGTTAATCACAAACTGCAGATCGGGATAACCGCCTTTACGCAAGGTATCGATCACCGCGGCAATATCATCACGCGAGAATTCGCCCACCAGCACATCTTCGCCCTGATTGACGATATAACCGCCGTTTTCCGCCACAAAGGCAATGTCGTTAACTATCTCCGGAAAGAACGAGATCAACTGGTGATATTGGTTGCCGCTGGCGACCACAAAGCGGATGCCGCGCCGTTTCAGTTCGGCATATTGCTGCAAAAATCGCGGCTTGTTGTATTTTTTGGCGTCGTCCAGAAAGGTGCCATCCATATCCACCGCAACCAGTTTTACCTGCGACATAATTCCTCCATCCGAAAATAACGTTAAACGCTGTGTAGAACATTACGTTAGAACGTTCGGCGGGAGGCGACAAGATAAAGGGGGGAAATTTGCGCTGGCGGCTGGCGGAAAACGCAACGCGCCGTGCAAGCACGTTGCAAAGAACGGCCTGCTGTTGCAGGCCGCTGCAGGAGAGAGCATCAGGCGGTGCGGAACACGGCCACCATGTCACGCAGGCTAACCGCGCGTTCGGCCAGCTCATCTGCCGAGGCGGCGGATTGCTCTACCAGCGCCGCATTCTGCTGCGTCACCTGATCCATCTGGTTCACGGCAATATTGATCTGCGAAATGCCGCCACTCTGCTCGTCAGATGATGACGAAATCTCTTTAATCAGCTGCGATGTCTGCTCAATCGCCGCCACGCTCTGCTTCACTTTCTCACCGGCATTTTGCGCCATGGAAATGCCCTGCCGCGCATGATCAACCGACTGCTCAATCAGGCCTTTGATCTCTTTAGCCGCTGCCGCCGAGCGCTGCGCCAGCGCACGCACCTCTGAGGCCACCACCGCAAAGCCTTTACCCAGCTCACCGGCTCTGGCCGCTTCTACCGCGGCGTTCAGCGCCAGAATATTGGTCTGGAAGGCGATGCTGTCGATCACCGAGGTGATCTCTCTGATTTCACCAGAGCTGCTGTGGATTTTTTCCATGGAGGCCATCACCGAGCCCATCGCTTCACCACTGAGCAGCGCGGCATCGGTAGCGGAAACCGCCATGCCCGATGCGTAACGGGTATTGTCAGCGTTCTGGCTGATAATGGATGCCAGCTGCTCCATGCTGGCCGCGGTTTCAGCCAGCGATGACGCCTGCTCTTCCGTACGCGACGAAAGATCGCCATTGCCTTTGGCAATCTCTTCTGAGGAGCTGGCAATGGTCACGGCATTGTTTTTGATATCCGACACCAGCTGTGCCAGACGCTGCTGCATCAGATGCAGGGCGCGCAGCAGATCGGCCATTTCGTTATTACCGGCAAAGGTAATCTGTGAAGTGAGATCGCCCGCAGCCACCTTGCTGGCGATCATTACCGCTGACTGCACCGGACGCGTCACGGAGCGCGTAATCATAACGGCAACGAAAATCACCAACAGCGCCACCGCCAGCAAGCAGGCCAGCAGCGTGTATTGCTCATGACGGCTTTTCTCTACCTGAGCATCAAGCATCTGCACCAGCGTATCGCTGATGTCGCTGCCCATGCTGGTATAGCGGTTGATGGCGTCGGTGAATACACGGACATATTCCGTTGGGGTAACGCTGGCGTTTTTGGTGATAAAGATACTTTCTGCCAGCTGCAGCGCCTTCACCGCGCCGTCGTTAGCACCGTCGGACGCGTTGGCAAAGCGGCTGTGCAGCGCGTCATCAATGGCAAAGGATTTTTGCAGGCTGCTGCTGAAATCTTGCAGTGCCTTCTGGCCGTTATCCACCTGAAATTCCATGCGCGCATAATCGGCATCGCTGGTATTACCGGCAGCAATCAGCGAGGTTCCGGCGGCGCGAATCTGCCCCAGGGTTTCCGTTAAATCAGGCAGGCGTGAATAGATGCTGATGATCAGCTGATAAGTATTCAGATCGGCATCCAGCGACAGGCCATAAAAATCGAGCACATCCTGATTAGCGCTCAGCAGGCTTTGAATCAACCTGGCGTGGCGGTTCAGGCTGTTGGCCAGCGTCAGCTTGCCAGCAGAAATATCCTGCTGCAGCTGATTCCATTCATTACTGACCTTATCAAACTGCTGTAACGGCTGCGCCTGTTTATCCGTGCGGCTGAGATCGGCAATAATCGCCGTTGAGAGCTGATTAATCTGCGCCACCAGTTCGCTACGTGAGGCGGTATCCGGCGTATTTTTTGAAATGGCCAGCGCACTTTCGGCGCGATGACGCTGCAACATGTTAAGCAGCGTCAGCATCTCTTTCTCTACCGGAATACCGCTCAACTCTCTGTTCTTAGCATCAATCTGCTGATTGCCGGTTTGAATAAATAACCAGGTCGGAAAAATAAACAGTATCAGGGCGAAAACCCCCAGCAGCAGAAATTTTGCAGGCAGCTTCATGTTATCCAAAATGTTTTTCATGGTGTCTCATATCTAATTAATGTGGCGATTTAGGTTTGTGCATTGTTTGTTGCCTGCACTTATCCCGTTTTATTTTTAGTCGATGCAGATTTAATGAATAAAAAACGCAACTGAGCAGACCAAATGGCCCGCTAATATTAATAATTAATGTTTTTATTAATCCCTTTCGTTAAGAAATTGAATTATAGATTGCACCATTGAATTGTCCACACGATAAACAGGTAATTTTTTCTGTAGCCTGCATTTAACGCAAATCAAATTAAATACATATTTATCATATAATTAAAATAAGAAAATAGTATCAAATTTAGTAAAGCATTAATTAAAAGCCGCAAAATTCAGCCAGGAAAAATAACGCTAAAGTAATAATTATCGCCGCCGATAACAGCTTGCTGCTTACCCTTCTTATGACTTACCGGATAAATAATAGCCCTAATATAATACCGGCTTCTCATTCGCAATCGTTTATCATTCGCATTATTATATCAACAGGCACGCCGGTTATTTTCTGTGTTTACCGACGTAATGTGTTACGTAAAAAACGACGGGGCTTTATTGACTTATTACCGGGGCAACTGCCAGTTTATTGCATCCCCGCCCGCGCTATTTTTTGCCGCGTTGATGACATGCGGAGGGATAAAAAAATAAGCGGGCAGCCGCTTAACCCTGCGCTGTGACACCAAGGACCATCGATGATCCGTTACCTGCTGCTGTTTACCCTGCTGTTCACCAGCCCACTGCTGGTTGCCGCGCCGCTGACCTGGACGATCGCGACCGATAAAACCGCCATCGGCCTGTCATGGCAGGCGTTTGGCCATAGCTTTTCTCAGGCGCATCTGCAGGGCGTGACCGGCACCGTGATCCTCAATCCGCAGGATGACCGCGACGACCATATTGAGGTAAAAATTCCACTGGCGACGCTGGTGGCCTCTAATGCGCTGCTGACCCACCAGCTAAAAAGCGACATGTTCTTTGCGGCGGATCGCTATCCGTGGATTTTCTTCAGCAGTAGCCGGGTGGTGGCGCTGGGCGCTGGCAAATTCAGGATTTTTGGCATGCTGACGGTGAAGGATGTGCGGCGTCCGGTGGTAATGGAAGCGACACTCGATGCGGGCGAGATCGACGCCGCACCGGAGCTGGCGATGCATGCCACCACCGGCATTTCACGGTCAGCGTTTAATGTCGATCGGCTGGTGGGTATCGTTGACGATCACGTCGATATTGCATTGACCATTGTGGCTCGCAGAGCATCAATGCCTTAATCTGTGTGCAGGCCGCCTCAACAGCGGCCTGTGCTTTTCTCAGGTGCCGAGCCGAATCAGCCGCAGGCTGGCAAGCACTGCCTTCTTGTCTTCCGCGCTCAGGTTCGGCACATTCAGCTGCGCTGAGAGCCACATGATATCCTCATCGGCAAACGCCCCCGCCTGCAAACGTTGATGCAGTGCCTGCAACAGCTGGCTGTCGAGCGCAATAATCTGTTGGCGCAGCACGGCTAAATCCACCGCATGATGAGCCCCATCTGGCGACGACTGCCAGTCCGCCAGGTAGCGATACTGAATCGCCTTACCGGCATTCATCAGGGCGTGCATAAACGGATCCACCGACTGTGGCGCCAGACCCGCCGCCGCGGCTTTTTCACGCGCTTCTTTCAGCACCGCCTGCTCTCTGGGCAGGTCCTCAACCGGCAGATGATGTTCCGCTTTCCAGGTGGCAACCTCCTTCATCAACAGCATGCGCTGATTTAAAACGGTGGAAAGGGAGTCAAGTGACGGCGGCGCGGCGGCAACGGCACAGCTGCAAAGCAGCAGAGAAGAGAGAAACAGCGGAAGATACGACATAGTGTGTCAGCCTCTGAGAAGAAAGGAGTCCTTAATCTACGTCAGTGATAAGACATCCCGGTGATTTGATTACTCACAGGATGTAACTTTTGATGGCGTAATGTGGCAAATGTTACCGCTGCCAGTCTGCCGGGTTATTTCACAGCAAAGTGTATTCTGACCGATTGGTTGCCGACGGCGTGCGCCAGGCCAACAGGATTATCGACTCTGCCCAGCGGCGTATAACGATAGCCGGAATCAAAACGGCTATAGAACAACACCAGGGTTTTATCGCCGTAGAGCATCAGATCGCCAGCACGCAGATGGCCAGGGCGCACGGGATTTTCCGGCAGCGCTTCGGCAAGGTCGGCATATTTTTCATTGCCGTTGAGTTCAGCCATATCCAGCGTTAGCGGCAGCCTGTTAACAAAAGCGCGAGCGGCCGGGCTGTCATTCAGCGTCAGGGTAAAATGTTGCCGATCGATCTGCACAGTAATATTCATGGGATGTTCCTTCGCCGTTTCAGCTTCAGCCTGGCTGACGTGCAGATAGCCAATGAGAGTCGCCAACAACAGCGCGATAAGCGGACGGGTGTTCATGAAGCTCGCCTTAATAAAAAGGCCGCCTTTCAGCGGCCATGATGACTATTTCAAATTATCTTTAAAGAATTGCGAGAGCTTAGCGAACGGGATCAGATCGGTGCGATCGTAGAGATCGACATGGCCTGCGCCCGGCACGATATAGAGCTCCTTTGGCTCTGCGGCGCGCTGGTAAGCATCCTCGCTGAACTCCTTAGAATGTGCCTGATCGCCGGTGATAAACAGCATTGGCCGGGGTGAAATGGTTTCGATATCGTTGAAAGGATAGAAATTCATAAACTTCACGTTGCTGGTCAGCGTAGGCTGCGTAGTGTGCAGAGACGAGGCGTTTTTCGGCGTAAACTCACCGCGCGGCGTGCGATAGAAGTCATAAAATTCCTTCTCAATCGGCGACGAATTCGCATCGATCTTCTGTACCGTTCCGCTGGTGTAGCGGGTTGCGCCACCGGTAAACTCCGCATAGCGTTGCCCGGCAGCATCGGCGATGATTTTCTTACGCTGCTCCACTGACAGGCCGTGATTCAGCCCGTTGCGGTTAGCCGAACCCATGTCATACATACTGACGGTGGCTACGGCCTTCATACGCGGATCGATTTTTGCCGCGCTGATGGAAAAGCTGCCGCTGCCGCAGATGCCCAGCACGCCGATGCGGGTGCGATCGACAAAAGCCTGCGTGCCGAGATAATCCACCGCGGCGCTGAAATCTTCCGCATAGATATCAGGCGAAACGGCATTACGCGGCTGGCCTTCGCTTTCCCCCCAGAACGACAGATCAATCGCCAGGGTGACAAAGCCCTGCTCCGCCAGCTTCTGCGCATAGAGGTTTGAGCTCTGCTCCTTCACCGCACCCATCGGATGACCGACAATGATCGCCGCATGTTTGGCGTTGCGGTCCATCGATTTCGGCATAAACAGATTGCCGGTCACGCGCATATTGTACTGATTTACAAAGGTCACTTTTTGCTGGCTAACCGTGGCGCTTTTATAGAAGTTATCTGCACCGCGAGACATATCAGCAGCGCTGACGGCAAACGCGCTCATCATCAATCCGAACAGCAGGGTATATTTTTTCATGGTCAGTTTCTCAGTGGTCAGTGAAAGAATCTCGCCGTGAGGCGAAAAAAGTCAGTGCGGCAGCGATAAGCAGCAACGCTGCGCTGATAACAAACGTGCTTTGATAGCCGGTATGGTCGAAGGCGACGCCGCCAAGGGTCGATCCCAGCGCAATCGACAGCTGAACCACGGCAACCATCAATCCGCCGCCCTGCTCGGCGTTATCGGGCAGCGTTCTCGCCACCCACGCCCACCAGCCGACCGGCGCAGCGGTGGCGATCAATCCCCACAGGCCCAGCAGCAGCGTAGCGGTGAGGGTGCTATGCCCGGCGGCGATCAGTAATACCGCGATGGTGGCCATCAACAGCGGGATCAGCACCAGCGTCAGGTAAAATCCCCGGCGCAAAAACCAGCCAATCAGCAAGGTGCCGATAAAGCCCGCCACGCCAATTACCAGCAGCGTGAGTGATAAGCCGGTCGCGCTGACGTGAATCACCGTTTCCAGAAACGGACGCACGTAGGTGAAGAGCGCAAACTGGCCCATAAAGAACAGGCCGCAGGCCGCCATGCCAACCGCCACCAGCGGATTACGCAACAGGCTAAACAGACTGCCGCCGCGTGGATTAGGCTTATCCGCCGCCATGGCTGGCAGGCTGATCCACTGCCAGATGAAAACCATCAGCGCCACCGGCACCAGACAAAGGAAGGCACCGCGCCAGCCAATGGTGCTGCTGAGATAGCTACCGAGCGGCGCAGCGATGACCGTTGCCAGTGCGGTGCCCCCATTAAAAATCGCCAGCGCCAGCGGCACCTTGTCGCCCGGTACCAGGCGGATAGCCATCGCCGCGGACATCGACCACAGGCCGCCAATCGCCACGCCAATCAGCGCGCGTCCAGCCATGTAAGTCAGGTAATTAGGCGCCACGGCAATGATGCCGCCGGAAAGTGCCATCAGCAGCGTCATGCCCAGCAGCAGCATTTTGCGGTCGAGATTGCGTGCCAGCCGCGAAATCGACAGGCTGGTTAACACCGCCAGCGCGCCAGAAATCGCAATGCCCTGCCCTGCGAGGCCTTCGCTGACACCCAGATCGCGCGACAGCGGCGTCAGCAGGCTGACCGGCATAAATTCCGAGGCCACCAGCGCAAAAACGCACAGCGTCATTGCCATCACCGCGCTCCAGCGGGCTTCTGGCTGGCGGGTAGATTCGTGTTCAGAAAGCGTTGTCAAACCAGTCTCCTTATTCATCCCGACCTGCAAATTCAGGCAAGCCGGGGGCGCATTTTTATTCGCAGAATAAAAACGACGTAATCAATGGGTTATCAGCAGGCGGTACGTTATTACGACCTGCGCACTGCGGTGGGATTGCAGAAATTGTACGCGTTTAATGCCGCCTGACTAGCTAATGAATACTTAATGCGGTTATAAGTAGAACTTATAAATAGTGGACAGGACAGAAGGATGAAACGTAACTATAACGATCTGATCTCTTTCGTTACCGTCGCGCGCGAGGGCAGCTTTACCCGCGCTGCGGCGCGGCTGGGGGTCACTCAGCCTGCGCTTAGCCAGGCGATATCCGGGCTGGAAAACCGCATGCAGATTCGCCTGCTTACCCGCACTACGCGCAGCATCTCGCTGACTACCGCCGGTGAACGGTTGCTGAATGCCATTGGCGATCGTTTTGATGAGATTGAAACAGAGCTGGATAATTTGACCGAACTGCGCGACAAGCCTGCCGGAACGGTGCGCATCACCTGTGGCCCCGATGTGCTGCGCGCCACGCTGCTGCCAAGGTTGCTGCCGCTGCTGAGAAACTATCCCGATATCACGCTGGAATTTGATGCCAACCACGGCTTCCGCAATATTGTTGCCGACCGGTTTGATGCGGGCGTGCGGCTTGGCGACACCATCGACAAAGATATGATCGCCTTACCGATTGGCGGCCCACTGCGCATGGCAGCGGTGGCGTCACCCGACTATTTCACGCGTTTCCCGGCGCCACAGACACCGCACGAACTCACGCAACATCAGTGTATTAATCAGCGCATGGTCAGCTCTGGCGGGCTTTACGTCTGGGATTTCGATCAGGACGGTGGCGATCTCAACGTGCGGGTTAAAGGGCAGCTGATTTTTAATACTTCCGAACCGGTGGTGCATGCCGCGCTGGCCGGGGCCGGAATCGCCTTTTTACCGGAAGAGGAGTTTGCGCCACACATTGAGGAAGGACGTTTGATTCGCGTACTGGAAGCCTGGTGCGCGCCTTTTCCAGGCTATTACCTCTATTATCCCAGCAGAAAGCAGCCTTCACCGGCGTTCTCACTGGTGCTTGAGGCGCTACGATTAAAATAACTGATTTACCGAGGGATCCAGGCCGCGTGGCTACACAGAACAGCGGTTTACATATGGGCAATGGCGTCACGCTTTCTGAGTTCGATTTCAGATCTCAACACGCCGCAACATTAGCGGCTATTAATCTGCATCATCGGCTCCGTTTGCTGATTAACTGTTTGTATATCGGATGAATAACTTAAGACGTTGAGAAGACGCCTTGAATAAATCAGCACGCGATCAATAAACCGCATCATGGCGCGCATTTTTTATTGAGATGATGGCAGGCAGAACATCTTCTGCCTGCCATCGTCTGGGGAAGAAATCAGCTTCCCAGGTCTTTAAGTTTCTTGCCGGCCATCAGGTTCTTTTCGATGTGTTCGAGGGTCACGCCTTTGGTTTCCGGCACCAGCAGAAAGGTCACGACGATAAACAGCAGGTTAAAACCGGTGTAGAGCCAGAAGGTTCCTGCCGCGCCAATGCTGCCCAACAGCGACAGAAAGGTGGCGCCGATAATCATGTTGGCGACCCAGTTGGTGGTGGTGGAACAGGTAATACCGAAGTCGCGGCATTTCAGTGGCTGAATCTCTGAGCAGAGGATCCACACAACCGGCGCGGCGCTCATCGCGTAGCCGCCAATGCAGAGCATGGTCATGCCCACCGACACCCATGACAGGCCGGTTGAGATCTCGCCTTCTCCCGCTTTCATCAGGCACCAGCCCAGCACCAGCGTGGCAAAAGCCATCACCGCAAAGCCAATTTTCAGAATCGGCTTCCTGCCACTTTTATCCACCGTGAACACGGCAATAAAGGTGGCAAACATAAAGGTCAGGCCGACGATCACCGTGGCCAGCATCTGCTCCTGCGTGCTCTGGAATCCCGCCATTTTGAATATCTGCGGCGCGTAATACATGATGATGTTCATGCCGGTAAACTGCTGCATGCCCTGCAACAGCATGCCAAGAAACACTGCGCGGCGAACGTTTTTATTCGCCCGAAACAGCGCAAAGCCGCCCTGCTTCATGCGCAGGCTTTCGCGGATTTCATTCAATTCCTGACGCGCTTTTTCAGAGGTATCGCGTAGCATGCGCAGCACCTCTTCCGCCTCAACGTGTAACCCTTTTGCCGCCAGCCAGCGCGGGCTGTTGGGCAAAAAGATTACCATCGCAAACAGAATCACCGCGGGCAGCGCCAGGATACCCAGCATCGCGCGCCAGTTACCGCTGTAGCTGAAGGCGGTATCCGAGAGGAACGCCAGCACGATACCAAAGGTGATCATCAGCTGGTACAGGCTGATCATCTTGCCGCGGACGTTTTCCGTGGCCATTTCCGAGAGATAAAGCGGCGCGGTGTAAGATGCGATGCCCACCGCCACGCCAAGCAACACGCGCGACATCAGCAGAAACTCTACGCTGGTCGCGAACGCCGAGCCCGCCGATCCCAGAATAAACAGCACCGCGCCCACCATCAGGCTATATTTTCTGCCCAGGCGGTGTGAGACCCAGCCATTGCAGATCGCCCCGCCCGCCGCGCCCAGCATCATGCTGCTCACCACCCACTCCTGCTGATGGCTGGTCAGGCTGAAATGCTGCGTAATAAACGGCAACGCTCCCGATATCACCCCGATATCGAGGCCAAACAGCAGCCCGGCCAGCGCCGCGGATATGGAGACAAACAGGTTCATGCGTCGTACTTTTTGCCGGTGTTGAGTTTGGAAATTTATTGTCTGGTTTACATGAGACATCATTAAGCTCCGCCTATTCAGCATGTAATGTCTCAGCAGGATACAAAACGGCGGCGGTAAGGCATTAGGGGGATCGCCTGCTTGCCATGGACGATTCTGCTAAAGCGGCGCGAAGTGTGACGCGGCTCGCAAACGCTTAGCCCGCGAAGCGTAAAGCGAGGTGGGACAGGGTTGACGACGGGATAACGCGTTGGCTGCGGAAGTGGTTTTTATCGATGCTTATTCGCTATGTATTACGCCAGTTCAAGCGAAACGCTGTCTGGCATCATGGCTTTTAGCCCAGACCAGACTTCTGCCAGGACCGGTACCTTGCGCTACAATTTCCTGATGACTCACTCATTCTCATTGATCAACAGGAGGAACAACATGCCTACTCAGCATTTGCTACTTGCCAGCGACGGTAACGATCGCATTATCGACGCAGACACCCTTGAAGATGAATTAGTGATTACCCCGCCCCTGCACACCTCTGCGGGCAACGTCATCCCGAATACTGATAACCATCGTGTTGCGGTTAACAAGCACTACTGCCGGGGTAAAATATACGCCGTTGCACTCGACAGGCACGCGGCCAGCAATGAGATCGACGACGCAATCGATCTGCACCATCCTGAGCCGATTGAATAGAAAAGATCACAGAGCCTCGTGAAAGCGGGGCTTAGATAATAGCGGTTCAGGAAGATATGTTGGTGATGTTTAGTTGCAATGGGTGAAGGGCTGGAAAACTGGAGGATGGCAGTAATTTATTGAAAAGTATTGGTACGCCCTACAGGATTCGAACCTGTGACCTACGGCTTAGAAGGCCGGTGCTCTATCCAACTGAGCTAAGGGCGCATGGAGTTGGGTCGAATTATACGGTCAGCGACCGGTGAGTCAACGTTTTTGCGCCGCTGGCGCTCCTGATGCTGAAGTTCTGCGCAACTTCAGATAATTCAATGCCTGACAGACGCCACCGCTTCTGCCAGAATAGGCGCAACTCCCCCGTTTCAACTCAACACAGTGGATTTCCTCTCTGATGGTAGCAAAAATTATTGACGGTAAAACGATTGCGCAGCAGGTGCGTCAAGAGGTTGCGGAAAAAGTTCAGCAGCGTCTGAGCGCAGGCAAACGCGCGCCCGGTCTGGCAGTGGTGCTGGTTGGCGAAAATCCTGCCTCACAAATCTATGTCACCAGCAAACGTCGTGCGTGTGAAGAGGTTGGCTTTATCTCCCGCTCTTACGATCTGCCTGCTACCACCAGCGAAGCGGAGCTGTTGGAACTGATCGATACCCTGAATGCTGACGGTGAAATCGACGGCATTCTGGTTCAGCTGCCGCTGCCCGCCGGTATCGACAACGTTAAGGTGCTGGAGCGCATCGCCGCCGATAAAGATGTAGATGGTTTTCATCCTTATAACGTCGGCCGCCTTTGTCAGCGTTCGCCCAAGCTGCGTCCCTGCACGCCGCGCGGTATCGTCACGATGCTGGAGCGCTACAATATCGATACCTACGGCCTGAATGCCGTGGTGGTGGGCGCCTCTAATATCGTTGGGCGCCCAATGAGCATGGAATTGTTGCTGGCGGGCTGCACCACCACCGTCACGCACCGTTTTACCCGCGATCTGCGCCATCACGTTGAACATGCCGATTTGCTGGTTGTGGCAGTAGGTAAACCTAACTTCATTCCCGGCGAATGGATCAAACCCGGCGCAATTGTGATTGATGTCGGTATTAACCGTCTTGAGAGCGGTAAAGTGGTCGGCGACGTTGATTTCGAACAGGCGTCAGCGCGCGCCGCCTATATTACGCCCGTACCGGGCGGCGTTGGCCCGATGACCGTGGCGACGCTAATCCAGAACACGCTGCAGGCGTGCGAAGAATATCACGATGGAGCAAAGGCTTAACAATGGCGACTTTTTCTTTAGACAAACACGAGCACGTTGATCTGTGCGACTTAATGAAGCTGGAAGGCTGGGTGGAAAGCGGCGCGATGGCCAAATCGCTGATCGCGGAAGGCCACGTTACCGTCGATGGCAATGTGGAAACCCGCAAGCGCTGCAAAATCAAAGCGGGCCAGACGGTGAGCTTTGCCGACAACAGCGTGACCGTTGTTGCCTGATTGCCCTGCCCTCTGCGGAGGGCAATGCTTTTCCCCACCACCTCTTTTACCGTTCTGAACCACTCAACAAGCCAAAAAAAAGCGCCCGAAGGCGCCTTTATTACAGATTACTTACGACGCCAACTGGTGCCCTGCGGGCCATCTTCCAGAATGATGCCAAGCGCATTGAGCTTGTCGCGTGCCACGTCGGCCTGCGCCCAGTCTTTGCTTTGACGCGCGTCGTTACGCATTTTGATCAACGCTTCGATCTCCGCCACTTCATCATTACTGTTTTGCGCGCCGCTTTGCAGGAAGCTTTCCGCATTCTGTTGCAGCAACCCAACGATACCCGCGAGCTGACGCAGACGCGCAGCCAGGCCGTTGGCCGCTTCCGGTGATTCACTTTTCAGACGATTCACTTCACGCGCGAGATCGAACAGCACCGAATAGGCTTCCGGCGTATTGAAATCATCATCCATCGCCGCACGGAAACGGGCTTCAAACTCTTCTCCACCCGCTACCGCAGCCTGAGCGTCGGTCTGACGCAGCGCCGTATATAAACGTTCCAGCGCCGCACGCGCCTGCTTCAGGTTATCTTCGCCGTAGTTAAGCTGGCTGCGATAGTGACCAGACATCAGGAAATAGCGCACGGTTTCAGCGTCATAATGCGCCAGCACGTCACGCACGGTGAAAAAGTTGTCGAGCGATTTAGACATCTTCTCGCGATCCACCATCACCATGCCGGAGTGCATCCAGTAGTTGACGTACGGGCCGTCGTGCGCGCAGGTCGATTGTGCAATCTCGTTTTCATGGTGCGGGAACATCAGATCGGAACCGCCGCCGTGAATATCGAAATGTTCGCCCAGCTGTTTGCAGTTCATCGCTGAACACTCAATATGCCAGCCCGGACGCCCTTTGCCCCACGGCGACGGCCAGCCCGGCTCGTCCGCCTTGGACATTTTCCACAGCACGAAGTCCATCGCGTTGCGCTTAACATCCGCCACTTCAACACGGGCACCCGCCTGCAGCTGCTCCAGATCCTGGCGTGACAGCACGCCGTAATCCGCATCGCTGGCCACCGAGAACATCACGTCGCCGTTGCTGGCAACGTAGGCGTGCTCACGCGCAATCAGCTTTTCCACCAGCTCGACGATCTCGCTGATATGCTGCGTTGCCCGTGGCTCAACGTCCGGCGGCTGAATGTTCAGCGCGGCAAAATCGGCGTGCATCTCGGCGATCATGCGATCGGTCAGATCGTAAATACTTTCACCGTTTTCATTGGCACGTTTGATGATCTTGTCATCAATATCGGTGATATTGCGCACGTAGTTGACCTCGTAGCCGCAGTAACGCAGGTAGCGCGCCACGGTATCAAAGGCCACGAAGGTTCTGCCGTGACCAATGTGACAGAGGTCGTAAACGGTAATGCCACACACGTACATGCCAATTTTACCGGCATGAATAGGTTTGAACTCCTCTTTCTGACGACTCAGGGTGTTATAAATCTTTAGCATTGAGACATTCCGTTTTTACGTGTGCGGGTTAACAAATATGAATTTGATATTGTGCCGTATTTTTCACGCTCGCGCGATGTAAAGCAAGGCGCGCGCGCGGTGGGCTGACGTGTCATAGCAAATTGTGATATAAGAAACGTCTATTAAATGGCAGGCAGGATTCACCCGCCGCCGGCACTGACAAATATACTGAACAGGACGAAATTATGGTTACCTTCCAGACTAATCACGGCGACATCGTGATCAAGACTTTTGATGACAAAGCCCCTGCGACCGTCAAAAACTTCCTGGATTATTGCCGTGAAGGCTTTTATGACAACACCATTTTTCATCGCGTGATTAATGGCTTCATGGTTCAGGGCGGCGGTTTTGAGCCGGGCATGACGCAGAAAGCGACCAAAGACGAAATCCGCAACGAAGCCAACAACGGTCTGAAAAACACCGTGGGCACGCTGGCGATGGCACGTACTTCCGCGCCACACTCCGCGACCGCGCAGTTCTTCATCAACGTGGCAGACAACGACTTCCTGAACTTCCGCGACGAAAGTCTGCAGGGTTGGGGCTACTGCGTGTTTGCCGAAGTGGTTGAAGGCATGGACGTGGTTAACGCTATCAAAGCGGTGAAAACTGGCCGCAGCGGCATGCACCAGGATGTGCCAAAAGAAGACGTGGTGATCCAGAAAGTGATCGTCAGCGAGTAATGTCGCGCACGCTCTTCATCGCAGATATCCATCTGTGTCAGCAAGAACCGGCAATTACTGCCGGTTTTCTGCATTTTTTGCAGCGAGAAGCGCATCAGGCCGATGCGCTTTATATCCTTGGCGACCTGTTTGAAGTGTGGATTGGTGACGACGATCCCAATCCGCTGCATGCGCAGGTAGCCGCCGCGCTGAGCGCCCTGCCGCTGCCGGTCTATTTTATTCACGGTAACCGCGATTTCCTGCTCGGCAAACGCTATGCCCGCGCCAGCGGCATGCAGTTGCTGCCGGAAGAGCAGGTGCTGAGTGCGTACGGTCATCGCGTGCTGATCATGCATGGCGACACGCTGTGTACCGATGATCAAGGCTATCAACGTTTCCGCCGTAAAGTGCATCAGCGCTGGCTGCAAACGCTGTTTTTGGCACTGCCGCTGTTTCTGCGACAAAAAGTGGCCACGCGTATGCGCGCCGACAGCCAGCAGGCCAATCAGCATAAATCGCAGGCGATCATGGATGTGAATGCAGCCGCGGTGCAGGAGGCGATGCAACGTCATCAGGTGAGTCTGCTGATTCACGGTCATACCCATCGCCCTGCCGTACACGTTTCCGCCAAGGGCGAACGCGCGGTGCTCGGCGCCTGGCATGAACGGGGATCGATGATCGTGCTGGACGCCAGCGGCATCAGACTAGTGGAATTTCCCTTCTAAATTGCCCGTTTTACGGCGACGCAACCGTTTTCCTTGCGGGCATGACATGCTATTCTCGGTGCCCTTCAAATCCTGTGCCGCTGCGCACGTATGCATTGATTTCACTCGACAGGAGCTGACCGCATGTCATCCAACGCCGCCCCGGCCCGTATCGCCATCGTCATGGGTTCAAAAAGTGACTGGGCAACCATGCAATTTACTGCGGAAATCCTCACCTCGCTTAACGTCCCGTTTCATACCGAAGTGGTGTCAGCACACCGTACGCCGGATAAGCTGTTCAGCTTTGCCGAACAGGCGGCTGACCAGGGTTTTCAGGTGATTATTGCGGGCGCAGGCGGTGCGGCGCACCTGCCGGGCATGATTGCGGCCAAAACGCTGGTGCCGGTGCTGGGCGTGCCGGTGCAGAGCGCAGCGCTGAGCGGCCTCGACAGCCTCTACTCCATCGTGCAGATGCCGCGCGGTATTCCGGTCGGTACGCTGGCGATTGGCAAAGCGGGCGCGGCTAACGCGGCGCTGTTGGCGGCGCAGATTCTTGCGCTGCACGACGCTGAACTGGCGACACGCATGCAGAACTGGCGCCAGGCGCAAACCGATGAGGTGTTGAGCCATCCGGATCCGCGGGAGGAGGCATGAAGTCAGTTTGCGTACTGGGCAACGGCCAGCTGGGACGCATGCTGCGCCAGGCGGGTGAACCGTTGGGCATCGCCGTTTATCCGGTCGGGCTCGACGCCGAGCCGGACAGCCTGCCGATTCAGCAAAGCGTGATTACCGCTGAGATTGAGCGCTGGCCGGAAACCGCGCTGACCCGCGAACTGGCGCGTCATCCCGCTTTTGTTAACCGCGATATTTTCCCGCAGCTGGCCGATCGTCTGACGCAGAAGCAGCTGCTTGACCGTCTTGGTCTCGCCACCGCGCCGTGGCAGCTGCTGGCTGCAAAAACCGAGTGGCCGCAGGTGTTTGCCACCTTAGGCGAGCTGGCGATCGTTAAACGCCGCACCGGCGGCTACGATGGCCGTGGTCAGTGGCGGCTACGCGCTGACAGCGCCGACAGCCTGCCCGACGACTGCTACGGCGAATGTATTGTTGAGCAAGGCATCGCCTTCAGCGGTGAAGTGTCGCTGGTGGGCGCGCGCAATCGTGCCGGGCAAACCGTGTTTTATCCGCTGACGCATAATCTGCATGAAGAAGGCATTCTGCGCGCCAGCGTCGCCTTTCCTCAGGCTGATGACGCGCTGCAGCAGGAAGCCGAGCGCATGCTGGGCGCTATTCTGCAGGAGCTCGATTATGTCGGCGTGATGGCGATGGAATGCTTTGTGGTACCGCAGGGTTTGCTGATTAACGAACTGGCGCCGCGCGTGCATAACAGCGGGCACTGGACGCAGAATGGTGCCTCCATCAGCCAGTTTGAATTACATCTGCGGGCGATTCTCGATTTACCGATGCCAACGCCCGCGATCGGTGCGGTGTCGGTGATGATCAACCTGATCGGCACCGATCTGAATGCTGACTGGCTGTCGCAGCCGCTGGTGCATCTGCACTGGTATGAGAAAGCGGTACGTGAAGGACGCAAGGTGGGCCATTTGAACCTGTGCAACAACGATACCGCCACGCTGATTGCGGCACTGGCGGCGCTACAACCGCTGCTGCCAGCGGAATACGCTTCTGGCATCATTTGGGCGCAGCAGCAGCTTAATGGCTGATCGCCACGGATGCAGATGAAAAAGGGCCGCACTAGCGGCCCTTCTTTTATGCGCCATCAAAACGCCGGAACAGCGCCTTGCCTTTCAGCAGTCGTACGCCGAGCCAGCCGCCGCACAGCGACAGCAGGATGGCGCCGGTCAGCGGCAACGCCAGCCACAGCGTCAGATCGGGCTCCCACGGGAAATCAAACACCTTGCGTTGTAATCCCCACAGCGCCGCCTCCGCGCCAATCGCCGCCGCAATGCCGGAGACGCCGCCAAGCAGCGCAAACTCCCACCACAGCGTGCCGCGCAGCAGCTTTTTACCGGCGCCCAGCGTGCGCCACACCACCAGCTCCTGACGGCGCTGGCGCATGCCAACCTGAATCTGCGCTAACAGCAACAGCACACCGCAGGCGGTGACCAGCACCACCATGATCTCCAGCGCCTGGCTCACCTGCGCCAGCACCTGACCAATCTGCCGCATGATGCTGCCGATATCGAGCAGGCTGAGCGTTGGAAACTGCCGGTTGAGCTGCGCCAGCAGCGGCGGATTATTCTCCAGACGGAAGCTGGTCAGCCAGGTTTGCGGCTGATCGTCGAGTGCGCCCGGCGGGAAAATAAAGAAGAAGTTAGGCCGCAGGCTCTCCCAGTCAACCTTGCGCAGGCTGCTGATTTTCGCGGTGAACTGCTGGGTATCGCCGGTAAAGGTCAGGCTGTCACCGAGACCCACCCCCAACCTTCCCGCCAGCTCCGCTTCCATCGACACTTCACCGGTTTTTGGTGGCCACTCGCCCGCCACCAACGGATTGTGATCGGGGCGTTCACGCTGCCAGGTGAGGTTCAGCTCGCGGTTAAGGGCGTTATCCAGCCCCGGATCGGCAGCTTTACCATTGATATCGGTCAGCCGCACGCGCGCCACCGGATAAAACGGCTCGGCTTTCACCTGATGCGATTGCAGAAACGCCTGCACCTGCGGCACCTGATCGGCGGTCATGTTGAGCAAAAAATAGTTCGGGCTGTCGGCAGGCAGCTGCTGCTGCCAGCGATCGAGCAGATCGCCACGCATCACCAACAGCAGCGCCAGCAGCATAAACGACAGCGAGAAGGCGGCCAGCTGGCTGAGCGTGGTCCACGGCTGACGCAGCAGACGATTGATCGCCAGACGCAGCGCCAGATGCCGAACCGACACGCGGCGCAGCAACAGCAAACTGCCCCACCCCAGCGCGGCAAGCAGCAGCGCCAGCAACACAATGCCGCCCAGCAGCGCCCACAGCAGCTTACTGCCGCCAACCAGCAGCGCGAGCAGCGTCACCACAATTATCGCCATCACCGGCAGGTATATTTTCAGCGGCCAGACCTGCGCGATGATGTCGCGGCGCAGCACACGCAACGGCTGGGTAGCCAACAGCAGCCGGTAAGGACGCAGGCCAATCAGCAGCGAGATCACAAACAGCGAGCCGATCGCCCACACCCATGGCCAGAGGCTGGCGGCGGGCAGCTGGCCGGGCAGCACCGGCCGCAGCATGATCATCAGAATCTGCTCAAACCCGCTGCCCAGCAGCCCGCCAGCGACGGAAGCCAGCAGCAGCACCGCCAGCCACTGGCCGACGATCAGCTTACGGATAGCGGCGCGGTCAGCACCCAGGGTTTTCAGGATCGCCACCAGATCGTAACGACTGCGGCAATAGTGGCTCATCGCCACCGCCACCGCGGCCACCGCCAGCATCAGCGTCAGCAACGCCGAAAGCAGCAGGAATTGCTGGGCACGTTGCATTGAGCGGCCCAGCGCATCGTCAGCGTTATCAACGCTGGTCCAGCGCTGATCCGGCTTCAGCTTTGGCTGCAGCCACGCGTCATAGGCAGCCAGCTGCGGCGCATCCCCGGCGAATTTATAGCGCCAGGTCAGGCGGCTGCCGGGCTGAACGGCACCGGTTTTTGCCACGTCACTGAGATTCATCAGCAGCCGCGGCGCTGTCTGAAAGGGATTAAACCCGGCATCCGGCTCCTGAATCACTTCACCGGCAATCTTCAGCGTGGCATCGCCGACATCAATAGCATCGCCGGTTTTCAGATTGAGCAGCGCCAGTAATCGGGCGGCCACCAGCACCGTGCCCGCCTGCGGTTTTTGACCCGGCGGATCGGTTTGCAGCTGTCCAAACATCGGATAGCTGTCGTCCACCGCCTTCACCGAGGCGAGCTGTGGCGTCTGATCGGCAAAGGTCATGGTCATAAACGTTAGCTGACGGCTCACCTGCAGGCCGTTTTCCCGCGCCTGCTGCAGCCATGCGGCGGGCACTTCGCTGCTGCTGCTCAGGGTGCGATCGCCCGCCATATAATCACGGCTTTGCTGGGTTAAGCCTTTTTCCATGCGGTCGCTGATCGATCCCAGCGCCAGTACGCAGGCCACCGCCAGCGTCAGCGCCATCCAGACAATCAGCAGCGAGGGCGAGCGCCATTCGCGCCAGAACCAGCGCCAGATCATGCTTCCTCCCACAGCTTGCCGTCACGCAGCCGCAGACGACGGTCGCAGCGCGCCGCCAGTTGCTCATCATGGGTCACCAGAATCAGCGTGGTGCCGGTATCGCGGTTGAGGCTGAACAGCAGATCGACAATATGTTCACCGGTTTTGCGATCGAGATTACCGGTGGGTTCATCGGCAAACAGCAGCCCCGGACGGCCACTGAAGGCGCGCGCCAGCGCCACACGCTGCTGTTCACCGCCGGAAAGCTGCGCGGGCAGATGATGCAGCCGCTTGCCCAGCCCGAGCTGCGTCAGCAATTCGGTGGCCTGCTGACGACTCTGCTTTTCACCGTCACCACGCAGCAGCGACGGCAGTTGGACATTTTCCAGCGCGTTGAGAGTCGGCACCAGCATAAAACTCTGGAAAACAAAGCCCACCTGGCTGGCACGCAACGCGGCGCGCTGCTCCTCATCCATGTTATGCAGCGGCTGACCAAACAGGTTCACCTCGCCACTGCTGCCGTCGTCAAGACCGGCCAGAATACCCAACAGCGTTGATTTACCCGAACCCGACTCGCCAATCAGGGCGATGGTTTCAGCCGGTTTGACAACCAGCTCAACTCCGGTAAGGATGGTTAACTGATGCTCTCCCTGACCTACGGACTTACTAAGACCATGAACTTCAACAATGTTTTCCGCTGGCATTTCCCTTTCCTGTTGTTATTGCTGGTATTTGCACGCAGCGTATCGGCAGATACCCTGCTGGTTCTTGGCGACAGCCTGAGCGCCGGCTATCGCATGTCAGCCACGGCGGCCTGGCCGTCACTGCTGAATGAAAAGTGGCAAAAAAAACCTGCGGTGGTGAATGCCAGCATCAGCGGCGATACCGCCACACAGGGGCTGGCACGCCTGCCTTCGTTGCTGAAGCAACATCGTCCGCAATGGGTGCTGATTGAGCTGGGCGGCAACGACGGGCTACGCGGTTTTTCGCCGCAGCAGATTGAGCAGGACCTGCGTAAGATCATTACCACGGTCAAAGCGGCAGATGCCAAACCGCTGCTGATGCAGGTGCGTCTGCCCGCTAATTATGGCCGTCGCTACACTGAAGCGTTCAGCGGCATCTATCCGGCGCTGGCTAAAGAGTACGCCATTCCGCTGGTGCCGTTTTTTATGGAGCAGGTTTATCTTAAGCCAGAATGGATGCAGCAGGATGGGATTCACCCCAATCCGGCGGCGCAGCCCTTTATTAGCGGGCTAATGGCGCAGGAACTGGCACCATTAGTAAAACACGAGTAACGGATAACCGTGATCGACGACAGGTAAAGTTATGCAAAAATCAGTACTGATTACCGGCTGTTCCAGCGGTATTGGCCTGGCGGCCGCCATGGATTTACAGGCGCGTGGTTACCACGTGCTGGCCGCCTGCCGTAAACCCGATGACGTTGCGCGCATGGAACACCAAGGCTTTAGCGGCATTTTACTCGATCTGGACGATGCCGAAAGCGTGAGCCGGGCGGCGGAACAGGTGATCGCCCTGACCAATAACTGCCTGCATGGCCTGTTTAATAACGGCGGATTTGGCGTTTATGGGCCGCTGGCGCACCTTTCCCGCCAGCAGCTGGAGCAGCAGTTCTCGACCAACTTTTTCGGCACGCATCAGCTGACCATGCTGCTGTTGCCGGCGTTACAGGCCAGCGGCAATGGCCGCATTATCAACACCAGCTCGGTGCTGGGACTGATCTCCACGCCCGGCCGTGGTGCCTATGCTGCCAGCAAATATGCGCTGGAAGCCTGGTCTGATGCGCTGCGAATGGAGCAACGCCGCTACGGTATTCGCGTTAGCTTGATCGAGCCCGGGCCGATTCACTCCCGCTTTACCGATAATGTCAGCCAGGCACAGCAGGATAAGCCGGTGCAAAATCCCGGTATCGCCGCCCGCTTTACCCTGCCGCCAGAGGCCATTTTACCGAAATTACGTCATGCGCTGGAGAGTTCGCATCCCCGGCTGCGTTATCCGGTTACGCTGGTGGCGCACGCGATGACCATCCTCAAACGCCTGCTGCCGGGCTGGATGCTGGATCGTATTCTGCGTGGCCACTAAACTGCGGTAACGCACTGAACTTGAAGCGGGCTATTCCATCCCCATATCGTTACACAGTCATCAGCCTGAGAGACTCACTCATGTCACCACAAGCCACTATTATCAATATCAATGAAACCAACCTGCAGCAGACGCTTGAGCAGTCGATGCAGCTGCCGGTGCTGTTCTACTTCTGGTCTGAGCGTAGTCAACACTGCCTGGAGTTAACGCCGGTGCTGGAGCGTCTGGCGCAGCAGTATGCCGGGCAGTTTATTCTGGCTAAACTCGATTGCGATGCCGAACAGGCGGTTGCCGCACAGTTTGGTCTGCGGGCGATTCCTACCGTGTATCTGTTCCAGAATGGTCAGCCGGTTGACGGCTTCCAGGGGCCACAGCCCGAAGAGCAGATTCGTGCGCTGCTGGAAAAAGTGCTGCCGCGCGAAGAAGAGATGAAAGCGCAGGAAGCGATGGCGCTGATGCAGGAAGGCAAGCCGCTGGAGGCGCTGCCGCTGCTGAAAGAGGCCTGGCAGCTGAGCAACCAGGCATCGGAGATCGGCTTTCTGCTGGCCGAAGTGCTGATCACGCTGAACCGCAGCGACGAAGCGGAAACGGTGCTGGCCGCGGTGCCTTTGCAGGATCAGGACACCCGTTATCAGAGCCTGATGGCGCAGATCGATCTGCTGAAGCAGGCCGCCGATACGCCGGAAATCCAGCAGCTGCAACAGCAAATGAGCGAGCAGCCGGACAATGCCGATCTGGCCGCCAAGCTGGCGCTACAGCTGCATCATGTTGGCCGTAATGAAGAGGCGCTGGAATTGTTGATGGGCTTCCTGAAGAAGGATCTTAACGCGGCAGATGGCCAGGCGCGCAAGATGCTGCAGGAGATCCTCGCGGCGCTGGGCACCGGCGATGCGCTGGCGGCTAAGTACCGTCGTCAGCTTTACTCGTTGCTCTACTGAGTGCGACGCGGGCCGTTTCCGCGGCCCGCTGTTCTGCCCGGCTTAACGGCAGCCACCGGCAAGCTGTTTAATGATCGGGCATTCGGCGCCGTCGTCGCCCGGACACACCGCTGCCAGCGCCAGCAAGCGCTCGCGCATCGCGTGTAATTCAGTGATATGCGCTTCAATTTCGGCAGCTTTTTGCAGCGTACGCGCTTTAACATCGGCGCTGTGACGCGCAGGATCATTAAATAAGCTGATTAACTCGCCACACTCCTCCAGATTAAATCCCACCTGCCGCGCCTGCCGTAGCAGGGTTAATTCTTCGATATGTTGTGGCGTATAGCTGCGATAGCCGTTCTCACTGCGCAGCGGCGGCGTGACCAGCCCTTTCTCTTCATAAAAACGGATCGCCTTGCTGGTTAAGCCAGTTTTCTTCGCCACATCGCTGATGTTCATACTGTGTGTTCCGTTGTTCTGAGCTGAATAAATTGTGCGTTGTCGGGAGCAGACACTTGACCTTCCCCTTGATGGAAGGTTTACGCTCTATAACTAATCGATATTTTCTGCCGGGTCAAACCGGCCTCACAGGAGCGATAGCTATGTCACAGACAATATCACTGGCGTTAGAGGGCCTGACCTGCGGCCACTGTGTTAAACGCGTTAAAGAGGCGCTTGAACAGCGCGATGACGTGACCCATGCCGAGGTCACGATCACCGATGCGCAGGTCAGCGGCGAGGCACCGGTTGAGGCGCTGATTGCCACCGTAGAAGCGGCCGGTTATCACGCGGTGCCTGCATACCCAAAGGCTGATCCGTTGCCAGAATCAGAACCTCAGCCGGAAGCGCTGACAGCGGAGAACAGCGAGCTTCCGGCAGATCAGGATGGTCATCAGTTGCTGATTGAAGGCATGAGCTGCGCCAGCTGCGTCAGTCGGGTTGAGCGTGCGCTGCAAGGCGTAAGCGGCGTACAGCAGGCGCGCGTTAACCTCGGCGACCGTAGCGCGCTGGTGATCGGCGAGGTGTCGCCGCAGAGCCTGGTCGCGGCGGTACAACAGGCGGGATACGACGCAGAAGTGGTCGATGACGATCAGAGCCGCCGTGAAAAGCAGCAGCTGAGCGCGCAGCGTGCTACCCGTCGCTTTCGCTGGCAGTCAGCGCTGGCACTGGCGCTGGGCGTGCCGCTGATGGTGTACGGCCTGTTTGGCGACAATATGCAGCTCACCAGCAGTAACCGCACCGGCTGGCTGACGGTCGGGGTCGCTACGCTGCTGGTAATGGTGATAGCCGGTGGCCATTTTTACCGCAACGCCTGGCGCAGCCTGCTGAACCGCAGTGCCACCATGGATACGCTGGTGGCGCTCGGTACCGCGGCTGCCTGGCTCTATTCGATGAGCGTGGCAATCTGGCCTGATGTGTTTCCACCGCAGGCGCGGCACCTCTATTTTGAAGCCAGCGCGATGATTATTGGTCTGATCAATCTTGGCCATGCGCTGGAGCAGCGGGCACGGGCGCGCTCGTCACAGGCGCTGGAACGCCTGCTTGATTTAACCCCCGCGACGGCACAGCAGGTTACCGATCGCGGTGACGAAACGCTGCCGGTCAGCGAGGTGCGTACCGGCATGCGACTTCGCCTTAAAACCGGCGATCGGGTGCCGGTCGACGGCGAAATTGTGGAAGGCGAAGGCTGGCTTGATGAGGCGATGTTGACCGGTGAGGCCGCCGCACAGCGTAAAACCGCAGGTGCTACGCTGTATGCCGGTACGCTGTTGCAGGATGGCAGCGTGATTTTTACCGCTCAGGCCACCGGTAAAAACACCACTCTGGCGCGCATTATCCAGCTGGTGCGTCAGGCGCAAAGCAGCAAACCGGCGCTGGGCCAGCTGGCGGATCGTATTTCCGCGGTGTTTGTGCCGGTGGTGGTCGCCATTGCGCTGATCAGTGCCGCCGTCTGGTATCTCTTTGGCCCGGCACCGCAGATGGTCTACACACTGGTCATCGCCACCACGGTGCTGATCATCGCCTGTCCGTGTGCGCTGGGGCTGGCCACGCCAATGTCGATTATTTCCGGCGTCGGTCGCGCGGCCGAACTGGGCATTCTGGTGCGCGATGCCGATGCGCTACAGCAGGCCAGCCAACTCAATACGCTGGTATTCGATAAAACCGGTACGCTGACCGAAGGTAAACCGCGCCTGACCCAGCTGGTGAATCTCAGCGGCCAGAGCGACGATGCCCGGCTGCTGCGGCTGGCAGCGGCGCTGGAGCAGGGTTCCCGCCATCCGCTGGCACACGCCATTATCGCCGCCGCCGATGTGCAAGGCGCCCTGCCCGCGGTCAGGCGTTTCCGCACGCATGCCGGGAAAGGGGTCAGCGGTGAACTCGACGGCCAGCTGATTTTACTCGGCAACGCGGCGCTGATGGTTGAGCAGCAGGTGGATATCGGCCCGGCGCAGGCAGAAATCGACCGCATGGCCCAGCGCGGTGCCACGCCGGTGCTGCTGGCGCTGGCCGGTAAACTCACGGCGCTGCTGGAGATCCGCGATCCGCTGCGCGAAGAGAGCACCGCGGCGCTGGCGCGTTTACGTGAGCTTGGTTATCAACTGGTGATGCTGACCGGTGATAATCGTGCCACGGCGGAGGCGATTGCCCGCCAGGCCGGTATCGATGAGGTGATTGCCGATGTGCTGCCCGACGGCAAAGCGGCGGCGATCGTGCAGCTACAGCAGCAGGGCAAGAAAGTGGCGATGATCGGCGATGGCATCAACGATGCGCCAGCGCTGGCGCAGGCCGATGTCGGCATCGCCATGGGCGGCGGCAGCGATATCGCTATCGAAACCGCAGCGATCACCCTGATGCGCCAGGATCTGCATGCGGTTGTCGACGCGCTGGCCATTGCCAACGCAACACTGCGCAACATGAAGCAGAATCTGCTGGGCGCGTTCATCTATAACAGCCTGGGCATTCCGTTGGCCGCTGGCGTGCTTTGGCCGCTGACCGGCACGCTGCTCAGCCCGGTGATCGCCGGGGCAGCGATGGCGCTCTCTTCGGTTACCGTGGTCAGCAACGCTAACCGGCTGTTACGTTTTCAGCCGCCTGCCGCGCCTGTTAAAGCGCCAGCGAAACCGCTAGCATAGGGATCTCGCGGAAAAACAGAAGGATGAGAGCGTGCTGCAGAAACTTATTGCGCAGATCGCCGCGCGCTGGCCGCGAAGTTATGCCTGGCCAGCGCGCGATATTATGCTGGCTGGCGGTCAGCGGCTGCATCTGGTCGGCAGCATTCACATGGGCACGCAGGATATGCAGCCGCTGCCCGGTGGGCTGATCAAGCAGCTGCAGCGCGCCGATGCGCTGATTGTGGAAGCGGATATCACCCAGGGCGCATCGCCGTTCAGCCATCGTGAAACCGATCGCCCCTTATCAGAACGCCTGTCCGACGAACAGCTGGCTTACTTTACCCGTCTCTGCGACGAGCTCGGCCTGAGCGCCACGCCCTTTATGACCCTGCCCGCCTGGCAAATCGCCCTCACCTTACAGGCGCAGCAGGCGCAGCGGCTCGGCCTGCGTCCGCAATATGGCATCGACTATCAGCTGTTGCAGATCGCCGGCAACACGCAAAAACGGATTATTGAACTGGAAAGTCCGGAAGAGCAGCTGCAGCTGCTGCGAAATCTGCCGGAAGGTGGACTGGCGCTGCTCAGCGACACGCTGGAGCACTGGCATACCAACGCCCGCCTGTTGCAGCTGATGATCGGCTGGTGGATGCAAACGCCGCCAAAAGAGGTCTCACTGACCTTACCTGGCACCTTCAGCAGCGAGCTGAATGACGTATTGATGAACGCCCGCAACCAGCGCTGGTGCCATTTTCTGCAGCAGCTGCCCGCAGGCCGCTATGTGGTAGCGGTTGGCGCGCTGCATCTGTATGGCGAATGCAACTTGCTGGATCTGCTGAAAAACAGGTAAAAAAGAAGGCCGATATTGCTATCGGCCTGTCAAAGAGGAGTTCTTGTATAATTTTAGTTGTCATCAACGAGGGACTCGTTGAGCGACGGCGATTGTCGCTTAAAGCCTGGAATTTCGCCACTACTTATTATTTAGCGCCTTGCGCTCTGCTGAGGTTGAAAAACGATCATGACACCGGCAATAAAACTTCTGGAAAAGCAGAAAGTCCGTTTTACCCTGCATCCTTACGAGCACGACAGCAGTGAAACACACTTTGGCGACGAGGCGGTGCGCAAGCTCAATCTCGATCCATTGCAGGTTTATAAAACCCTGCTGGTGGCACTGAACGGCGATGCCAAAAACCTCGCGGTGGCGGTGACGCCGGTAGCCAGCCAGCTCGACTTAAAGAAAGTGGCAAAAGCGCTGTCGGCAAAAAAAGCGGAGATGGCTGACGTGGAGATCGCTCAGCGCGTTACCGGTTATCTGGTGGGAGGCATCAGCCCGCTGGGGCAGAAAAAACGCCTGCCGACGGTGATTGACCAGCAGGCCAGCAGTTTTAGCACGCTGTTTATTTCCGGCGGCAAGCGCGGCCTCGATATTGAACTGGCACCCGCCGATTTAGCCCGCCTGCTCAACGCCACGCTGGCGGATATCGCCCGCCGCGATTAATCATCGGCGCGCTGGGCGCAGAGGCGATCGATCATCCAGCGCCCGGCAGGCCCAGGCGGACGGTTGCGGTTCCACACTGCGTCCATCGAGATGCTCTGCGGCCAGCCGGCAATCGGCAGCTCGTGCAGCAGCTGATGACCAAACTGATGCACCAGCCAGCGCGGTAAGATACTCCAGCCAAACCCCTGTTCCGCCATCTCCAGCAGCAGCAAGTACGAGGGTGCCGACCAGACGCGTCCCACGGCGGGTTGCGCGGCGTTTTGCAACCAGGTGTTGAGCCGTAGCTGACGCAACGGCCTGAGCTGCGCCATCTCAACCTGCGGCAACTGAGCCAGCGGATGTTGATGATGCAGCCAGATGGCCATCTCCGCCTTCACCTGGAGCCGCGAGGTGGCGATGTCGCCGGGTAACTGTGCCTGGCTGCGAATAATGCCGATGTGCGTTCTGCCCTGCTGCAGCAGATCGATCACATCTTCATCCTCAGCAATCATGCATTCAAATTCGATATCGGGATAGCGCTCGGCAAAGCGATTAAGCAGCTGCTCATGGTGGTTCGCCTGCCAGAAATCGGACATCGCGAGGCTCAGACGCGGTTCGATGTTGCCCGACAGTCGTACCGCTAACTCATCCAGCCGCTGGCTGGCGGCCAGAATTTCTCGCACCTGCGCCAGCGCCCGCTGCCCCGCCTCGGTCAGTGATGGCTGCCGTCCGCGTCGATCGAACAGGCTGAAGCCCAGATCGATCTCCAGATTGGCCACCGCCGCGCTAACGGTGGACTGACTTTTGCCCAATGCGCGGGCGGCGGCAGAAAACGACCCACTTTCAGCGGTTTGTACAAATGCCTGCAGGGATTCGGGTGAATATCGCATGGTGATCTATCGCTTTTTCCGATGGGAACTCATTTAATTTTGGCATAAAAGCCGATGATAATAGCGGCCTACCCGTAAGGAGATGTTATGCAGACCCGTTCATTCAAAGAACGTATTTTCCACGCCGTCGGCTTCGAGCTGGTGGCGCTCATTACCGTCGCGCCGCTGGCGGCCTGGATCATGGATAAGCCGCTGTTTCAGATGGGCGCGCTGGCCGTGATGCTTTCTACCGTCGCGATGCTGTGGAATATGATTTACAACGTTGGCTTCGACCGACTGTTTCCGCCAGGTCAGCCGCGCAGCTGGCTAGTGCGCGCGGCTCACGCGCTCTGCTTTGAGGGCGGTTTTATTCTGATTGGCCTGCCGATTGCGGCCGCTATGCTGAATATTCCGCTGTGGAATGCCTTCCTGCTGGAGATCGGCTTTTTCCTGTTCTTTCTGCCCTATACCATGGTGTGGAACTGGATGTGGGACCGCCTGCGCGTGAAATGGGTGAATAAAGAAGATTGTCGTGCCTGATATCACGATAACCGGCCGCCACGGCGGCCGGTTTTACCTTTACTCGTCGTCCCAGCCAAACCACGCCAGAATCATCTTCGGATAGCTGCGTTTCTTCTGCTGCTCTGCTTTATCACGCGCCGCTTTTTCTTCAGCGGTGAGATGCACTATCTCGTTTTGCGGCGCAAATTTCGCGGCGTCGAGCGGAGAGTTTTTCTCGATATATTGCTTCAGCACTTCAGCATCAACAAAGCCGGTATTGACGTAGCTCGGCAGCTGATTTAGCGGCGGATAGCCATCGCCGCCGGTGGCGTTAAAACTCAGCGTCGCCATACGGTAGGTTTTATCCTGCTGCAGCGGCTCACCTTTGATTTTGATGTCGCTGACCGTGGTGCCATCGGCCACCAGGCTGACGTTGGCAAACTGCGCATAGGCACCCGAATCGACCTGCTTGTTTGCCACCACCGCCAGATAACGGGCGATCTCACTGCCTTTCATATCCACGTAAACCAGCGTGTTGCCAAACGGCTGCACCTTGAGCACATCTTTGTAGGTGATCGGACCGGATTCAATCGAATCACGCACGCCGCCGCCGCTCATTACGGCAAAATCCGCGCCGGTACGCGCCATCTGTCCGGCCAGAATCAGCCGCGCCATATTGGTTTGCACAAAGCGCACCTTGTTGCGATCCCCTTCCAGGCGGCCATTAACGCTACCAATTTTCACATTCAGCTGCGCCTCACCTTTTTTCTGGAATGGCGTCAGCAGCTTCATCATGGCGGTGTTTTTTGGGATCTCCGCTTCGTAGTTGACCCACTCGTCGTTGCCGCTGCTGTTTTTCACCTTGTGCTTGAGATTCACTGGCACCAGCGCGTAGTGCTCCAGCGTCAGCTCACCGTTGCGGAAGGTAAAGTCGGCACGACCCACATACTTGCCCCACTCGTGCGCCTGCACGATCCAGGTGCCGTTCTGCCGATCGGGCTCGCACGGCGTGCCGGGCACATAGTCAGCCTGCTTAACGTTCTCTTTGGCCATGCAAACCGGGTCCTGGGAGTGGCCACCGACAATCATATCGAGGTAGCCCTTTGGCAGCTCACGCGCCATTTCCACGTCGCCAGGCGCATTGGAACCGTGATTACCGTTGTCGTAATGCCCCATGTGGGTTACGGCAATAATCACATCAGGCTTTTCGGTGGCACGCAGGGTTTCAATCAGCGCCTTCGCTTCCGCGGCAGGCTTGCGGAACTCCATGTCGGTAAAATATTCCGGATTGCCGATTTTCGCCGTGTCGTCGGTGGTCAGGCCGATAACAGCAATTTTCAGTCCCATGCGGTTGAAGATGGCATAGGGCTTGAACAGGCGTTTGCCGGTGCTTTTCTGGTAGATATTGGCGGACAGCAGCGGGAATTTAGCCCACTTCTCCTGCTGGCGCAGCACCGCCAGCGGATTATCAAATTCGTGATTGCCGATGGCCATCGCATCATAACCAATCAGGTTCATGCCGCGAAAATCGGGTTCGGCATCCTGCAGATCGGATTCAGGCACGCCGGTATTGATGTCGCCGCCCGACAGAATCAGCGCCCCGCCACCTTTGGCCTGTACGTCATAACGCAGGCTGTCCATCAGCGTTTTTTGCGCCGCCAGACCATATTCGCCCCGCTCGTTGTACCAGAAGCGGCCATGATGATCGTTGGTGTGCAATACCGAGAAACGGTAGCTGCGATCTTTTTCAAAGGCCTGTGACAGGCCCGGAACGGCAAGCAGCGACAGCAGCAACGTACCCAGAACGGTTTTTTTAGCGAATGGCAAAGCAATCTCCTTGTCAGTGGCGACAGGCAGTCCCGCCTGAGACCAGCAGGAATCGGTGTTTTATCTACACCCGGAAAGGGGCTGGCACCGATTATGTCGCATTTTGCAACGCGGCGAAAAGCCTCAATCATCAGGCAATGCATTCAGTGCAGCGTCAGGGAAATCGTGCTCTCATCGTCATTATCAGGCTTCGTTTGTTGTAATTGACGACATTCCCGCAGGGAAATCTGCTTTCGCCCCGTGGCAATAACCCTCGATTACTGGCCTTTTTAAAGAGATAAGTGACAAAAAAGGCGTGTTCCATCCAGTGTATTGACCAGAGTCCTCTTTTTTGTAGTTTAACGGTAAATTTTTAAACGGTATGGCTATTTTTGCCATACACTTAATGGTTACAACCGGACACAATTACTCACAAGGAGACTGGCATGCATCACACCACACCGCTTATTACCACCATTGTTGGTGGCCTGGTTCTCGCCTTCGTGCTGGGCATGCTGGCACAACGCCTGCGCATTTCTCCTCTGGTCGGTTATTTGCTGGCGGGCGTGCTGGCGGGCCCCTTTACCCCGGGCTTTGTTGCCGATACCAACCTGGCGCCAGAGTTGGCAGAACTCGGCGTTATCCTGCTGATGTTTGGCGTTGGCCTGCACTTTTCGATGAAAGATCTGATGGCGGTGAAAGCGATCGCCATTCCAGGCGCTATTGCCCAGATAGTGGTCGCTACCCTGCTGGGGTGGGGACTGGCGTGGAGCATGGAATGGCCGATCATGACCGGACTGGTGTTTGGTCTCTGTCTTTCCACCGCCAGCACCGTGGTGTTGCTGCGCGCGCTGGAGGAGCGACAGCTAATTGACAGCCAACGTGGTCAGATCGCCATTGGCTGGTTAATTGTCGAAGACCTGGTGATGGTGCTGGCGCTGGTGCTGCTGCCCGCGATTGCCGGTATGCTGGAACAGGGCAACGCCAGCGCGTCGCTGCTCGCCTGGGATCTGCTGCTGACCATCGGCAAAGTGGCCGCCTTTATGGTGCTAATGATGGTGGTGGGACGCCGCGTGGTGCCGTGGATCCTCGCCAAAAGCGCCGCTACAGGCTCACGGGAGCTGTTCACGCTCGCCGTGCTGGCGCTGGCGCTGGGTATCGCCCTTGGCGCCGTGGAGTTTTTTGACGTCTCCTTCGCGCTCGGCGCGTTCTTTGCTGGCATGGTGCTCAACGAATCGGAACTGAGCCATCGTGCTGCGCACGATACACTGCCGCTGCGCGACGCCTTTGCCGTGCTGTTTTTTGTCTCGGTCGGCATGCTGTTTGATCCGATGATTCTGGTTGAGCAGCCGCTGGCGGTGCTGGGCGCGCTGGCGATCGTGGTTATCGGCAAATCCGCAGCCGCCTGGCTGCTGGTCACGCTGCTGGGGCATTCACGCCGCACCGCTTTGACCATTTCCGTGAGCCTGGCGCAAATCGGTGAGTTCGCGTTTATCCTCGCCGGACTCGGTATTTCCCTTAACCTGCTCAGCGAGGAAGGTCGCAATCTGGTGCTGGCGGCGGCCATCCTGTCGATCATGCTTAATCCGATTCTTTTCTCACTGCTGGAGCGCTATCTGGCAAGAGCGGAAAGCAAAGCCGATCGAACCGCTGATGTGCCTGCTGACGAAGAGCAGCAGATTCCGGTCGATGTCTGTAATCATGCGGTGATTGTGGGCTATGGCCGCGTGGGCAGCCTGCTGGGTATCAGCCTGATTGAAAGCGAAGTGCCAATGGTGGTGGTGGAGAATTCCCGGCCGCGCATTGAGGCGCTACGCGAACAGGGCATTAGCGCGGTGCTGGGTAATGCCGCGCGGGCAGAAACCATGCAGCTGGCGCGGCTCGATTGCGCGCGCTGGCTGATTATCACCATTCCCAATGGCTATGAATCTGGCGAAGTGGTCACTGCCGCACGGGCAAAATATCCCGATTTAACGATTATCGCCCGCGCTCATTACGACGACGAGGTGAGTTATATTTTTGATCGCGGTGCCAATCAGGTAATTATGGGCGAGCGTGAAATCGCCGGCAGCATGCTAAAGCTGCTGCAGCAGGAACTGGACACCAAACCGCTGGTGCAGGCCTGCCCCATCTGATCGCCCTTTTTTATCAGCCCTTGTGATGGCAAGGGCTGACACTGGCATTACCGTTCCCAGTACGCCTCTTCCAGACTGTCTTCACGCTCCGGCAAGCCGCGCGTTAACCGTGGCGCATGCTGATTCAACACCTGATAACTCACGCGATTGGCATATTTGCACACCTGCGCCAGAGAGGAATAGGTCAGATAGCTGCGCGCATGCTTACTGGAGTTCGGCACGTTGGAACGATGGAAGTTGTTAGCGGTGATATCGTGTAGCACCGCCGCCAGCGCGCCGTCGCCTGCGCCATTGGTATTGCGGATACGTTCCGGGCCGCCCATATAGGGGGCAATGTGCGAGAAAATACGCAGCGGCTGTTCGCAATCCTGATGGCGCATCGCGCGGCTAAACTCATACTGATTAAATTCTGCGATGGCGCCCGGCAGCAGCGGATGATTGGTTTTGCGTTTAAATGCCTCTTCCGTAAAGCCCGCCATATAGAGGCCATTCGGCCCGGCGGTGCAGAGCACCAGATCAACCCAGTCCAGCGCCATATTGCACGCCAGCAGTGGATCGCTTTCGCCGGTTAGCTCACAAGCTTCATCTTCGTTCATCGCCACGATGGAGACATGATCGCGCAGAAACGCCCGCCAGAAACCCGGGTCGTCGGCAATGACATATTTGGTCCCCAGCGTCAGCACCACCGGCACGTTATGCTTTTTCGCGCAGTGAATGGCGTGCATGGTGGCTTCCGGCATTGGCTCGCCCGGCTTGCAGCGAATCAGATAGCTGGTTAACACCAGCGCAGAAGCACCGGCAATGACCGCTTCGGGAATACTTTCCGGACGCAGCTGATTCATCAAGCCCGGGCTGATAGCGAAGGTACGTTCGCCGTTGTCGCCGATCAGGGTAAAACAGCGACCAATAGCGCCATCGACGCCCTGCAGATGATTGAGATCGGTGCGGCTGGAGGTGTTGCAGAGATAGCGATAGGCGTAGCTGCCAATCTGCACGTGGTTGCACATCACGCCGAGCAGCACAGAGCGATCGTCGGCCAGTACCGAATAGTTATGCAGCGTGTTACCAATGGTGCCGCCCGCGAACTGATCGGTAATCAGCTGCTTATCCACCAGCTCCTGATAGAGCGCGTCAGCGACATCATCTTCAATCACCAGCGAGTGCCCGGCGCTCAGGCCGTAACGATGCACAAACTCATCGTCGACTTTGGCTTCGATATCGACCAGTGTCTGATCGATACCCGCTATCCAGCTGCTGCCCTGCTCATTTTCAACCTGAGCGTGCAGCAGCGGATCGCGGGCATTAACGGGGAAATAGTGTTTGGATTTACGTTTACCGGGAAATTTCATCAGGTGTGGGCGCTTCAGCAGAAATCAGGCAGAGAATGATATCACTCTCTGCCCGTGCTTTCAGCGTTGCGCATTGACCAGATCGAGCATCATCTCGATATGTTCATCATCATCATTCAGCGCCGGAATGTATTCGAACTTCTCGCCGCCGCCTTTGAGGAAGATTTCGCAGTTCTCTTCGCTGATCTCTTCCAGCGTCTCCAGACAATCAGCGGCAAAGCCCGGACTCATGACCTGAATATGCTTGATGCCTTTGGCGCCAAGGCCACCCAGGGTTTCATCGGTGTAAGGCATCAGCCAGGGCTCGCGGCCAAAGCGAGACTGGAAGGTCATCATCACTCTGTCGGCAGGCAGGCCCAGCGCCTGCGTCAGCGCCGCGAAGGTATCTTTGCAACGTATCGGATAGTCATCCCCTTCGTTGGCAAAGCGCTGCGGGATACCGTGGAATGACATCACCAGCAGGTCGGGCTGACCATGCTTTGCAAAAGAGCGCTCGACCGATGATTTCAGGGCGGCGATGTAACGCGGATGCTCAGCGTAATCGCGAATAAACTGCACGTCCGGCAGCGAGCGATAACCGCGGAACACCTCGGTCAAACCGTCCCAGACCGCACCCACGGTTGAACAGGAGAATTGCGGATAGAGCGGCAGCACGATTAGGCGCGTTACACCCTGCGCCATCAGGCTGTCGACCGCGCTTTTCAGGCTGGGATTACCGTAACTCATGCCCAGCGCCACCGGCATATCAAGCCGCGCCGCCAGTTTCTCGCGCTGGCGCTTGCTGTAAACCATCAGCGGCGAACCTTCGTCCATCCAGACAGATGCGTAGAGTTTTGACACGCGCGGTGAGCGCAGCGGCAGAATCACGCCGTTGAGCAGCGGCCACCACAGCCAGCGCGGCGTATCTACCACGCGCGGATCGCTGAGGAATTGTTTCAGATAACGTTTAACGGCAGCGGATGTCGGGGCATCAGGCGTGCCCAGGTTGACCAGCAGAACGCCGGGTTTATCGAGCCTCAAAGTCAAACTCCTTTCGGCAGAACAGGATAAGTAAAAACCAGAGGGATTGTAGCGGAAAACCACGACGGGAAAAGCAATTGCTGCAAAAGGGGCCAGAGCGGCCCCTTTTTGAAATTAACCGAGAATCTGTGCCAGTTCCTGGCTCACTTCGGTGACTTTACGCGTGCCATCAATTTTGTGGTACGCGGTATGGCCTGCGGCCGCTTCTTTGCTGTAATAAGCGATCAGCGGTGCGGTCATCTCATGGTATTCCACCAGACGTTTACGCACGGTCTCTTCCTGATCGTCTTTACGCGTGGTCAGTTCGTCGCCGGTGACGTCATCTTTGCCTTCCACTTTCGGCGGATTAAATTTGACGTGATAGACACGGCCAGACGGCGCATGGACGCGACGACCCACGATACGATCGACAATCAGTTCATCCGGTACGGCAAACTCCAGCACGTAATCCACCTTGATGCCCGCCTCTTTCATAGCGTCGGCCTGTGGAATGGTGCGTGGAAAACCATCAAGCAGGAAACCTGACTTGCAATCGTCCTGCGCAATGCGCTCTTTAACCAGCGCGATAACCAGCTCATCAGTGACCAGTTTACCGGCATCCATGATCGCTTTAGCCTGGTTGCCGAGCTCCGTGCCCGCTTTGACAGCTGCACGCAGCATGTCGCCAGTAGAGATCTGCGGAATACCGTATTTCTCCATAATAAACTGAGCCTGAGTGCCCTTACCTGCGCCCGGAGCGCCGAGCAGAATAATACGCATTGCGTAAATCCCCTTGCGAATAGCATGTGAAAAACTGCGAAGGCCAAGAACATACCATTATGGCCCGCTCTCCACAAGGAAGCGGATAGCGGCTGCGCCCAGCAAGAAAGGCCCGGTTAGCGGCCATTGCATGCCATGATCGCCACCTTTTTAGCGAATTGCCAGCCTTAAGCGGACGAAGCGCCTTTTTTCAGAATCCTGGCTAACGCGCAGCCGCCAGTAACAGCCGTTGCAGACGCTGCGTCAGCGCTTCTGTCATTGTTACCGGCTGGCTGCCGTCGCCGCGCGCGCTGGCAGCCAAATGCAACAAGCCGCGCTCGCGGCAATAGAAGCCGTCGCCAGACGACAAGGCCAGTGCACTGCCCCACGCTGGCGTCAACGGGATGCAGCTAAATGGCAGGCCGGGCGCGCTGACCGAACGTACCAGCAACGGCTGCTCCAGACAAATGGGCGCGACCCGCGCGACGTTATAAGGCTGCCAGCCGCGGCTGGCGATACGCTGTAACGCGGCCTCCACCGCGGTGACTTTTACCAGCGACTGCTCAAACAGCCGCAGTTCACTACGCATCCAGGTGCTGAAGGCGCAGGTGCGTAATGCCACCAGAACAAGCGAATGGGTCAACGCGGCATGGCTCCCCAGCGTGGTAATGAACAGCTGCCCGTGCTCCACCAGCTCACCGTGCAACAGCGTGGCGAAGCTCTCGCTGGCGTCAATCACCCCCTGACTGCCGTGATCGTCAGGCGCTGTTACCTTGCCGTTGAGCGGGCTGACATGTTCGATGATCGCGATGCTGTCGGCCTGCGGCGGCAGCCCGCGCGGCGATGGCTGGAGTTCGCTGGCGGCAAACGCGAACTGGCGCCGCTGACGATTCATCGCTTCCTGACGGATCATCAGCTGAGAAAGAATCAGACGGGCAACGCGTTGCGAAGGCATGAAAAACAGATCAAAGCGATCCAGCTTGTAGAGACGTGACAGCTGCAGGCGTAGCTGATGACATTGTTTCTCGCGATGTCGCGCGGATAGCGTTTTATCTGATCGGGTGTGCATGACGTGCGACCGTTATTCTCATCAGGGCATTCCTTCGCCGAATGGCAACGCACAGCCCGAAGGGCACGTCAACCTGCCAATATCTGTACCTCAGGTTAGGTGAACGTGGCTGGACATTAAATTGATATAAATGAACAATCCCTGTGAGTATTTCTTACAGGAGGCAACGATGGCCGGACTGCCTTCTCTTCGGGCGCTTTACTACTTCCATCAGGCTGCGGCCTGTAACAGTTTTAGCCTGGCGGCGCAAAAACTGAACGTAACGCACAGCGCTATCAGCCATCAGATCCGCCAGCTTGAAGCCTGGATGGGCAAGCCCCTGTTCCTGCGTATTAACGGCGGCGTGCGGCTGACGGCTCAGGGTGAAACCCTGCTGCTGAGCTGCCACAGCGCGTTTGGTGAGCTGACGCGCATCTGTGAGCATATCCGTAGCGATGACGTGCGGCGACTGCGGCTCTCCTGCGCGCCGAGCTTTCTGTCGCAGTGGCTGATTCCCCGACTGGCGAGCTTTTATGCCCGCTATCCCACCACAGAACTGCAGTTTCTGCCGCTGGGCGATACCGATCAGCTGCGCAACGGCGATATTGACGTGCTGATCCTCAGTGCCACCGCCGGGCACGCGCAGGATATTGACGTCACGCTGATCGAAGATGATTACATTGGGCCACTCTGCTCGCCGCAGCTGGCAACCATCGTCGCCGGGCACAGCGATTTCTTTACCCTGCCGCTGCTGCATGCGGATACCAAGCGCTACGCCTGGGCAGAATGGGCAGCAAAAAGCGGCGTGCCGGGCAATTTTGACGCCGGACGCCGTTTCGACAATCTGACTCTGGGCATTCAGGCTGCACGCAATGGTCTGGGGATTATTATGGCGCCGCGTTCGCTGGTCACACAGGAGCTGAAAAATGGCACGCTGGTCGCGCCGCTGGGATTTGAGCTGGCCGATCGGGCCACCTGGATGATGACGATTCGTCGTCGGCAGCAGGAAGAAGAGATTACGCAGTTTCGTGACTGGTTACGGCAGGCGGTGCGGGAATAAAAAAAGGGCGGCATCGCTGCCGCCCCGTGTTGCTGTTTATGCCGTCAGCAGCTGGTTCATGCGACGGATAAACTGGTTTGGATCGTCGAGCGTGCCGCGTTCAGCCAGCAGCGCCTGATCCATCAACAGCTCAATCCACTCGGCAAAGCGCGCTTCGTCGGTGGTCTCTGCCGCGCGCTTGACCAGCGCGTGATCCGGGTTGATTTCAAAGTTGTACTTCACTTCCGGCACCGGCTGTCCGGCGGCGGCAAACAGCTTAGCCATTTGCGTGCCCATCTCATCAGCATCGGTGGTGACGATGGCTGGCGTGTCGGTCAGGCGGTGCGTCAGACGCACTTCTTTCACCCGATCGGCCAGCAGCGTTTTCACCCGCTCAACGAATGGCTCAAGCGCTTTTTCCGCTTCTTTCTGCTCTTCGCTCTCCTCATCCGCCAGTTTATTCAGCGCGTCATCCGCTTTGCTGACCGATTGGAACGCTTTGCCGTCAAACTCAGTCAGGTAGCTCATCATCCATTCGTCGATGCGATCGGAGAGCAGCAGCACCTCAATGCCTTTTTTACGGAACAGCTCCAGGTGCGGGCTGCTTTTCGCCGCAGCATAGCTGTCTGCGGTGATGTAATAGATTTTTTCCTGACCTTCAACCATGCGGCTGACGTACTCTTCCAGCGAGACGTTCTGCACGCTGCCTTCGCTGCTGGTGGAAGCAAAACGCAGCAGCTTCGCGATGGTCGCCTGGTTGGCGCTGTCCTCAGCCGGACCCTCTTTCAGCACCAGACCGAACTGCTGCCAGAACTGCTGATACTTCTCACTGTCATCTTTAGCCAGTTTTTCCAGCATCTGCAGCGCGCGTTTGGTCAGCGCGTTGCGCAGACTCTGGGTAACCCGGCTGTCCTGCAGGATTTCACGGGAAACATTGAGCGGCAGATCGTTGGAGTCGATCAGACCACGCACAAAGCGCAGATAGTTCGGCATGAACTGTTCAGCGTCATCCATGATGAAAACGCGCTGCACATAGAGTTTCAGTCCATGCTTATGATCGCGGTTCCACATATCCCACGGAGCCTGAGCCGGGATATAGAGCAGGCTGGTGTATTCCTGCTTACCTTCAACGCGGTTATGGCTCCAGGCCGCCGGATCGGTGAAGTCATGGGCGATATGTTTGTAGAACTCTTTGTACTCTTCTTCACTGATGTCCGCTTTATTACGCGTCCACAGCGCCTGGGCTTTGTTGATCTTTTCCCAGCTGGTGGTGTCGTTCTCTTCATCGTGCGTTTCGATCTCTACCGGCAGCGCGATATGATCGGAATATTTGCTGATGATGTTGCGCACGCGCCAGGCGTCGAGGAACTCATCCTCACCTTCACGCAGGTGCAGGGTAATTTCGGTGCCGCGATCTTCTTTGGTGATATCGGCAATGGTGTAATCACCTTCGCCTGCGGATTCCCAGAATACCGCTTCGTCAGCAGCAGCACCGGCAGCGCGCGTGCGTACCGAGACTTTATCGGCCACGATAAAAGCAGAGTAGAAGCCGACGCCAAACTGGCCAATCAACTGGCTGTCTTTCGCCTGATCGGAACCGAGGGATTCCAGAAAGCTTTTAGTGCCTGATTTGGCAATGGTGCCCAGGTTCTCAATGACCTCGTCACGACGCATACCGATACCGTTATCGCTTAGCGTCAGGGTGCGTTTTTCCTTGTCTACGGCCACTCGCACACGAAGTTCACCGTCACCTTCATACAGATCCGGCGAGGATAACGCGCGGAAGCGCAGCTTATCGGCCGCATCGGAGGCGTTTGAGATCAGCTCACGCAAGAAGATCTCTTTGTTTGAATAGAGGGAATGGATCATCAGGTGCAGAAGCTGTTTCACCTCTGACTGGAAGCCACGTGTCTCTTGTCCTTTCATGGTCATTGATACCTCAACTGAAGCAGGTTTAACGAACGTTGAGGAGAAGATGGGGATAAAAAAAAGCTTTTCAAGACGGTGCGGCGAACCGCACCGGTGAATGGTCAATATTTAATCTTGTGACGCCCGGCCAGCGAGTGCGACAGCGTAGTGCCATCGACCATTTCCAACTCACCGCCTACCGGCACACCGTGCGCGATGCGGCTGGCGTCCACGCCATATTGCCCGCAGAGCTCAGCAATATAGTTGGCCGTGGCCTCGCCTTCCACCGTGGGATTGGTGGCAAGGATCACTTCCTGCAAAGTTTCACTTTCCAGCCGCTGCTCAAGGCGATCGAGGCCGATATCCTGTGGACCAATGCCGTCCATCGGCGACAAATGGCCCATCAGCACAAAGTAGCGTCCGGCAAACTGCCCGGTTTGCTCAATGGCGTGAATATCCGCCGGACTTTCCACCACGCAGATTTGCCCATTTTGCTGCCGACGAGGATTGGCGCAAATCGTGCAAATTTCCTGCTCGGTAAAGGTGCGGCAGTGCGCGCAGTGGCCGATTTCAGACATGGCGCGGGTCAGTGCCTGCGCCAGCCGCATGCCGCCGCTGCGATCGCGTTGCAGCAGCTGAAACGCCATGCGCTGTGCCGACTTTGGCCCCACGCCCGGCAGGCAGCGCAGCGACTCCATCAGGGCTTCAAGAAGCGGACTGGTTTGCATCAGAACGGCATCTTAAAGCCTGGTGGCAGCTGCATACCGGACGACACGCCCGCCATTTTCTCTTTCTGCGCTTCAGCAACGCGACGTGCAGCGTCGTTAAAGGCCGCAGCCACTAAATCTTCCAGCATATCTTTGTCATCTTCCAGCAGGCTGGGGTCGACTTCAACACGACGGCAGTTGTGTGCACCGTTGATGGTGACTTTTACCAGACCGGCACCTGATTCGCCGGTTACTTCCATGGCGGCGATCTCTTCCTGAACCTGCGCCATTTTGTCCTGCATTTGCTGGGCCTGTTTCATCAGGTTACCCAAACCGCCTTTACCACCAAACATAGTCGTCTCTCTCAGCTAAGGCTGCATCAAGCATATGCATTGAGCAGCGTTTTCAAACGGGGCGAATGCTCTCTTCATCCAGATCTGCATCGAAGAACCGACACAGCGCCTGAATATGGCTATCCGCGATTATAGACTGACGCGCCTGCGCCAGCTTTTCGTCATAAATTGCCTGCCGCCACTCCAGCGGCGTCAACACTGCTAAATTATCATCTTCTACGACCGACAGTTCAACCGTCTCTCCTGCCGCCTGACTTAGCGCCTCCTGCAGCACTTTCTGCGCTGAAGGTGAGTGTAGATGGCGCTGGCTGGAGCGTAAATGTAAGCAGACGCCGTTGCTGGTCTGCTCTTTCCAGGCATTTAGCGCCAGCTGCTGCACCAGCTTCGGCAGTGTCAGCGTGGCTATCTCGGCTGCCCAGCTGTCGCGCTGCTGCGCTTCCAACATTAGACGAGCAGCCAGCTCCGGCGTTTTTTCCAGCTCCAGCGCCATGCGTAGCGCTTTTGGCGTGGCAACCGGCTCGGCAACCTGTTCCTGCTCTTTCTGCTGGGACGTCCAGCGATAGGCCTCTTTTTTTGCCGGCTCGCTTTCGGCAGCGGGCGCTTTACGCGGCAGGCCGCGCTCAGAGACCGCAGCCAGGCGTTCCAGCGCCGAGATTGCCGGCCGCGCTACAGGCGCTGCCGGCTCACTCTTTTTTGGCCGGGATACTCCCTGCTGGCGCAGCAATTGCGTACGCGCCTGCAGGAGCTGGCTGGTGGTGCTGGAGGCCGCCGGCGTAGCATCTGCGGGCGGCGGCGTCACGTCAGTCGTTTTTTCGGCAACCTGCGCCGCTGCTGCGGGCTGCAGCTTTTGCGGCGGCATCGCTGGCGCAGGCTGTGCCACCATCGCCGGACGCGCGTTGACCGGTTCATCGATAGTTTGCTGAGGATGGAACGCCAGCGCACGCAGCAGTGTCATTTCCACGCCCATGCGCCGATCCGGCGCCAGCGGCAGCTCTTTACGCCCGGTGAGCAGCATCTGGTAATAGAGCTGCACATCAACCGGCGGCAAGGTGCGCGCCAGTTCGCGCAGGCGCTGCAGATTCATCGCGTCTTCATCGCCTGAGGCGGTGGGCAGCAGTTGAATCATGGCAACACGGTGCAGCAGGCGCAGCATCTCCACCAGCAGCGCTTCCCACTCCACGCCGCGGCTCGCGGCCTGATTAAGCAAGGCCATGACCGCTTCGCCATCGGCAGCGGCCAGCGCTTCAATCAGCGCCAGTGGCTGCTCATCATCCATGGTGCCCAGCATCGCGGTGACGCTGTCGGTGGTGACACTGCCCTGCCCCATGGCGATGGCCTGATCGGTCAGGCTGAGCGCATCGCGCATGCTGCCATCGGCGGCGCGCGCCAGCAGCTGTAATGCACGCGGTTCGGCCTCAACCTGCTCATGCTGCAAGACATGCGCCAGCTGACCACGAATTTGATCGACATCCAGCGCCTTGAGATGAAACTGCAAACAGCGCGATAAGATGGTGACCGGCAGCTTTTGCGGATCGGTGGTGGCGAGCAGAAATTTCACGTGCTCCGGCGGCTCTTCCAGCGTTTTCAGCAACGCGTTGAAGCTGTGCCGCGACAGCATATGTACTTCATCGATAAGGTAAACCTTGAAGCGACCCCGCGCCGGGGCGTACTGAACGTTATCCAGCAGATCGCGCGTGTCCTCGACTTTGGTACGGGACGCGGCATCGATCTCGATAAGATCGACAAAGCGGCCCTGCTCAATCTCGCGGCAGTTATCGCACTGGCCGCACGGCGTGGCCGTAATGCCGGTTTCGCAGTTCAACCCTTTGGCTAACAGCCGTGCGATGGTGGTTTTCCCCACGCCGCGCGTGCCGGAAAACAGCCAGGCGTGATGGATGCGGCCAAGGGATAAACCGTTGGCCAACGCTGTCAGTACGTGCTCCTGACCAACGACATCAGAAAAGGCTTGTGGACGCCACTTGCGGGCAAGAACCTGATAGCTCATGAGGACTCAATCGTTGAACGTGTGTGGTTGTAAGCTGGAGTGCAAAATGCACCTGTTGCGAGCGGAAGTGGGTAACAACACAGCGCATGCTCATTGCAACGAAACTGCGTGCTAGTTTAGCAGCAGCACCCTGATATGCCTATCACTTTAGGCAGTCGGTGGGCCACTCATCAGCCGCGGTTTTCCGCCCGCATTGCACTGTACAAGATTAGCGGAAACAGTCAGTTATGATCCAGATCGATGCCTTCGCTAATAAAGCGCGCCCGCTCAAACTTGCTATCAATATAGAGCTTACGCAGGCCGTTATACTTATGACTACTGACGGTTTTTATACTCATTTGTTGCGCTTCAGCAATGGCCTTTATCGACTCACCGGCGATCAGCGCCCGCAGCACGGTTTTCTCTCGCGCGGTCAACTCTCCCCACAGATAGCGCAACGCGCGGGCGTTAACCGGCAGTTTTGATGCAATACAGGGGCTGATCACCCGCTCGCCAAGTGCAATAGCGATGAGCTGCTCGCGGATGGCGATCAACGAGGCTTTACGCGACAACAGGCTGAACTGTGTCATACCGTGCAGCTGGCAGAGCTGGACTTGCGACAGCTTATCGCTGAACAACCCTATCCGCAGCGCGGGCAGTTGCGCAGCCAGATTCAGCAGCATAGTAATCCCTTCTTTATCGCTTTCTCCCACGCCGCTTCGCTCGCTGATCAGAAGATCAACCGGCTGCTGCTGCAGGCGCACAGCCATGATCGCCGTTTGCCGCTCCTGCCAGACAACGTTAACCGGCACGGGCAAGTTCTGTAGCAGCGTGGCAATGCCGTGCAGCGTCATGGATGAGCTGTCGATGATGGCGGCAGATAACGCGCCAGCACAGCAGCGCTCTGCGCTTAGGCCCGCCATTATCGCCTCCTCAGGCAGGCGCGATGCAGGCGCGATGCGCGCAGGCTTCTTTTACGCAGCAGACGCCAGTGCATCACGCAGGCGAACAGAAAAACAGAGAAAGTGCCGATTAACAGGTTTAATAATGGATGCCACACGTTGAGTCGCCTCGCTGTTCAGGATGATAAACAGTGAGTTGTGGGCTGAAAGAAGGGGTTCCGAACAGATGAAAATAGTCCGCCCCGCTTGTGCGGAGCGGAAAACGCTTAGTGGCCCGGGAAGTTTACCAGGCTATAACACTGGATGCCCATGGCATTTAGACGGGCTTCGCCGGTGAGATCAAACAGGTTAATGATGAAGGCGGCATCGGTGACTTCACCACCGGCACGGCGAATCAGTTTTGCCGTCGCTTCAATGGTGCCACCGGTAGCGAGCAAGTCATCCACTACCAGCACGTTATCGCCGTGCTGGATCGCATCACGGTGCAGTTCAAGCTGATCGCTGCCATATTCCAGCTCATAGCGTTCGCTGTAGGTTTCACGTGGCAGCTTGCCAGGTTTACGCACCGGCACAAAGCCGACGCCCAATCCCAGAGCAACGGGTGCGCCGAACAGAAAGCCTCGCGCTTCGGTGCCGACCACTTTGGTGACGCCGCTATCACGGAAGCGCGCAACCAGCAGATCGATAGCCAGGGCAAAGGCTTTGGGATCTTCCAGCAGGCTGGTGACGTCACGAAAAAGAATGCCTGGCTTTGGATAATCCGGGACGCTTTTAATACTCTGTTTCAGAAATTCAAGCTGCTGAGCAGTTGCGGTCATAATGAGATGCCTGGTAAAAACAGTGTTACGCGCAGCTTCAGCGCGCCGCAGCAGAGGGGCCACAGGGCGAAATGATGATGAGTCAGGGAAACTACGCACGAAAACGCCTAAATCTAAGCAAACCGCCGAATAATTGCAACCTCATTACCGCGGCACGGCAAATTACTCCCCGTCATCGATCACCGGCATGCGCGCCATGAAAATCAGCAGAATGGTCAACATCATCAAAAGCATAATGCGTACCCACAGCACCGGCACCAGCCATAACGACAGGGCAAAGGTTGCCAGAATAAACAGGATCGCCCGCGATTTAGCCCCTTTTGGCAGCGCGCGATGCTGCTGCCAGTGACGAATATAACGCCCAAACCACGAGCGCCACAGCAGCCAGTGATGAAAACGCGGTGACGATCGGGCAAAACACCAGGCGGCGAGCAGCATAAACGGCGTGGTCGGCAGCAGCGGCAGCACAATGCCTAACGTTCCCAGCACAATCGCTAACCAACCAATAATGATTAAAATAATACGCTGCATAATGCGGCTCAACAGGAATAAACTGAGGCCACTTTATCATAGCGGCCCCTGAAGCATGAACCGGCAACAGCTGTTCCTTGAAATCGAAAAACTTCAGCAGCGGCTAACGGCGCAGGCCGCCGATCTGAAACATTATAAAGTGAAGCGCGGCAGTTTCGATCGCCAGCTTTTCACTACCCGTAGCAGCGCGCCGCAGGACTACCTGCAGGAAATTTCGCAACACCTGACGCAGTTCAGGGATGAAAAAGATGTGGCGCGAGCAGGCTGGCTGGCGGAGAAACTGGTTAACCAGATCACCGCGCTACAGCGCCAATTCGCCAGCCAGCCTGCAGTGGTGCGCGCCGTGCCCGCGGTGGTGCCGGATGCGATCGCGCAGCATGAGGAGTTTGCCCGGCGTTTGCAGGCGATGCTCGATCAGCGGGAAGCGCAGCTGGCGCAGGCTGACACGCTGCTTCAGCAGCAGACGCTTAAACGTGAGCTGGAAGCGCTGGAGCAGCGTCTCAAGCGTTGTATGCAGGCGCTGAACCAACTTAAAGCGGATTTGCCCGCGCGTTAACTATACTTATGAGCCAGATTTAACAGAGGAGGCGCTATGGGCTTGTTGTCATGGATTGTCACCGGTGCTGCTGCCGGAGCGGTGGCACGCTATTTTTTACCGGGCCGTCCCGGCGGATTCGTTGCCGTTCTGGTGCTGGCTGTCATCGGCGCCCTGATCGGCGGCTATATCAGCAGTTATTTTGACTGGGGAACGCTGGCGGTGATTCATCCACGTGCGCTGGGGCTGGCGCTGGTCGGTGCCCTGCTGATGATTCTGGTTGCCCGAAAACTTCGCCTGTGAGGAAACGATAATGTCCCTGGAAAGTGCGCCGGATGAGGTCAAACTGGCCGTTGATCTGATCATGCTACTCGAAGAGAGCCAGATAGAGGCCGATACGGTATTGGCCGCGCTGGAGATCGTTAAGCAGGATTATGAAAAAAAAGCCGCGCGTTTAATCAGCCAAGCGTAGCGACGGACTGAGCCGCAGCATATCGATAAAACCATCGATAAGCGTGGCGGCTTCGGCAGCAAGATCAAATTTCTCCGGGCTGAATAACCAGTTCTCCATTAAACCGGTAACGTAGCTGCGCATAATAATGGCGGTGCGTCGCGTATTTAACGCCAAAGGGAGTTGTCCGGCGTCAATGCATTGTCGCAGCACTTCTTCTATCTTCTCATAACACTCTGCCAGCAACCGTTGCTGCATATGCTGCAAAACAGCCATCTCACCGACAAATTCACATTTATGAAAGATAATCTCCATTAATGCACGTCGGCGACAGTCATGGACGGTCGCCTCAAGCAGATGAATTAGCATGGCGCGTAAAACGGAGAGTGGATCGCCAGGGAATTTTGACTGATACTCAAGCTCCACTTCATCAAGACTGGAATCGGTTTGCATCCAGATTTCATTGAGTAAATCGGTCTTGTTTTTAAAATGCCAGTAGATGGCGCCGCGCGTTACACCAGCAGCAGCCGCAACGTCAGCAAGTGAGGTTGCAGAAACACCCTGTTCTGAAAAGCAGCTTATCGCTGCATCAATGATATGGCCTCGTGTTTCAAGTGCTTGTTGTTTGGTTTTTCGTGCCATAAGGTGTTTTTTTGCGGAAAGGCAGATTTACATACATTTGCGAATGTATGTACCATAGCACGACCATAATTTAAACGCAGCAATGGGTTCAAGGGTTTGTGATCCATTGGACGATCGATAGCGGACACTCGAGGTTTATTTATGAATAAGAACAGAGGAATCAAGCCTCTGGCGGCCTTCCTGATGCTTTCAGGCAGCGTGGCACTGATAGGCTGTGATGATAACAAATCTCAACAGGCACCGGCTCAACAAGCACCCGAAGTTGGCGTGTTAACGTTGAAAAGCGAGCCGTTGAAAATTACCACTGAGCTACCAGGCAGAACCAATGCTTATCGCATTGCGGAAGTACGCCCACAGGTTTCCGGCATTATTTTAAAGCGCAACTTTGTTGAGGGAACGGATATTAAAGCGGGTGAATCGCTTTATCAGATCGATCCGGCGACTTACCAGGCGGCTTACGACAGTGCAAAAGGCGATCTTGCTCAGGCGCAGGCTAATGCACAAATCGCGGCCACCACGGTTAAGCGTTACAAACCGCTGCTCGGCACCAAATATATCAGTCAGCAGGATTACGATCAGGCGATCTCTACTCAGAGCCAAACCTCTGCTGCAGTTCAGGTTGCAAAAGCGAGCGTGGAAACCGCGCGCATTAACCTGGCCTACACCAAAGTAACCTCACCTATCAGCGGCCGCATTGGTAAATCTGCTTTTACCGAAGGTGCGCTGGTGCAAAATGGCCAAACGGATGCGCTGGCAACCGTGCAGCAACTCGACCCTATCTATGTTGACGTCACCCAATCCAGTGACGATTTCATGCGTCTGCGTAACGAACTCGAATCTGGCAAGCTGAAACAGAATGACGGCAAAGCCAGCGTCACCCTTCTGCTGCAAAACGGTAGCGAATATAGTCAGACCGGTACATTAGAATTCTCTGATGTCAGCGTTGATCAAACCACCGGCTCCATCACCCTGCGTGCTGTCTTCCCTAACCCGGAACATCGTCTGCTGCCAGGGATGTTTGTCCGTGCACGTCTGGAAGAAGGCATCAATCCAAATGCGCTGCTGGTGCCGCAACAGGCGGTAACTCGTACGCCAACCGGTCAGGCAACGGCAATGGTCGTGGGTGCGGATAATAAAGTGGCCGTACGTTCGCTGAAAACCGATCAGGCGATTGGCGACAAATGGTTAGTGACTGAAGGTCTGAAAGATGGCGATCGGGTGATTACCACGGGTACCCAGCGAGCGAAGCCAGGCGCGCAGGTCACGCCGCAGGAAGTTTCAGCAGATGCTAAAGCTGATGCTGCTCCGCAAGCCAATGCTGACAACAAGCAGCCTTAACAGGAGCCACTGACACATGGCTAAGTTTTTTATCGATCGCCCTATCTTCGCGTGGGTCATCGCCATCATCATCATGTTGGCAGGCGCGCTGTCGATTTTGCAATTACCGATTGAGCAATATCCCAATGTTGCGCCAACGGCCGTGCAAATTCGCGCCAGCTATCCGGGTGCGGATGCGAAGACCCTGCAGGATTCGGTTACGCAGGTTATCGAGCAGAACATGAATGGCATTGACGGGCTGATGTATATGTCCTCAAACAGCGATTCATCGGGCACTCTGCAGCTGACTATCTCTTTTGAATCAGGAACTAACCCAGACATTGCTCAGGTTCAGGTGCAGAACAAACTGCAGCTGGCTATGCCGCTTCTGCCTCAGGAAGTGCAACAACAGGGTATTCAGGTTCAGAAATCCTCCAGCAGCTTCCTGATGGTAGCAGGCTTTGTGAGCGAAGATGGCAGCATGACGCAGAATGACATTTCTGACTATGTTGCCTCTAACATCAAAGATCCGATCAGCCGCGTGACCGGCGTAGGCGATACGCAAATCTTTGGTGCGCAGTACGCGATGCGTATCTGGATGGATCCTGACAAGCTCAATAACTATCAGCTCACGCCTGTGGATGTCGTCACTGCAATCACCACGCAGAACGCCCAGGTCGCGGCAGGTCAGTTAGGCGGTACGCCAGCGGCGCCGGGCCAACAGCTCAATGCCTCGATCATTGCACAGACACGTTTAACCTCCACTGATGAGTTCGGCAAAATTTTGCTGAAGGTCAATCAGGATGGTTCGCAGGTGCGCCTGCGCGACGTAGCGAAAATCGAGCTTGGCGGTGAAAACTACGAAACCATAGCCGAATACAACGGTAAGCCTGCCTCCGGCATCGGTATCAAACTGGCTACCGGTGCTAACGCGTTGGATACCGCTGAAGCGGTAAAAGCGGAGCTGGCTAAACTGGCACCAAACTTCCCGGCAGGTATGAAAACAGTTTATCCGTACGACACCACGCCGTTCGTGAAAATCTCTATTCACGAAGTGGTGAAAACGCTGTTTGAAGCGATCGTGCTGGTCTTCCTGGTTATGTACCTGTTCCTGCAAAACTTCCGCGCCACGTTGATCCCAACGATTGCCGTGCCGGTAGTGCTGTTGGGAACGTTTGCCATCATCAACGCCTTTGGCTATTCGATAAACACCTTAACCATGTTCGGGTTGGTGCTCGCCATCGGGCTGTTGGTGGATGATGCGATCGTGGTGGTGGAAAACGTCGAGCGCGTGATGGCCGAAGAAGGTATCTCGCCTAAAGAAGCGACCAAGAAGTCGATGGAACAGATTCAGGGCGCGCTGGTCGGTATTGCGCTGGTGCTCTCTGCGGTCTTTATTCCAATGGCCTTCTTCGGCGGTTCAACCGGTGTCATCTATCGCCAGTTCTCGATCACCATCGTTTCTGCCATGGTGCTGTCGGTCATTGTGGCGTTGATTCTGACGCCAGCGCTGTGTGCCACCATGCTGAAGCCGATCAAAAAAGGCGATCACGGCAAAACCACCGGTTTCTTCGGCTGGTTTAACCGCGTCTTTGATAAGAGCACCAACCATTATACCGACAGCGTGGGCCACATCGTGCGCAGCACCGGTCGTTATCTGGTGATCTATCTGCTGATCGTAGTTGGTATGGCATTCCTGTTCCTGCGTCTGCCCTCTTCGTTCCTGCCGGAAGAGGATCAGGGCTTGCTGCTGGCTCAGGCGCAGCTGCCTGCCGGTGCAACACAGCAACGTACGCAGAAGGTGCTGAATCAGGTATCGGACTACTTCCTGACCAAAGAAAAAGCGAACGTGAAGTCGGTGTTTACCGTGAGTGGCTTCGGTTTTGCCGGTCGTGGACAGAACACAGGTATCGCCTTCGTCAGCCTGAAAGACTGGGATGAACGTAGCGGCGCTGACAACAAAGTGCCAGCCATTGCCGGTCGCGCCATGCAGGCGTTGGGTGCGATTCGCGATGGTATGGTTATTCCGTTTAACCTGCCGGCTATTATCGAACTGGGTAACGCCACCGGCTTCGACTTTGAACTGATCGATCAGGCTAACCTCGGTCATGACAAGTTAATGCAGGCGCGTAATCAGCTGTTCGGCATGATCGCTCAGCACCCCGATACGCTGGTCGGCGTTCGTCCAAACGGTATGGAAGATACGCCGCAGTACAAACTGATGATCGATCAGGAGAAAGCGCAGGCGTTAGGCGTATCACTGTCTGATATCAACACCACGCTGGGTGCAGCCTGGGGTGGCTCCTACGTCAATGACTTTATCGATCGCGGTCGCGTGAAGAAAGTGTATGTCATGGGTAACGTTGAATCGCGCATGCTGCCTGGCGATATTAATAAGTGGTTTGTACGCGCCAGCAACGGCGAGATGGTGCCCTTCTCCTCTTTTGCTACGGCAAAATGGCAGTATGGTTCACCGCGTCTTGAGCGTTATAACGGCCTGCCGTCAATGGAGATTCTGGGTCAGCCTGCACCGGGCAAGAGTTCGGGCGATGCGATGAAAATGATGGAGGAGCTTACGTCTAAGTTGCCAGCCGGTATCGGCTACGACTGGACCGGCATGTCCTATCAGGAACGTCTGTCGGGCAACCAGGCACCAGCGCTGTATGCTATCTCGCTGATTGTCGTCTTCCTCTGTTTGGCTGCACTGTATGAGAGCTGGTCCATTCCGTTTGCGGTTATGTTGGTGGTGCCATTAGGGGTTATCGGTGCGCTGATCTTTACCACGCTGCGTGGATTGAGCAACGACGTTTACTTCGTGGTAGGCCTGCTGACGACGGTGGGACTATCGGCGAAGAACGCCATCCTCATCGTGGAATTTGCCAAGGATCTGATGGAGAAAGAGGGCAAAGGCTTAATTGAGGCGACGCTGGAAGCGGTACGTATGCGTTTACGTCCGATTCTGATGACCTCACTCGCCTTTATTCTCGGTGTACTGCCGCTGACCATCAGTACCGGTGCCGGTTCCGGCGCGCAAAACGCCGTAGGTACTGGCGTAATGGGCGGTATGGTGACGGCAACCGTGCTGGCTATCTTCTTCGTACCGGTGTTCTTTGTGGTGGTTCGCCGCCGCTTCAGCAAGAACAAAGATGAAGTGGAAAAAGGCCATCCGGTTGAACACCATCAGTAAGTAATCTTTGCACGTTAAGAGGCCGCTTTTGCGGCCTCTTTTTTTTGCCTGTTATTCGAGGATTGCAAAGTCATTCTGCACGCTCTATACTATTGTTACGTTATAACATAACAAATTGGAGCATGTATGAAATCAGGTATTCACCCTGACTATCGTCAGGTGGTCTTCCATGACACCACCGTCGACAGCTGGTTTAAAATTGGCTCAACCATCAAGACCGACCGCAGCGTGGAATTCGAAGGCGCAACCTATCCTTACGTCACGCTGGATGTCTCCTCCGCCTCACATGTCTATTACACCGGCAAGCAGAAAGAGTTTGCTAAAGAAGGCAGCGCGGCACGCTTCAATAAGCGTTTTGGCCGTTTTCTTGGTTCAGCGAAGTAAGGGAAACAGATGCAGGTGCTTAGCTCGCTGCGCTCCGCTAAGGCGCGCCATAAAGATTGCAAAGTGGTACGTCGTCGCGGTCGCATTTATGTGATTTGTAAAACCAATCCACGTTTCAAGGCCGTTCAGGGAAGAAAGAAAAGAAGATAAGCACGTTGTGCATGATGTGATTTGCCGGATGATTGATCCGGCTTTTTTTTTGCCCGCGCTCAGCGGGCTCCCTGTTATTTCATGCTGTTCGCAATGGCAGTAACGTTATGCCTGAAAGCATCGACGTAGCTTGCCGCCGGTCCGTCCGCAGCTGATAACGCTTCGGGATAGAGTTCTCCGCCTGGCTCAGCACCTGTTTCGGTGGCGATCTGCTTAACCAGCCGTGGATCGGTCTGGTTCTCGATAAAGTAGGTTTTAATCTTCTCTGCTTTGAGCTGGTTAATCAGCGATGCCATATCGCCCGCGCTGGCTTCCGATTCCGTTGAAAACCCCTGCGGCGCGAGGAAAGTGACGTGATAGCGCTGGCCAAAATAGCCAAAAGCGTCGTGGCTGGTCAGCACCTTGCGTTTTGCCTGAGGAATGGCCGCGAAGGTTTTTTCAGCCCAGCTGTCCAGCTGATTGAGTTGTGCAATATACGCGGATCCTCGCTGGCGAAAGTAAGCGGCATCCTGGGGATCGGCAGCGATCAGCGCATTCATCACGTTAGTGGCATAGCGTGCGCCATTGTGCATACTGTTCCATGCGTGTGGATCGGTGATGCGCTTGCCCTCCTCTTCCATGCTGCGTGTATCAATGCCTGCCGACGCCACATTCACTTTTCCTTTGTAGCCAGACGCGGTCACCAGTCGATCCATCCATCCTTCCATTCCTAAACCACTGACAAACACCACATCAGCCTGTGCCAGCGCCTGGCTGTCCTGCGGCGTCGGTTCAAACGTATGCGGATCGCCGTTCGGCCCCACCAGGCTTTTTACCTGCACGTGTTCACCACCCACATTTTTTACGATATCAGCCAGCACGGTAAAGCTGGCCACGGCGCTTAGCTCTTTCGCCATCGCCAGGGGCGCGGCGCTCATGGCACCAATCAGCAATGCAACGGGTAACGCTTTCATACTTTTTCCTCTCAGTTTATGTGCGGCGTAATAAGCCACCGCAGGGCCCGGTTAAAATGGAGATAAAAAACAGTGCCGTCGCGCTTAACACCACCGCTGGCCCCGCTGGCAATGAAAAATGCCAGGATAACAGCAGCCCTGTGACGCTGGCCGCTACCGCCTGCGCCATCGCGTTCAGTAGCATCATGGAAAGATGGCGGCTCCAGAAACGGCTGCTGGCGGCCGGGAGCATCATCAAGCCCACCGACATGAGCGTTCCCAGTACCTGAAAGCCCGCCACCAGGTTCAGTACCACCAGCGTTAAAAACAGGCCATGTACCAGCGGCGCACTCCAGCGGCTTTGCGCCCGCAGAAAGGTGGGATCAAAAGCGTCGATCACTAACGGGCGATAGAGAAAGGCCAAAGCGATAAGCGTGAACGCCGCGATAGCGCCCACCAAAATAATTGCCGGTGCATCAACCGCCAGCAGGGATCCGAACAGAACGTGCAGCAGATCGACACTGGATCCCCGCAGCGAAACCAGCGTGACACCAAGCGCCAGCGATCCCAGATAGAAACCGGCAAAGCTGGCATCTTCGCGCAGGGGCGTAAAACGGCTTACCGCGCCGGAAAGCAGCGCGACGGCCAGGCCTGCGATCAATCCACCGATGCCCATAGCCACCAGTGAGAGTCCGGAAAGCAGATAACCTATGGCCGCACCGGGCAAAACTGCGTGTGATAAGGCGTCGCCAATCAGGCTCATACGGCGTAAGGAAAGAAACACGCCCAGCGGCGTAGCACTGATGGAAAGCGCCACGCAGGCGATGAGCGCACGTCGCATAAAGCCGAACTCAATGAAAGGATGGAACAGGCTCAGCATGCTATTACCTCAGACTGCGATGCAGTTACGCTGAGGGTCGGTCGAAAACGGGCTTTCTCCACATCGAGATGAAGCTGCTGCGGAAAATCATGTGCAACCATTGCCCGATCGTGAAGCACGACCAACAGCGTACCGCCCTGCTGATGCTGCTGGTGCAATATCTTCAGCAGCAGTGATGTGGTGTTTTGGTCGACGCCGCTGAACGGCTCATCAAGCAGCCATACGCGGCACTGTTGCATCAGCAAACGCGCAAACAGCACCCGTTGCAATTGACCGCCGGACAGCGTACCCGGCTGTGCCTGGGCGAAATCCGCCATGTTCACCTTTTCCAGACAAGCCATGATTTCTTTACGATGTGCACGGTTAATGCCGCCAAACCATCCGCAGCGTGACCAGCAGCCCATCGCCACCAGCTCAAACACGGTGATCGGAAAATGACTTTCCAGTTCGGCGCGCTGCGGCATCCAGCCAATTTGCGCTCGTGCGCTATCTATTGCCCATCGACCCGAAACCGCAGGTAGCAATCCAGCCAGCGTTTTCAGCAAGGTCGACTTACCGCTGCCGTTGGCGCCAGTGAGCGCGGTCATACTGCCAGTATTGAGATGCAGCGTAATTTCAGGCGCAACGGCCTGGCGTTGATAGCCCACCTGCAGTTGAGAAAAGGTGATCATATCGCGATCGCCCACCGTACCGCGCAAACCAGCATGGCGACTAACAGGCTAATGACCAGCAGGCGCTGAATAAGGGAAAAGCAGAACAAAGGAACAGAAGAGAACACCATTGCCACCGATATAATGTTATAACATAACAATAATCTATCACAGCTACGTGCAGTGAGGCATCGGTACGTATGTTGCAAACTGTGTCTTTGGCGTCGAATACTCCGCAGCTGGCAGGGCTAAAGCTGGGTAAAAGATAAACAGTCAATGAACTGTTGCAAAATCATCAGCAAGATAACTTGAAATTTATGCCTGCTATGTTGATTATAAAGTTCAGATCAGCTGTTTAGGAATTGTCGTGTCTCTCCTTATTCCTGCTACACTTTCAATAAATGAAACCGATACCACTAAATTAATAGCGGTTATTAACCAGAATATTCTCAAATTGTCAGCGGCGCTGGCAGGAGATTTACAATGGTATTCACAAAATGCCCTATTAGTTCCCGACAGTTTTGTTATTATTTCAATCAGTGCGATAGCCCCATCTTTCTTTAAAATGCATTATCATTACCAGTGGAACGTTTTTAATGCATGCCTGAATATTAATGAAAGCGAAACGCAAACTGAAACAGTGACTTTTCAGGTAGTTCCGGAAGGCCTGCTGTTTGACATCATTGAAAATCAGCGTCCTTCACCCGCGGATGAATTGTAATTTTTAGTCAAAGCGATGAGCAGAATTTACCGATCTGCATTATATTTACTGTGTCCTTTAACGTTAATTCTACCGCTCACTTCCACAATTACACCTGAATACGGTTCCGCAGCTCTGCGGGTTGATGTCGGCTATGGAGGGGAAAGAGATGGACGAATACTCACCTAAAAGGCATGATATGGCGCAGCTTAAGTACCTGTGCGAAAGTCTGCATGACGATAGCATGGCCACCTTAAGTGACAGCCATCACGGCTGGGTTAATGATCCAACCTCTGCCAGCAATTTGCAGCTCAATGACCTGATTGAACATATCGCATCCTTCACCATGAATTACAAAATTAAACATGTTGAAGATGAAGAACTGATTACTCAGATTGATGAATATCTTGACGATACTTTTATGTTATTTAGTAACTATGGCGTAAGTGCGCAAGATCTGCAGCGTTGGCAACGTTCGGCAAAGCGGCTTTTTAATATATTTGCCGAGGAATGCGCTCTGTTACAACCGAGCCATTCATTTTAGACTTAGTTCTTATTGATAATGACGGTTAAACCATGAGTGACAAAACACTGACTAAAACTGATTACCTGATGCGCTTAAGACGTTGCCGATCTATCGATACCCTTGAGCGTGTTATTGAAAAAAACAAATATGAATTACCCGATAATGAACTGGCCATATTTTATTCAGCTGCCGATCATCGTTTAGCAGAACTGACGATGAATAAGCTTTACGATAAAGTGCCGGTTTCTGTCTGGAAATTTGTACGCTGATCTGAACGGGCATGCTGAAACGCAAGCCCGTTTTATTTATCAAAAATAAACATGCTGTACGTTGAGGGAAAGGGGTAGTGCAGAATTGGGTGGGGATCCTGCCAGCTACATCCCGGCACACGCGTCACCTGCTGCGGCTGCTTCCTTCCGGACCTGACCGAATTCACAAGTTAGCATTGCGGGAGAACCAACCGGATCCCCATTGATTGCTCCAACCTTCAGAGCGCAGGCATTATCAATGATGCCCTGCCGAATTGCAAGTCACTGCCGGGCGACCGCTGTTTTCTTAAGCAACCGCACATTTCCGCCTCTTTATCCGCATAATTTATTATGCTTTCGGCAAGATTGTTTCTTCGCAGGCCAAATATGACATTCCATGACGACTCTTTTCCGCAGCGCGTGCTGCAGATTCTGGCGGCAATTCCTCCGGGAAAAGTTACCACTTATGGCGACGTGGCCCGGCTGGCTGGCTCACCGCGTGCTGCGAGGCAGGTTGGCGGCGTACTGAAGCGCCTGCCAGAAGGCAGCAAGATTCCGTGGCATCGGGTGCTTAATCGCCATGGACATATTTCGCTTATCGGCGATGGCCTGATGAGACAACGGGACGCGCTGGAGGCGGAAGGCATTGAGATCAGCGATGCGGGCATCGTTGAGCTAAAGAGGTATCGCTGGGAGGTTTAAAAACGCCCCTGACGGGGCGTCTGGTATTACAAAGAGGTTGGTGCAGGTACGGCTGAAGAAGGCGTCACCTTGGTTGGCGAGGTAGATGGCACCGTGGTTGCCGCGCCTGGCTGCGTTGGCATCGCGACCGATGGGACCGGCACCAGCGTCAACTCCGCTTTCGAACCGCCGCCGTTCAGCACTGGCTTCACGTTGTCGGTGATAAAGGTAATTTTACCGTCAATCGTAATCGCCGCACTTAACAGAATACGTGCGTTTGGCTGGATATCGGCCGGGTTGAAAGGCAGCACAAACTGGAATGGCGCCTGTTTGCCCTGAGTCAGCACAACGCGCTGAGAAATAACCTTCGACGGCGCATCTGAGACCGACGCATCCGATAAGGTCACCGTCAGCACAGCGTCTGGCGGCAGTGCAATTTTCTGACGGATGTAGATCGCCCCGCTAACGTTAGGCTGGGCAATGGCCGCCTGTTGTCCGGCTGTTGGCGCACCTAATGTTGGAACAGGTACATCCTTCGCTTTGTCCGCACAACCTGCCAAAATCGCTGCCAGCGCAGCGCCACTCATAACTTGCCATAATTTCATTGATGTAATCTCCTTAAGATCAATGTGAATATCGATAACATCGTTACCGAACAGCGTTTTCAATGCTGCATGTCTATCATTCTGGCACAATTTTCTCGCTTTGCCCGCGATCCTGCCTGCTTGTGGACAGGTTGACGAAAACTGGTCCGATCTCGCACACTATGATCATCATTTTAAAGAGGACGTGACCATGAGTCAGGCGCTGGATAATCTGTTAAATCTGCTTAATCTTGAAAAAATTGAAGAGGGCCTGTTTCGCGGTCAAAGTGAAGATCTCGGCCTGCGTCAGGTTTTTGGCGGACAGGTGGTGGGCCAGGCGCTATCCGCGGCCAAACATACCGTGCCGACGGAACGCGTGGTGCACTCCTTTCATAGCTACTTTTTGCGCCCCGGCGACAGCAAAAAAGCGATTGTTTATGACGTTGAAAATTTGCGTGATGGGCAGAGCTTTAGCGCAAGACGCGTGAGTGCTATTCAGAACGGCAAACCTATCTTCTTTATGACCGCCTCTTTTCAGGCCCCGGAAAGCGGCATGGAGCATCAAAAAACGATGCCAGCCGCACCGGCGCCGGATGATTTACCCTCCGAAACCGCGATAGCCCGCCAGCTTTCGGCGCATTTGCCCGCGGCGGTGCGTGATAAATTTCTCGCCGATAAGCCGCTTGAGTTTCGTCCCGTCACCTTTCATAACCCGTTAAAAGGCGCAGTCGCTGAACCCACGCGTCAGGTCTGGCTCCGGGCCAATGGCGACGTGCCGGATGATCGGCGCATTCATCAATATCTGCTCGGCTACGCTTCAGATTTTAATTTTTTGCCGGTCGCGCTACAGCCGCATGGCAAAGGTTTTCTTGAACCCGATCTACAAATAGCCACCATCGACCATTCCATGTGGTTCCATCGCCCCTTCGATTTGAACCAATGGCTGCTCTATAGCGTTGAAAGCACTTCAGCATCTGGCGCACGCGGTTTTGTGCGCGGTGAGTTTTATACTCAACAGGGTGAGCTGGTTGCCTCGACGGTCCAGGAAGGCGTGATGCGCCTGCGCAACGTGTAACAAAAAGGGCGATGCTGCTGCATCGCCCTTCTGATATCTGCCCCATTAAATCAGGTGCACATTATTGGTTATAGGCGTTCTCGCCATGACTGTTAACGTCCAGACCTTCGCGCTCATGATCCTCAGAGACGCGTAGCCCAACAACCATATCGGCAATTTTAAAGCCCACAAACGCCACCACACCGGTCCAGATAATGGTCACGCCAACGCTCAATAGCTGAATCCACATCTGATGACCCATAGTCACGCCTTCCGCGTAACCCACGCCGCCCAGCGAAGAGGAAGCAAACACGCCGGTGAGCAAACAGCCTACGATGCCGCAAACGCCATGCACGCCAAACACATCGCATGGATCATCAACACGTAACCATCTTTTCAGCACGGTGACGCCCCACAAGCCAGCAACGCCGCCGATTAAGCCGATAACCAACGCGCCGCCTACCCCAACATAACCACAGGCTGGCGTAATGGCGACCAGGCCAGCAATAAAACCAGAGCTGGCACCTAACAGCGAAGGCTTGCCACGGTGCAACCACTCGCCGAAGGTCCAGGTTAATACCGCGCCAGCAGTAGCCACGACGGTATTCAGGAAAGCCAGTGCAGCAATTTCGTTGGCGGCGCTGGCAGAGCCGGCGTTGAAGCCAAACCAGCCCACATAGAGAATAGCGGTACCGGTGAACACCATCGGCAGGTTATGCGGTTTAAAGGCTTCTTTACCAAATCCGGCACGTTTGCCAACCAGATAAGCACCCACCAGGCCAGCAACGGCTGCGTTGATATGAACCACGGTGCCGCCGGCAAAATCGAGCGCGCCATCCTGCGCGAGGAATCCGCCCGCCCACACCATGTGCGCAATAGGCAGATAAGCGAAGGTTAACCACACCACGACAAAAATCAGTACGGCTGAGAAGCGAATGCGTTCTGCGATAGCGCCAACGATCAAGCCAACGGTGATACAGGCGAAAGAAGCCTGGAAAGCCACGTGAATATATTGATAGAAAGAGCCGGTTAACGCTTTGAGTTCAATATTCTTCAGCATTACCCACTGGAAGCTGCCGAAGAAAGCGTTGCCTTCACTGAAGGCGAGAGAGTATCCATAAAGCACCCACAGCACGCACACCAGCGCAAAGGTAACGGCAACCTGGGTCAGCATGGAAAGCACGTTTTTGCCACGGATCAGGCCGCCGTAAAACAGCGCGATGCCTGGAATGGTCATGAACAGTACCAGCGCGGTACAGATCATCATAAAGGCGTTATCAGCTTTGTCCGCAACGGCCGGAGCCGCGGCCATTGCCAGCGAGGGCAGCAGCGCCAGACTGGCCAGACCGGATTTGGTCACTATTTTTTTCATTTTATTCCACCCCATCACTGTGCCTGAAATTACAATGCTGCTTCGTCGGTTTCGCCGGTACGAATGCGGATAACGCGCTGCAGTTCTGCAACAAAAATTTTGCCATCGCCGATCTTGCCGGTGTAGGCCGACTTGCTGATGACATCAACCACTTCGTCCAGCTGATCGTCAGCAATGGCGATATCAATTTTGACCTTTGGCAGGAAATTCACGCTGTATTCTGCCCCGCGATACAGTTCTGCATGGCCTTTCTGACGACCAAACCCTTTCACCTCGGTGACGGTCAGCCCCTGAATACCGATCGATGACAGCGCTTCGCGCACATCTTCCAGTTTGAACGGTTTGATTACCACGGTAACCAGTTTCATACGAACTCCTCCAGCCAGGTAAATGTTGATGTCGCCGAGACGCTGAAGATTAAGCAAGTGCTGTGCCATAAACCGGCAAGAGGATTTTTTAATTTTCAAACGAGGAAAATTGCGGCCTGCGCTGGAACTTTCGTCACAGCGCAGCGCCAGTGTCAGGCAGAGAGGGGAAGAAGTGCACCAAAAAGATGCAAAGGAGTGGAGATTGATGCATCACCAATGAACAATGTCATTCTAACGCTCAAAAAAGGTGCAATTTGGCGTTACGCTTCCTGTGCAACGCCGGAGGCGAGCTCTTCTCCGGCAAGCTGGAGTTGATACATTTGCCAATAGCGGCCACGTTTTGCCAATAGTGCCTGATGGCTGCCCTGCTCTACCGCGTGCCCACGATGCAGAACCATAATCGTATCAGCATCAACAATGGTGGAAAGGCGGTGGGCAATCACCACCAGCGTAGTGCGCTGACGTACCGCATATAGCGCACGCTGGATTGCCTGCTCAGTGCCGGAATCGATATTGGCCGTGGCTTCATCAAGAATGAGGATCTTCGGTGACATCACCAGGACCCTGGCCATCGCCAACAGCTGTTTCTGGCCCACTGACAGGGTATTCCCCTGCTCACCAAGCTGGGTATGGATGCCTTCAGGCAGACTGCGCGCCAGCTCAGCCAGTTGCACCGTCTCCAGCGCCTGCCAGACCTGCTCTTCTGCAATATCACGCCCAAGACGGATATTCTCAAGGAAGCTTTCTGCCAGTACTACGGGATCCTGCTGCACCATCGCCACACCCTGTCGCAGCACCGCATGACTCAGCGTGTGTAAAGGACGGCCATCGAGACGAATTTCACCATGCCGCAACGGGTAATAGCCCATTAACAGACTGGCTAAAGTACTTTTGCCGCTTCCGGTATGGCCCACCAGCGCAACAAAAGAACGCGGCGGAACCGACAGCGAAATATCCTGCAGCACGTTGCGATTGTCACGATAGGCAAAAGAGATCTTTTCAATATCAATGCGACCATCGCTAAGCGGGCGATCATCGTTACCGTAATGTTGCTGCGGTGCATCCATCAGCTCAAAAATGCGCTCGCCCGCGACAACCGCCTGTTGCAGCATCGATTGCTGGGTGGTCAGCTCAATCAAGGGTTCATTCAACCTGCCTAAATAGCTGATAAAAGCGTACAGCACACCGACTTCGAACGCACCTGAGCCAGAAAAGCTAAACAGCAGCATCAGGCCGCACAGAATCAGCGCAGAAAACAGACTTAGCAGCGGACGCAACAAAAAGCCATCCAGCCTGAGCGTTTGCATACGCGCCAGATAATGCGAGCGGCTGGCATTGCCCATGCGCTCGCCAAAACGCGCCTGCTGGCGAAACTGTTGAATCACACTCATGCCGCTGATGACTTCGTTAAAGCCATTATTGATATCGGCAAGATAACTGCGCACCCGGCGAACAATCGGCGTGCTGATACGCTGATAGATAAACATCACCGCAATAACCAGCGGAAAGATGGTGATCGCAACCAAGGCCATATGTTGGTTAAGCGAAAACATCGCAACCAGCATGGCACTGATCAGCGCTGCGCTGCGCAGCACCGTGGCGACGACGGTGACATAAAGATCGCGCACGACTTCCGTATCGTTGGTCACGCGGGAAATCAGCTGGCCTACCGGCTGATTGTCAAAAGCGCTGAGTGGCTGGCGAAGCGCTGCATCCATGACCTGTGAACGTAGCCGTTGCACCACGCCCACCGCCGCCTGGTTGAAAAGTAGCGCCTGAAAGTAGTGTAAAGCGGCCGAGAGGATCTGCAGCAGCACGTAGGCCAGTGCCAGTCCGGCCGCCAAAGCAACTGGAACGTTGTGCCGCGCTACCATATGATCGATAAAGTAGCTGATCAGTAGGGGGCCTGTGACTTCAGCAATTGCTGCAACCCACAGCATCAACACCGCGAGGCCCAACGTTTTGCGCCATGGCCAGCCGTAAGAGAGCAACCGCTTCAGCGCAGGCCACATGCGGGTCTTATTTGACATGTACGGTTCCCTCGTTGACATCATCTTCATCCAGTGCCGCTTCAATTTGTTGGTAGCGATACATGTCACGATACCAACCACTTTCAGCCACTAATTTTTCATGTTGCCCACGCTGCGCTACTACGCCGTGTTGCATCACTAAAATTTCGCTGGCTTCGGTTAAGGCTGATAAACGATGCGCGCTGATGATTACCGTCCTACCCTTACCCCAGCGCCGCAGGTTATGCAGAATTTGGTGTTCGGTCCGACCATCAACCGCTGATAATGCATCATCCAGGATCAGAATTTCGGCGTTAAGCAGCAGCGCACGGGCAATGGAGATACGCTGCTTTTGCCCGCCTGAAAGCATCACGCCACGTTCGCCGACCTCGGTCTCATAGCCCTGCGGCAGTTGCAGAATGTCATCATGAACGCTGGCCAGCCTGGCCACCGCTTCGATCTCCTGCTGCGTGGCGCCAGGTCGACCCAGCGCAATATTATTAGCAATGCTGTCTGAGAACAGAAAAGGCGTCTGGCTGACTACTGCCAGTCGACTGCGCCAGCTGTCGATACGTAATTCAGTGAGCGCCAGACCGTGGTAGCGAATATCACCTTGCTCAATATCAAAATGACGCTGCAGCACGCTAAGCAAGCTGCTTTTTCCCGAGCCAGTTGGCCCGCAGAGTCCCAGCATTTGACCGGGCTTGAGCATAATATTTATGTTACGCAATGCTGGCGTTTCCGCACCAGGATAAGTGAACTGGCGGATGGCAACCTGCAATAGCCCCGGCCCTTCCGGTAGGTTATGCGCACCTTCGGTAACCGTTGGCGCTTCGGAAAGCAAAGACCGAATTCGGCTCCATGCGGCGCTACCGCGCTCTACGATGTTGAACATCCATGCCAGTGCCAGCATTGGCCAGATCATCAGGCCTAAGTACATGATAAAACTGGTTAGCTCGCCCAGCGTCATATAACCGTGCCATACCATCCAGCTGCCGCCGCCGACAGCCAGCAGGTTAGAAAAGCCGATAGCGATAAATATGGTGGGATCGAAGCGTGCATCAACCCGCGCTACGCGCAGATTTTTTTCTCCGGTGTCGCGTGCGATCGAGGCAAACTGCTGTGATTGATGATCCTCCAGCCCAAATGATTTGATCATGCGGATGCTGGTCAGACTCTCCTGCGTTTGGTTGTTCAGGTTGGAAAAAGCCGCCTGAGCCAGCTTGAAACGTTGATGCAGCTGATCGCCATAACGCTTGATGACTATTGCCATAATGGGCATAGGCAGCAAAGCCAAAAGGGTTAGCTGCCAGCTCAGTTGCACGCTCATAACGATCAGCACGGCACAGCCCATGACCAGTGAATCCACTAAGGTCAAGACGCCCTCACCTGCGGCAAAGACAACCCGATCAACATCATTTGTCGCGCGTGCGATCAAATCGCCGGTACGATGACGAAGATAGAAAGCGGGATGCTGGCGGCTTAGCTGCCGATAAAAATCTTCCCGTAGCTCCACCGCCAGCTGGTAGGATGCGCCAAACAGCAACACCCGCCAGACATAGCGCAGCAGATAGACCACAATGGCGGTCACCAACATGGCGCCTACCCACATCAAAATTTTGCTGCCAGAAAGGCTGTGCTGCGTTACACCATCCACAATGAGGCCGACAATTTTAGGCGGCAATAATTGCAGGATAGCGATCAGGATTAACAGAGACACTGCACCCAGATAACGGCGCCATTCGCGAATAAAAAACCAACTCAGTTGTCTGAACAATCTCACATCATATTTCCTGCGTGACATCTGCTAAAAGAGAAACGCGGTTGCCTGTTATTCGTTTCCCTTACTGACGGGAAGCCTTGTTGTACTGTTCGGCGATCCTTACCTCGGATGTATTACCGCATCTGGACGGGCACGCTGCTCGCTGCCCTTGATTCACCTGCATGCCTGCAGGCTGGTTTATCTTATTCTACTGGCACTAGTTTACATGTTAAAGGCAGCGGCAGAGATCCGACCGCCATGCTTTTTGAGGCACAGTGGGCTAAAACCGACTTACATGGATAAATGCTTTCACTGGCCATGCGCTGGCCGCGCAAAGCAGAGTCGTCGCCCGTATTGTGGCCCATGAGCAAACTTCCGTTTCGCACTACGCCATCAAGATGATTATGACAGCCCACCGGCCTTCATAGCTTTCCCTCATCGATATCACGCAGTACCATAAGCCCACAAAAATCGTAACGGACATTATTATGAAACGCGCTGTGGTTGTATTCAGTGGCGGGCAGGATTCCACTACCTGCCTGATTCAGGCTTTGCAGCAATATGACGAAGTGCATTGCGTCACTTTTGACTACGGGCAACGCCATCGGGAAGAGATTACCGTAGCACAGCAGCTAGCAAAGAAGTTGGGCGCGCGTGCGCATAAGGTGCTGGATGTTAATCTGCTTAACGAACTGGCTATCAGCAGCCTCACCCGCGACAATATTCCTGTACCGCAATGGGATCCCAATGCCAGCGGCTTACCCAGCACCTTTGTGCCGGGGCGTAATATCCTTTTTCTGACGCTGGCTTCTGTCTATGCCTGGCAAGTTGAAGCGGAAGCGGTGATTACCGGTGTTTGCGAAACAGATTTCTCCGGTTATCCCGACTGCCGCGACGAATTTGTCAAAGCCCTTAACCATGCGATTACGCTCGGTATGGCGCGTGATATCCGCTTCGAGACGCCGCTAATGTGGCTTAACAAAGCAGAAACCTGGGCCCTTGCTGATTACTGGCAGCAGTTACCTTTAATCCGCAATGAAACCTTGACCTGTTATAACGGCATTCAGGGCGACGGCTGCGGTGAATGCGCGGCATGTCATCTGCGGGCCAGAGGTTTGCAGGAGTATCAGGCGAATCAGAGCACAGTTATGCAAACGCTGAAACAAAAAACTGGCCTGCAATAAAAGATCCGGCGATCAGGACTGTTGTACCTGCATCGCCTCAATATGTTGCTTCAATTCTCCTTCCAGCGGTACGGCTTTCTGGCTCTTCATATCGATGCAGACAAAGGTGACTAACGCATCTGCGACCAGCTCATTGGTCGCAGCCAGTAACACTCTTTGTGCAAGAATGCCGCTGCGACTGCCGACCTTCTCAACGTTATTGGTGATTATCAGTTCATCATGCAGTTTTGCTGGCAGCCGGTAATTGATGTTGATATTAACCACAACGAATGCAAGCCGTTGTTCAGTAAGCCATTGCGCTTGCGCGCTCTCTTCTATCCATTGCCAGCGTGCCTCCTCCAAAAACTCAAGATAACGTGCGTTATTAACATGTTGATAGACATCAAGGTGATAGCCACGCACTTTTATTGTTGTTTGCATATGCTCCGCTCCTGTTAACAGGCCACACCCACTAGTATGACCTGTTAAAGGTTAGCAGCGCCCTACGCGGTAGTAGACGCTATGTTGTGGTCAGCTTCACAATTTTAAGCGCATAACGTTACGCTCAACCAGTGCGCTGCCAATACCTGGCACTTCTTTTAACTGTTCGATCTCAGTAAAAGGCCCGTACTGGTCACGATAGCTAACAATAGCCTGGGCTTTTTTCAGTCCAACGCCGTTCATTGCTGATGCCAGTTCTTCGGCACTGGCACCATTAATGCTGACTGTCGCAGCTGACTCCGCAACGGCGACATCCGTTTTAGCTTCAGCGGCATGCAGCGAATGCGCGGTGCCTGCCAACAGGAAAACGCTCAGGGTAATAGCTTTAACAAAATGATGGGACATGCTGTGATTCCTCCGTGTGTGTGACAGCACGATGACCATACGACAGGCGAAACGGAGCAACAAACCACAATCTTGAGATATGGAAAAGGCCGCGAAAGCGGCCTTTTGTCTTGCATGAGTCAACACGCTTTTTGTGAGCGTTACTGCATTTGTGCGGCTGCGCCGTACTTGATTTTGGCTTCTTTGCGCAGGTTATCGAGCAACGCTTCAAAGGCGATTTGCGCATTATTTTGTGTTACGCCCTTCACCATCTGCTCGACCTGAGCCGGAGGAAGCGAGCCGGCGCGCACGTCGTCCAGTGCCATCAGCACAACGTTGCCCTGCATATCTTCGCTGATGCCGTAGGATGACTTGCCTTTTTCCGGCTGAGGCAACGAGAATGCCGCCTGTGAAATAGCATCCTGACCGCTACGAGTCAGCGGCTGCGCAGCGGCAAACTTCAGACCCGCCTTGTCGAAGGCATCCTGCTTGCCAGACTTCAGCTCAGCAATAATCGCCTCAGCCTGTGCTTTCGCCTGCTTCTGCGCTTTTTCACGCTTAATGGTGCTGGCAATATCCGCTTTGACTTCATCCAGTGGCTTCACTGTTTCCGCCTTATGCTCGCTAACGCGCAGCACAAATGCACGATCGCCTTCCACGGTAATAATGTCTGAATTATTACCAGGAGAACTATCCTGACCAATCAGCGCGCCATTAAAAATCGCATCGGCAACTGGCTTAAAGTTTAGAGCCTCTGGCAGACTGTCACGGCTAAACCAGTTGGTTTCTACCGCTTTTACTCCGGCAGCCTGCTCTGCACCCACCAGCGATGCATTATCGTTGCTGGCAGCATCGCTGACTTTCTGCTGTAACTTATAGAATGCGTCAACTGACTTTTCCTGCTTCACTTTGGCGGTGACAGCATCACGAACTTCAGACAGCGGTTTAACCTGCTCAGCCTGAATATCATCCAGTCGAACAATCAAATATCCCACAGAAGATTTGATGGCTGTAGAAAGCTGACCTTTGGTGGTAAGCGCAGCCTGCTTAAGCTCATCCGGCGTGGTTTCAGGCTCAAGCCAGCCCATGTCGCCGCCTTTGCGCGCAGAGATAGGATCAGCTGATTTCGTTTTCGCCAGCTGGGCAAAATCAGCGCCCTGTTTCAACTGCTGCAATAGCGCGTTAGCATCGGCTTCGGTTTTAGTCTGAATAATGCTATAGCGCTTACGTTCAGGCTGACCGTAATCTGCCTTGTGTTCGTCGTACCAGCTTTGAATATCCGCATCGCTGACCGTTTCCTGCATGTCGGCGGCATCCAGCTTTATGTAGCTGACGCGGAACTGTTCCGGTGCCATAAAGTTGTTTTTATTCTGCTGATAGTAGTTATTAATTTCTTCATCGCTGGCTGACTGCTGAGCCGCTAATTTAGCGACATCAATCGTTGCCTGACGCACCATACGCTGCTGTGAAACCAGAGCAATCAGATTGTCAGCCTCGCCTTTCAGCATAAAATCGGTGTTGGCCACTGCGCCAATCAGTTGTTGAGTGGTCAACTGTTTGCGCAGCGCCTGCGCATACTGGTCGGCGGTAAAACCCATGCTGGTAATCAGACCGTTATATTTCTCGTTATCAAATTTTCCATTCGTCTGGAATGCGGGCTGGGAAAAGATAGCCTGCTTGATTTGATCGTCGCTGATGGCCAGATTCAGTTTGCTGGCGTACTGGTCTAACAGCTTTTCATCGATCAGCTGAGAAAGCGCCTGCTGACGAATCTGTTGCATGTAACCTTCGTTGCTGGCCAGTTGCGAAAACTGTTCGCCCAGCATCTGCTGCTGACGGCTACGCTCGTTGCTGAAGGCACGTTCCATTTCAGCACGGCTAATTTCATCGCCGTTGACCTTCGCTGCGAAGTCACCGCCACCGATCACGTAGTTGCCCACGCCGGTCAGCACAAAAGACAGGATAATCAGCGCCAAAAGAATTTTGAGCACGACATGATTCGAGGCCGCGCGTAAATTGTCCATCATGGTATGACAACACTCCGCTGTAGTGTGAATGTAAACCCTGCGTCGGCAAGGCCAACGCTGCTGCAAATCAGCTGCAGCTTTACTGAGGCATAATCAGAACGTTACGCATCAAATAAAAAAGGCACATCTGTAGATGTGCCCGTATGTTACATGAGAACGCGTTGTCAGTCCTCACTCCACCAAAGAATTTAGCGGGTGGTTTATTTTACTTTACGTTAACTGCGTCTTTCAGCGCTTTACCGGCGCGGAAGCCCGGTACTTTGCCTGCCGGAATGGTCAATTCTTTACCGGTCTGTGGGTTACGGCCTGTACGTGCAGCACGTTCACGCACAGAGAATGTGCCAAAACCAACCAGCGCAACTTCATCACCCTCTTTCAGTGAATCAGAAACAGAACTGACGAATGCATCTAATACACGTCCAGCAGCAGCTTTAGAAATATCAGCATCCGCAGCAATTTTGTCGATCAATTGTGACTTATTCACTCTCTTCATCCCCTCTTTTATTATTCACTTCGCACGCAGAATCCTGCCCGGTGCGAACGCGCAGCAAGTTATATCAAGCCTGAGATATCGAAACAACGGTAATCATCTTATTCGCCGCTTCAACAGCAATCTAAGGTAGCGGCACAAAAAAAAGCTGGCAAGCTCAAATGGCTTGCCAGCTCGGCTTTTTCACTGTTTTTGCGACGATCGTTAGTTTGCGGTCGCGACCTGCATGCCATAAGGGGCATTTTGCAGAGCCAGCGTCAGCACTTCTTCGATGCGCTTAACCGGATGGATTTCCAGATCGGCAAGCACATTGTCCGGAATCTCTTCCAGATCGCGCTTGTTCTCATCCGGAATCAGCACAACTTTGATGCCGCCACGGTGCGCAGCCAGCAGTTTCTCTTTCAAACCGCCGATCGGCAACACCTGACCACGTAAAGTGATTTCACCGGTCATAGCCACATTAGAGCGCACTGGATTCCCGGTCAGACAGGAGACCAATGCGGTACACATGGCGATACCCGCACTCGGGCCATCTTTAGGCGTGGCGCCTTCTGGTACGTGAACGTGAATATCACGTTTTTCGTAGAAGTCACCATTGATGCCCAGCTTGTCAGCACGCGCGCGGACTACGGTCAGAGCAGCCTGAATGGACTCTTGCATCACTTCACCTAGCGAACCGGTATAGGTCAGTTTACCTTTACCCGGCACACAGGCCGTTTCGATAGTGAGCAGATCGCCACCCACTTCCGTCCACGCCAGGCCGGTAACCTGCCCTACACGGTTTTCGCTTTCTGCACGACCATAATCGAAACGCTGGACGCCCAGATAATCCTTCAGGTTGTCACCGTTGATCTCGATGTGCTTTTTGCTCTTATCCAGCAGCAGCGCTTTCACTGCTTTACGACACAGTTTGGACAGCTCGCGCTCAAGACTACGTACGCCAGCTTCGCGCGTGTAATAACGAATAATGCCGACAATTGCACTTTCATCAACAGTAATTTCGTTTTTCTTCAGGGCATTACGTTCAATCTGCTTCGGCAGCAAATGCTGCATGGCGATGTTAAGTTTCTCATCTTCGGTATAACCCGAAAGACGAATTACTTCCATACGGTCCAGCAGCGGCGCCGGGATGTTCATGGAGTTAGAAGTTGCCACAAACATCACGTCTGAAAGGTCATAATCGACTTCCAGATAATGATCGTTAAACGCAATGTTCTGTTCTGGGTCAAGCACTTCCAGCAATGCGGAAGCCGGATCGCCGCGCATGTCTGAAGACATTTTGTCAATCTCATCCAGCAGGAACAGCGGGTTTTTAACGCCAACCTTCGCCATTTTCTGAATCAGCTTGCCCGGCATCGAACCAATATAGGTGCGACGATGCCCGCGAATTTCCGCTTCATCACGTACGCCACCCAAAGCCATGCGCACATACTTACGGCCGGTTGCTTTAGCAATCGACTGGCCCAGCGAGGTTTTACCCACGCCCGGTGGTCCTACTAAACAGAGAATAGGCCCTTTGATTTTGCTGACGCGGCTTTGTACAGCAAGGTATTCCAGGATGCGGTCTTTGACCCGTTCCAGACCGTAATGATCGGTATCCAGCGTTTCCTGCGCCTTGCGTAAGTCTTTTTTGACTTTACTGCGCGCATTCCACGGCACCTGAACCATCCAGTCGATATAGCCGCGAACCACGGTTGCTTCAGCAGACATCGGCGACATCATTTTCAGCTTCTGCAGTTCTGCTTCTGTTTTTTCGCGCGCTTCTTTCGGCATATTAGCCGCGTCAATCTTGCGCTTCAGCGCTTCATTTTCATCCGGCGCATCATCCATTTCGCCCAGTTCTTTCTGAATAGCCTTCATCTGCTCATTCAGATAGTACTCGCGCTGGCTTTTTTCCATCTGTTTTTTGACGCGATTACGGATGCGCTTTTCAACCTGCAGCAGGTCGATTTCCGACTCCATCATCGCCATCAGGTATTCCAGACGTTCGTTGACGTCAGCCATTTCCAGCACAGATTGTTTATCTGCCAGCTTGAGCGGCATATGTGCCGCAACGGTATCGGCAAGACGTGCAGCGTCATCGATGCTGTTCAGCGAGGTCAGGACTTCTGGTGGAATCTTTTTGTTCAGCTTGATATAGCCTTCAAACTGATTGATGGCCGTACGGACCAGCACTTCCTGTTCGCGCTCTTCAATCTCTGGCGCAACCAGATATTCGGCTTCAGCGACAAAATGTTCGCCGTTATCCGTTAATGAGGTGATATTTGCCCGCTGCAGACCTTCAACCAGCACTTTAACCGTGCCATCGGGCAGCTTGAGCATTTGTAAAATGGATGCAACGGTCCCTACCGAGAAGAGATCGTTAATGCCAGGTTCATCCGTTGAAGCCTCTTTCTGTGCAACCAGCATGATCTTTTTATCGTGATCCATTGCGGCTTCGAGGCACCGAATCGATTTTTCCCGACCAACAAACAACGGAATTACCATGTGCGGATAAACCACCACGTCGCGCAGAGGCAACACGGGGATTTCAATGCGTTCAGAACGCTCAGGATTCATAGAGCTCTCTCTTAGTTTAATTTTCCGCCAGGTGATGGGCACCGCATAATGCAGGGAATGTGCAGTTTAACCCACAGGTATTTGAGTATATGGGGATGATGAGCAGACATTCAATGTTCAGCGGGCGAGAAATAGTAAAGGGGAAACGAATTTCCCCTTTTTTAACTATCTTGCTGGATTGTGGTGATTATTTATTCGCCAGAAGCCTGAGCTTCATGTTTGCCATAAATAAGCATAGGTGCAGATTGCCCCTCAATGACGGAGTCATCAATAACCACTTTTTCAACATCATCCATCGAAGGCAGATCGTACATGGTATCGAGTAATGCGCCTTCAACAATTGATCTTAAGCCACGGGCACCGGTTTTGCGCGAGTTCGCTTTTTTGGCAATCGCCGTCAAAGCTTCGTCACGGAATTCCAACTCAACGCCTTCAAGATTAAACAGCGCCTGATATTGTTTAGTCAGCGCATTTTTTGGCTCACGCAGAATTTGAATCAGCGCTTCTTCGCTAAGTTCGTTAAGCGTTGCCACTACAGGCAGACGACCAATGAACTCAGGAATCAAGCCAAACTTGATCAGATCTTCCGGCTCAACCTGCTCCAGCAACTGGCCTTCAGATGCTTTCTCAGACTTGCCTTTCACCGTAGCACCAAAACCTATACCTGAGCCGGTTTCAACGCGTTGCGAAATCACTTTATCGAGACCTGCAAATGCGCCGCCGCAGATAAACAGAATCTTGGAGGTATCAACCTGCAAGAATTCCTGCTGAGGATGCTTACGGCCACCCTGTGGCGGAACCGCAGCCACGGTGCCCTCAATCAGCTTCAGCAGCGCCTGCTGAACGCCCTCGCCCGACACGTCACGCGTGATAGACGGGTTGTCAGATTTGCGAGAAATCTTATCAATTTCATCGATATAAACGATTCCGCGTTGCGCTTTCTGCACATCGTAGTCACATTTCTGCAGCAGCTTCTGGATGATGTTTTCCACATCTTCACCCACGTAACCGGCTTCGGTCAGCGTGGTGGCATCCGCCATGGTAAAAGGCACATCCAGCAGTCGAGCCAGCGTTTCAGCTAACAACGTTTTACCGCTACCGGTAGGACCGATCAGCAAAATGTTACTTTTGCCCAGTTCAATGCCGTTACTGGTATCGCCGTTACGCAAGCGCTTGTAATGGTTATATACCGCTACAGCCAACACTTTTTTCGCCTTTTCCTGGCCGATAACATAATCGTCGAGGTGATGGCGGATTTCATGTGGCGTTGGCAATGCGCTACGCTCGCGATGCGGAGCCACTTCTTTTATCTCTTCGCGAATGATGTCGTTACACAGATCGACACACTCATCGCAGATATACACTGACGGCCCGGCAATCAGCTTACGCACTTCATGCTGGCTTTTGCCGCAAAAAGAGCAGTACAGCAACTTCCCTGAACCGTCTTTGCGCTTATCTGTCATCAGCTAACCTCTTCTTTTATCTTCTCCCGCAGGAAAATGCGGTGCTGGCCGCGACATGCGGCGGCCAATATTCATACGCCTCGTGAGCGTTTACTCCGTTAACTATAGAACGGATAAACGAACCGGGCCTTATTCGCGATGCGTCAGAATGGAATCGACAAGGCCATACTCTACCGCTTCGCTGGCTGAGAGGAAACGATCCCGCTCGGTATCTTTCTCAATTTCAGCCAATGTCTTGCCGGTATGTTCCGCCATCAGCTCATTCATACGCTGCTTCACTTTCAAAATTTCACGCGCATGAATTTCAATGTCGGTCGCCTGGCCCTGATACCCGCCCAACGGCTGGTGAATCATGACCCGCGAGTTAGGTAGACAAAAACGTTTACCTTTAGTGCCCGCAGTCAGCAAAAATGCACCCATTGAACAGGCCTGGCCCATACAGATAGTGCTGACATCAGGTTTGATAAACTTCATCGTGTCATAAATTGACATGCCCGCAGTAATAACACCGCCTGGGGAGTTAATATAGAGGTAGATGTCTTTTTCGGGATTTTCTGCTTCGAGAAACAGCATCTGGGCGACGATCAGGTTCGCCATGTGATCTTCAACCTGGCCGGTCAGAAAGATCACGCGCTCTTTAAGCAGGCGAGAATAGATATCGTATGAGCGCTCGCCACGGGAGGTTTGTTCAACCACCATCGGCACCAGCGCCATATTTGGTGCAGTAAATTCACGTTCGCCACTGTATGACATTACCATCTCCTGGATAAATTTCATTTGGCCACAACTCAACCGATTCTACTCGAGGAGAGACAGCAAGACTATGCTCCCGCTCCGTAGCCGATGCCAGTAGCACGGTTAATCAGCCAGCGTAGTTACAGCTTCTGTACAGAGGGATCTGGGGATCGAGCTCAGTTATTTCAAGCATAACAACGTTTTCATTAATCGCTAACCTTGAAAATCAGCTTAACGGTTATTTTGCCGGATAATTAAACGAATAGCTGATAAAAGAGCGCTTTCCCTGAGCCATAAAAGCAAAAAGCCCACTACTTTGCAGTAGCGGGCTGAGTAGCAGGTCGTGCGGATTATCAGGCTGTAGCAGTCTGATTCATCAGATCCTGGAAGCTGGTGGCTTTTTCAGTCACTTTCGCTTTTTCCAGTACCGCTTCAACAGCCTGCTCTTCCAGGGCAACGTTGCGCATGTTGTTCATCAGCTCGTTGTTTTTGCTGTAGAACTCGATGACTTCCTGTGGATCTTCGTAGGCAGACGCCATCTCTTCGATCAGCGTTTGCACACGTGCTTCGTCTGCTTTCAGTTCGTGAGTGCGAATAACTTCGCCCAGCAGGAGACCGACAACAACGCGACGCTTTGCCTGCTCTTCGAACAGTTCGCGCGGTAATTCCAGTGCCTGGTTTTCATTGCCGCCGAAACGCTGTGCAGCCTGACGACGCAGCACGTCGATCTCGCTGTCAACCAGCGCAGCTGGCACATCGATTTCGTTAGCATTCACTAAACCGTCAATCGCCTGGGTTTTTACACGGTTACGCACAGCGCCTTTCAGTTCACGTTCCATGTTCTTACGTACTTCAGCACGCAGACCGGCAACGGAACCATCTTCAACGCCAAAGCGAGAAATGAACTCTTCAGTCAGTTCAGGCAGCTCACGCTCTTCAACTTTCTTCAGCACGATTTCAAACTTAGCATCTTTCCCTTTCAGGTTTTCAGCATGGTAATCGTCCGGGAATTTAACGTTGATCGTGAAGGTTTCGCCTGCTTTATGGCCAGCAACACCTTCTTCAAAGCCTGGGATCATGCGGCCTTGTCCCATAGCGAGAACGAAATCAGTGGCTTTGCCGCCTTCAAACTCTTCACCATCGACCGAACCGGTGAAATCGATGGTCGCGCGATCTTCAGTGGTCGCAGCTTTATCGGTCTCTTTCCAGGTAGCCTGCTGCTTACGCAGGGTTTCCAGCATGGCGTCAACATCTTCATCAGTTACGTTCACAACTGGCTTTTCTACTTCGATAGATTCCAGATCTTTCAGCTCTACTTCCGGATAGACTTCAAACTCAACGGAGTAAGTGAAATCGCCGCCTTGCTGATATTCACCCGGCACATAATTAGGTGCGCCAGCTGGATTAATCTTTTCTTTGATGATTGCATCGACAAAGTTACGCTGCATCAGATCGCCCAGTACGTCCTGACGAACAGACGCGCCGTAACGCTGAGACACAACGGTCATCGGCACTTTACCTTTGCGGAAACCATCAATACGGACTTTCTTAGCTACTTCAACCAGCTCTTTTTTCACTGCGCTTTCAATGCTGTCAGCAGGGACAGTAATCGTAACGCGACGGCCAAGGCCCTGAGTGGTTTCTACTGAAACTTGCATCTTGTTACCTCAAAAAATCACGTGCTCGGTCAACTTCAGACACCACACATAGTGAAAATGCGCCGTATCCAATAACCGGGAGCGCTTCTGTCATCAGAATCACAATCCCTGTTACCAGTAGCATCCCGAAGACATTCCGGAAAAATAGACGCAGCATTATAGCGACATCACCTTAATGAGTCGAGAACGCAAACCCGCTGCTTTTCCAGCTATTTCACGGTCTGTGCCGCAAAAACGACGAAAAGCACGGCGACAAAAAAACGGCCCGCAGGCCGTTTATTGCATCGTCGCCGGTTACGCCAGCGTTCCCGCGCCTCGGCAATTCGGCGATGCCGGTACTGTATCCTGTAATCCTTCCCACTCTTTTACCGTGTAAGTATGTAACGCTAAAGCATGGACGCTGCCCGCCAACTCTTCTGACAACAGGCCATAGATAGCGCGATGACGTGCCAGAAATCGTTGCCCGGTAAACTCATCGCTGACAATCACCACTTTGAAGTGGCTTTCTGAACCCGCCGGTACATTATGACGGTAGCTTTCATCATGTACTTCCAGATGTATTGGTTGAAACGCTACACGCAACTTTTCTTCTATTTGCTCGCGAATCATAGTGTCACTCCTCATGGCTCTCTACGGCGCCCCATCTCATTCAATATTAGTTGGTTTTATACTTTATCCGTATCAGCGAAGCGAAAATAATCTGTGACGTGCTCATGCGATAGCAGGCGATATGCGCGCTACAGGTTGGTAAAAGCGCTGAACTTTGCGCTGTTGCAGATGCCGCAAGATGATGAATTTACATGCTATCGGGGCTTCCTTACCTGCGCGGCAATGATATGATGACGGCAGTTTTGCAGACCATTAACACAGCCTAAAGAGACAATAAGCATGTATAAGAAATTACTTTTCCCACTGCTGGCCTTGATTTTGGCTGGTTGTGCAAGCACCACGAATACGCTGAACGTTCAGCCTAAAATTGAACTGCCACAGCAGGACCCAAGCCTGACCGGTATTACTGTCAGCATCAACGGCGCTGACCAGCGTGCCGATCAGGCACTGGCCAAAGTTAACCGCGATGGCCAGTTGGTGACATTGACGCCTTCGCGCGATCTGCGTTTCCTGCTGCAGGAAGTGCTGGAAAAACAGATGACCTCACGCGGTTACATGGTCGGTCCGAATGGCGCGGTGGATCTGCAAATCGTGGTTAACAACCTCTATGCCGACGTTACGCAAGGTAGCGTGCGTTACAGCATTACCACTAAAGCGGACGTGTCTATTATCGCTACCGCGAAGAATGGTAACAAGCAGGTCAAAAACTATCGCCAGACCTACAGCGTAGAAGGCGCGTTTAGCGCAACCAACGCTAAAATCACTAATGCCGTTAACGCCACGCTTGGCGATGTCATCAGCGATATGGCACAAGATACCAGTGTGAACAGTTTTATTAAGCAAAACGCCCGCTAATTATCTCCTGTGCCCGGCCTGTGCCGGGCATGTCTGTTAAGGTTTGTATGACCCCTTCTTATCTGCGCATGTTTACCCAGCCCAAAGCGGCCATCTTGTTAATGCTGGGATTCGCTTCCGGTCTACCGCTGGCGCTGACCGCGGGCACGTTGCAAGCGTGGATGACGGTGGAAAACATAGACCTGAAGACCATCGGTTTTTTTTCTCTGGTCGGTCAGGCCTATGTTTTCAAATTTCTGTGGGCACCTTTTATGGATCGCTACACGCCGCCATTTTTTGGGCGTAGGCGCGGCTGGCTGTTGCTGACGCAATTCGCCTTGCTGGCAGGCATTGTCACAATGGGCTTTTTGCGTCCTTCGCAGGATCTCACGCTGATGGCAGCTGTCGCCGTGGCGATTGCCTTTTGTTCAGCCTCGCAGGATATCGTTTTTGACGCATGGAAAACGGATATCTTGCCTGCGCAAGAGCGAGGCAGCGGCGCGGCATTAACCGTATTAGGCTATCGGCTGGCGATGCTGGTTTCTGGCGGGTTAGCGCTGTGGCTGGCTGATCGCTGGCTTGGCTGGCAGTTAACCTACTGGCTGATGGCAGCGTTAATGCTGCCTGCAATCTTCGCTACCTTGATGGCTGATGAACCTCAAGCGGTCAGCAGCCAGCCCAGAACGCTGGAACAGGCCGTCGTCGCTCCACTGCGCGACTTCTTTAGCCGCAACAACGCCTGGCTTATGCTGTCATTAATCATTCTTTACAAGCTTGGCGATGCATTCGCCGCCAGCCTGACCACCACATTTTTGATTCGCGGTCTGGGCTTCCAGGCGGGGGATGTGGGTCTGGTCAATAAAAGTCTTGGGCTGTTGGCGACCATCATCGGCGCTTTGTACGGCGGCGTGTTGATGCAGCGCCTGTCGTTATTCCGTGCGCTGATGATATTTGGCCTGCTACAGGCCGTCTCTAACTTCGCTTACTGGTTGCTGGCCGTGACGCCGCAGCACCTGTGGACCATGGGCGGCGCGGTATTTATTGAAAACCTGTGTGGTGGCATGGGCACAGCGGCCTTTGTCGCCTTGTTAATGACGCTGTGTAATAAGAATTTCTCTGCAACCCAGTTTGCTCTGCTTTCCGCCCTTTCGGCCGTAGGCAGGGTGTATGTTGGGCCCGCTGCCGGCTGGTTTGTCGAGTTGTGGGGGTGGCCACTATTTTATGCCTTCTCGGTAGTGGCCGCGCTGCCAGGATTGCTGCTGCTGTGGGCATGCCGCGATACACTGACGCTGAGCCAAAAAACAGGCGCATTTTTGCCTCGCGTTGAGTTAACCATTGCGTATCGCTTGAGTCTGAAGCTGTTGATGCTGGGTGCGCTGCTGCTGTTGATCTGGCTTATGCTATTGATAGCCAATATGTTGCATTTTTCTCTCGCTGACCATCTGCTGAGTGCGCTGTTCAGCAGCGGTTTAGCGTTGGTTCTTGCCAGCATTATTGTCGGCTCAGTTCTGGATTATGTTGCGTTACGGCGCACCCGTTACAATTAACGTTACGACTAGCTTAAAATGCACATTGCGCAACCGCAAAAATTAATAAAGTTTTGAGAACAAAATATTTTTAAAATAACTTCAAAGCGGGCAAATGTGCATAAGGGCTTATTTTCAACCGGAGCGTTATTATATTTGTATAATTATTGTCTCCCAAATGATACACAGATGTTAAATAATCATGTCCTGGTTTCATCGTTTATAATTTAGATGTTTTTTACTGCATTTTCTTCATTAGTTTTTGTTATATTATACTCAACTGCTTGCCAGAATTGAGATTTTGTCACGCTGCGAAACATCTGTGATGCTCTTAGCAAAAGGTGTCAACGGCACCCTGACGCAATCTTAAGCTGGTTTACAGTAATGCAACCTTCCCGTAAAATGCCGCCACACTTAAACGACAATAGAGCCCTTGTCATTGAGGTCGTTAAATGAGACTCAAGAAATACAATAAAAGTTTGGGGATTTTGTCATTAATCGCGGGCACTTTATTGCTAAGTGGCTGTGATAATGCATTGTTAAATCCTAAAGGTCAGATTGCATTGGAGCAACGTTCACTGATACTGACAGCCTTTGGCTTGATGTTGATTGTTGTTATTCCAGCAGTTCTGATGGCCGTCGTGTTTGCCTGGAAATATCGGGCGTCCAATACGAATGCCAAATATAGCCCTAACTGGTCGCACTCGAACAAAGTTGAAGCCGTGGTCTGGACGATTCCGATCCTGATCATCATCTTCCTTGGTGTGTTAACGTGGAAATCAACCCACGCCCTGGAGCCGAGCAAACCGCTGGCTTCTGACGTGAAACCGGTTGAGATCGATGTTGTCGCCCTGGACTGGAAATGGCTGTTCATCTATCCGGAGCAAGGTATTGCAACTGTGAACCAGATTGCTTTCCCGGCGAACACCCCAGTTAGCTTTAAAATCACTTCCAATAGCGTCATGAACTCGTTCTTCATTCCTACCCTTGGCAGCCAGATTTATGCCATGGCCGGTATGCAGACCAAGTTGCATTTGATTGCGAACGAACCCGGTACTTTTGACGGCATCTCTTCTAACTTCAGCGGCCGTGGTTTCTCAGGCATGAAGTTCAAAGCGATTGCTACTCAGAACGATGCTGAATTCCAGCAGTGGGTTGCGAAAGTGAAAGCTGCACCTAATGCCCTGGCCAACATGGAGGATTTCGAGAAATTGGCAGCGCCAAGCGAAAACCATCCGGTTGAATATTTCTCTTCAGCGAACCCTGAACTGTTTGTGCAAATCATCAACAAGTTCAAGATGAGCCACGGGAAAATGGACATGCCAAAGCACGAAGGTATGGACATGAGTAAATCCGCGACGGCGGGAGCCGAGGAATAAAACGATGTTCGGAAAATTAACACTGGATGCAGTGCCGTATCATGAACCGATTATCATGGTTACGGTTGCCGGTATCATTCTAGGTGGCCTGGCGGTTGTTGCTGCCCTCACCTACTTTGGTAAATGGCAATATCTTTGGTCGGAATGGTTAACCTCGGTTGACCACAAAAAATTAGGCATCATGTATATCATCATGGCATTTGTCATGCTGCTGCGTGGTTTTGCCGATGCAATTATGATGCGTACCCAGCAGGTGCTGGCATCCGCAGGTGAAGCGGGCATTTTGCCACCGCACCACTACGATCAGATCTTTACCGCCCACGGCGTTATCATGATCTTCTTCGTAGCGATGCCATTCGTGGTCGGCCTGATGAACCTGGCTGTTCCTCTGCAGATCGGTGCGCGCGACGTTGCTTTCCCGTTCCTGAATAACCTGAGCTTCTGGTTCACCGCTGTTGGTGTGATCCTGGTTAACCTGTCACTGGGTGTGGGCGAATTCGCACAGACCGGTTGGCTGGCTTATCCGCCGCTCTCGGGTGCGGAGTACAGTCCTGGCGTAGGGGTAGATTACTGGATCTGGTCGTTGCAGCTCTCCGGTATTGGTACCACCCTGACCGGCGTGAACTTCTTTGTGACTATCCTGAAAATGCGTGCACCAGGCATGAGCCTGTTCAAAATGCCGGTTTTCACCTGGACAGCACTTTGTACTAACGTCCTGATCATTGCTGCGTTCCCGGTGCTTACCGTGACGCTGGCGCTGTTGACGCTTGATCGTTACCTCGACTTCCATTTCTTCACCAATGAAATGGGCGGTAACATGATGATGTACGTCAACCTGATTTGGGTCTGGGGTCACCCGGAAGTGTACATTCTTGTTCTGCCGGTATTCGGTGTTTTCGCTGAAATCACTGCGACCTTCTCCAAGAAACGTCTGTTTGGCTACACCTCACTGGTTTGGGCTACCATCGCCATTACCGTGCTGTCGTTTATCGTTTGGTTGCACCACTTCTTTACGATGGGTGCAGGCGCAAACGTCAACGCCTTCTTCGGTATCATGACGATGATTATCGCTATCCCAACCGGCGTTAAGATCTTTAACTGGCTTTTCACCATGTATCAGGGCCGCATTCAGATGCACTCTGCGATGTTGTGGACAGTTGGCTTCCTGGTCACCTTCTCTATCGGTGGTATGACCGGTGTTCTGCTGGCAGTACCAGGCGCAGACTTCGTGCTGCATAACAGCCTGTTCCTGATCGCACACTTCCATAACGTGATTATTGGTGGTGTGGTGTTTGGTTGTATGGCTGGTGTGACCTACTGGTTCCCGAAAGCGTTCGGCTTTACCCTGAATGAAACCTGGGGCAAGCGCGCGTTCTGGTTCTGGATTATCGGCTTCTTTGTTGCCTTTATGCCGCTGTACGTGCTGGGCTTTATGGGCATGACACGTCGTCTGAGCCAGGATATCGATCCTCAGTTCCACTCACTGCTGGTTATTGCCGCAGTCGGTGCAGCGCTGATCGCTTGCGGTATCCTTTGTCAGCTGACCATGTTCTGGGTATCGGTACGTGACCGCGATCAGAACCGTGACCTGACTGGCGATCCATGGGGCGGCCGTACGCTGGAGTGGGCAACCTCTTCACCACCACCGTTCTATAACTTTGCTGTAGTGCCTCATGTTCACGAGCGCGATGCGTTCTGGGAAATGAAAGAGAAAGGCGAAGCTTATACTCAACCGGCTAAATATGAAGAGATTCATATGCCGAAGAACAGTGGTGCCGGTATTGTTATCGCCGCGTTCGCTACGCTGTTTGGTTTCGCTATGATCTGGCATATCTGGTGGCTGGCGGGTCTGTCCTTCCTGGGCATTATTGTTTCCTGGATTGTGAAGAGCTTTGACGAAGACGTGGACTACTACGTGCCGGTTAAAGTGATCGAGCAGCTGGAGAAACAGCACTTTGACGAAATCAGCAAAGCAGGTCTGAAATAATGTCAACTGAAACTGCGATTAAACATCATCACGACGACGCCCATGCGGAGCATGGGCATCACGATGCAGGAGCCAATAAGATCTTTGGCTTCTGGATCTACCTCATGAGTGACTGCATTATCTTCGCAACCCTTTTTGCGACCTATGCAGTAATGATGAATAACACTGCCGGTGGCCCGGCAGGGAAAGACATCTTTGAGTTACCGTTTGTGCTCGGTGAAACAGCGCTTCTGCTGTTAAGCTCCATCACCTATGGCATGGCCGTTATCTCAATGAACCATGACAAGAAAGGTGGCGTGAATGCCTGGCTTGCGCTGACGTTCCTGTGCGGTCTTGGCTTCATCTGTATGGAAATCTATGAATTCCATCATCTGATTGCTGAAGGTTACGGTCCGAACACCAGTGGTTTCCTCTCTGGCTTCTTTACGCTGGTAGGTACGCATGGTCTGCACGTGACTTCTGGTCTGATTTGGATGCTGGTACTGATGTTCCAGATCTCCAAACGTGGCCTGACCTCAACAAACCGTACACGTATTCTGTGTTTGAGCTTGTTCTGGCACTTCCTTGACGTGGTATGGATTTGTGTATTTACCATTGTTTATCTGATGGGAGCCATGTAATGAGTCACTCAACCAACGAACATGTTGTCCCACATAGCACCGTGAAGTCCTATATGGTTGGCTTCATCCTTTCTATCATCCTGACCGGTATTCCGTTCTGGATGGTAATGGATGGCAGCGCATCACATACCACGATTATTGGTGTCGTTGTCGCTTGTGCGGTTGTTCAGGTTATCGTTCACCTGATTTACTTCCTGCACCTGGATACGAAAACTGAAGGCGGCTGGAACATGGTCGCCATCGTTTTCTCGGCACTCATCATTCTGATCGTTGTTGTAGGCTCGCTGTGGATTATGTGGAACCTCAACTACAACATGATGGTTCACTAAAGAGTCGCATGTAATGATTAAGCAATACCTGCAAGTAACAAAACCAGGAATTATTTTCGGGAATTTAATTTCTGTCATTGGCGGATTTTTGCTGGCGTCCAAAGGCAGCATTGATTACGTCCTGTTTCTCTCCACCCTGGTAGGTGTTTCGCTAGTGGTTGCATCAGGTTGTGTATTCAACAACGTGATTGACCGCGACATCGACCGCAAAATGGAGCGGACCAAGAATCGAGTGCTGGTGAAAGGCCTTATCTCTCCGAAAGTAAGCCTGGTTTATGCAACCGCGTTAGGTATTGCTGGCTTTGCGTTACTCTATCTCGGAGCAAACCCGCTGGCCATGTGGCTGGCGGTGATGGGCTTCGTGGTGTATGTCGGCATTTACAGCCTCTATATGAAGCGTAATTCCGTTTATGGCACGCTGATTGGCAGCCTGTCAGGCGCGGCGCCTCCGGTTATCGGTTACTGTGCAGTAACGGGCAACTTTGATACCGGTGCGCTGATCCTGCTGGCTATCTTCAGTCTGTGGCAGATGCCACATTCTTACGCCATTGCGATTTTCCGCTTCAAAGATTATCAGGCAGCTAATATCCCGGTTCTGCCAGTAGTGAAAGGCATTTCGGTGGCAAAAAATCATATTACGCTCTACATTTTGGCGTTTATGATTGCCACGCTGATGCTGACGCTTGGCGGCTATGCGGGTTATAAGTATCTGATCGTCGCGGCGGCAGTCAGTGTCTGGTGGTTAGGCATGGCGCTTTCCGGTTACAAAACCTCAAACGATCGTGTTTGGGCGCGTAAACTGTTTGTTTTCTCCATTGTCGCCATTACGGCACTGAGCGTGATGATGTCGATTGACTTCATGACGCCTGCATCGAAAGATATGCTGACCTACGTGTGGTAATCGCACAAAGCAATATCATCAGGGGGCGCGATTATCGCGCCCTTTCTTTTTGTTACCACTGCTTAAAAACTATTATTTTACCCGCCCTGCCCTGCTCCTTAAAATAGTGCCAGCAAATTAACTGAGGTAGTAATGAACGATAATAAAATGACTCCAGTGGAGCTGCGTGCCACCTGGGGCTTAGGCACGGTTTTCTCATTACGCATGCTGGGTATGTTTATGGTTCTTCCCGTATTAACGACATACGGCATGGCATTGCAGGGTGCCAGCGAAACGTTAATCGGATTGGCTATCGGCATTTACGGTCTGGCTCAGGCTATTTTTCAAATTCCTTTTGGACTGCTCTCAGATCGCATCGGTCGTAAGCCGTTGATTGTGGGTGGTCTGCTGATATTCGTCCTTGGCAGCATCATTGCGGCAAACACCACGTCAATATGGGGCGTGATTTTAGGTCGTGCGTTGCAGGGCTCCGGGGCGATTGCCGCAGCCGTGATGGCGTTACTTTCCGACCTGACGCGCGAGCAAAATCGCACCAAGGCGATGGCCTTTATCGGCATTAGCTTTGGCATTACCTTCGCCATTGCCATGGTAGTGGGACCGGTGGTCACTCATCATTACGGACTGCATGCGCTGTTCTGGATGATTGCCGTGCTGGCCTCGTGCGGCATTCTTATCACGTTGTTCGTGGTGCCGAGTGCGCCACAGCATTTGCTTAACCGCGAATCGGGCATGGTGAAAGGCAGCTTCCGCAAAGTATTAGCCAATACCCGCCTGCTGAAGCTTAACTTTGGCATTCTCTGCCTGCATGTTTTGCTGATGTCCAGCTTTGTTGCCCTGCCCGGCCAGTTTGAGCAGGCGGGTTTTCCCGCCGATCAGCACTGGAAAGTCTATCTGGCAACCATGCTGATTGCTTTTGCGGGCGTGGTGCCTTTTATCATCTACGCTGAAGTTAAGCGCCGGATGAAGCGCGTTTTTGTCAGCTGCGTTGCGCTAATTCTGATCGCTGAAATTGTGCTGTGGGGCGCAGGTAACCACTTCTGGACGCTGGTGGTTGGCGTCCAGTTATTCTTTTTTGCTTTCAACCTGATGGAAGCCATCTTACCGTCGTTGATCAGCAAAGAGTCGCCCGCGGGCTATAAAGGCACAGCGATGGGCATCTATTCCACCAGCCAGTTCATCGGTGTGGCCATTGGCGGCAGCATGGGCGGCTGGCTGTTTGGCCAGTTTGATGCACAAACGGTATTTTTAGCAGGTGCCATTGTTGCCGCAGTATGGCTGCTGGTCAGCACCACCATGAGTGAGCCGCCTTATGTCAGCAGCCTGCGTATTGTACTGAGCGAAAAAGCGTTACAACAGCGTGATCTTGAAGCACGCCTGAAGGCGCAGGAAGGGGTCAACTCGGTGTTTATCGTGCCGGAAGAGCGCAGCGCCTACGTTAAAATAGACAGCAAAGTGACTAATCGACTGGAGCTGGAAGCCTTAATCGCCAGCGCCTGAAAATCGGCCCCGTTCAGCGGGGCCTGATATTTTAGTCGCGGAAATTTTTAAACTGAAACGGCTGCCCCAGATTCCCACTTTTTACCAGCGCCATAGCGCTTTGCAGATCGTCGCGTGACTTACCGGTGACACGCAGTGATTCACCCTGAATCTGCGTCTGCACTTTGATCTTGCTCTCTTTGATCAGCTTAACAATTTTCTTCGCCATATCCGCTTCGATGCCTTTTTTCAGGGTGGCATCCAGCATCCAGGTTTTACCGCTGTGTTCGATCTCTTCGGGCACTTCGATCGCTGCACCTTCAATACCACGCTTCAACAACTTCTCGCGCAGGATTTCGATCAGTTGCTTAACCTGGAAATCAGACTCACTCAGAACCTTGATGCTTTCGTTCTTCTCGTTCAGTTCAAAACTGGCCGTCACGTTACGGAAGTCAAAGCGCGTTGCGAGCTCACGATTGGCGTTCTCCACTGCGTTACGCACTTCCTGCAGATCAACTTCGGAAACGATATCGAAAGATGGCATTATTTTTTTCTCCTGAGGCTAAAGTGACATGCATAATACCCGCCTTGCGCAGCCAAAAAAACCGTCTGTCGCGAAAGCTATACTTAACAGGCTACGTAACCCCCACCCGCAGGAGAAACCATGAAAATTACCGTGCTGGGTTGTGGCGCCCTCGGGCAAATTTGGCTGACGGCGCTTCAACGCCAGGGCCATGAAGTTCAGGGCTGGCTCCGTGTGGCGCAGCCTTACTGTTCGGCAAATGTCATCACGCCAGACGGCGTCACGCTGAATCAAACCTTTATTGCTAACGATCCGCTTTTTCTCAGCGAAAGCGACCTGCTGTTGGTTACGCTAAAAGCCTGGCAGGTTTCCACCGCGGTGAAGAACCTTGAGCCGCTGTTATCGTCTGGCTGCGCAATACTGTTGTTACACAACGGCATGGGTACGCTGGAAGAGCTAGGCGCCATCGCCCAGCCGCTCTTAAACGGGATCACCACTCACGCTGCCAGGCATGACGATACCGTCGTCGTGCATGTTGCCGCAGGCGTCACGCATATTGGTCCGGCTAATGCTGAAGGCGCAACCTTAAGCGATCTGGCAGAAGTGCTTCACCATGCCCTGCCGGATGTAGCCTGGCATAACCATATCGCCTCAGCCAGCTGGAATAAGCTGGCGGTTAACTGTGTGATCAACCCGCTCAGCGTGGAGCATAACTGCCAGAACGGCGATCTGCTGGTGCATCGCGAGCAGATTGCCTTGCTGTGTGACGAAATCGCTGAGGTGATGGTGCGTGAAGGTGAACATACATCATCAGAAAGCCTACAGGATTATGCGATCGCCGTGATGCAAAGCACCGCGGCTAACACCTCTTCTATGCTGCAAGACATTCGTGCTCAGCGACGAACTGAAATCGAATACATTACCGGTTACCTGTTGCGCCGCGCACGGGCACAGGGTCTGACCGCGCCGGAAAATCGGCGACTTTATGAACTCGTTAAAAACAAGGAGTCGTGGTATGAGCGTGAACGTATTGGTTTGCCTGGCACATGGCAGTGAAGAAACCGAAGCCGTCACTACTATCGATTTGCTGGTGCGCGGTGGCATCAAGGTGACTACTGCAAGCGTGGAGAGCGATGGCTCGCTGGAAATCACCTGTTCACGTGGCGTCCGCCTGCTGGCAGATGCGCCGCTGGTGGCCGTTGCCGATGGTGAGTTCGATGCCATCATTTTGCCCGGCGGTTTACGGGGAGCCGAAACCTTTCGCGACAGTCCCCTGCTGATAGAAACAGTGCGTCACTTTCATCAGTCCGGACGTATCGTGGCAACAATTTGCGCCGCTACCGGCACGGTGCTGATTCCGCACGCGCTGTTCCCGGTAGGTAACATGACCGGCTTTCCTGGTTTAAAAGAGACCATTCCGGAAGCGCAATGGATGGAGAGACGCGTGGTGTGGGATCGTCGGGTTAACCTGCTAACCAGCCAGGGTCCGGGTACGGCAATGGATTTCGCGTTGAAGATGATTGATCTGCTGGTGGGAAAAGAGATGGCTCAGGAAGTTGCCGCGCAGCTGGTGTTGCCGCCCGGCATTTATGACTATCGCGAGTAACGATGCTGCATCTACTCTGGCCGCCGTTTTTGCTATACGGCGGCCAGGGTGAACCGATCAGGGCCGATAAACCTTAACATTTTTGAAGCCCTGCTCATGCAGATAGAGCGCCTGCAGTCGGCTCATCACGCCGCGATCGCAGTATAACAACCAGGTTTTACTCTGATCGAGATCGGCAAAGTGGCTGCCAAGCTTATAGAAAGGCATCGATTTGATCTCGACGCCTGTCACGTTCAGCGGGCGGCTATCCTGCTCATCAATAGAACGAATATCCAGCACCGCATCGCTGTCACCGAATGAAGCCACGGTTTCCACTTCGATCACTTCTTCTTCCGTCTGCTCGGCAATCTCGCGGATATCAACGTTCGTGGCTTCCTGCACCACCCGCTCCAGAATGGAGAAGTCGAAATTTTGCTCTTCCGCTTCGATCTTCGCCTTCACTGCTCTCACCGTTGGGCTTTTGGAGATTACCCCACAATATTCTGGCATGGTACGGGCGAAGTCTTCGGTGCCGATTGCCCGGGCAACGTTGATGATGTGCTCTTTATCGTGGGAGATCAGCGGGCGCAAAATCAGCGTATCGCTGGCGTTGTCGATTAAGCGCAGGTTGGTTAACGTCTGGCTGGAAACCTGGCCCAACGCTTCGCCGGTGACCAGCGCCTGCACGCCATAGCGTTCAGCTACCAGCGAGGCGGCGCGCACCATCATGCGTTTCAGCACCACGCCCATCTGGCCATCTTCCACCCGCTCAAGAATCTCGCCGACCACTGGCTCAAAGTTGATGGCGACAAAGCGCACCCGGTGAGATCGACCAAAACGGTTCCACAAATAATGTGCGACTTGACGAACGCCAATCTCATGCGCGGCGCCGCCCAGGTTAAAGAAGCAATAATGCACGCGGCAACCGCGACGCATCAGCATGTAGCTGGAGACGCCGGAATCGAATCCACCAGAGATCAGCGACAGCACATCATCCTGCGTGCCAATCGGGAAGCCGCCAATGCCTTCATAACGGCCGTTGACCAGCATCAGGCGATCGTTATCGATCTCAAGGTTGATCGTTTCCTGAGGATGGTTAAGCTTAACCGATGCGCTCTCGACATGCTGATTCAGGCCGCCACCAACATAACGCTCAACATCCTGCGAGCTAAAATCATGTTGGCCGCGTCGTTTAACGCGCACGCAGAACGTTTTACCTTCGATGCGGCTGCGGTATAACTCCAGCGTCTGCTCAAAGATATGATGCATATCGGTATAGGCGCGATCTTCCACTTCCAGCACGTGGTGAATACCGGGAATACGCTGCAGCTCGTCGATTAGCGCTTCGCGCATCGACACTTTTTTAGTGCGCACCTCGATATGATCCCAGTGGCGGACAACCGCCAACTCGTCATCCACTTCTTTAAGCGTATTGCGAATGTTGCTGGTCAGGATTTTGATAAAGCGCAGTCGCACGGACTGACTTTTGATAGTAATTTCGGGGAATAACTTAATGATAAACTTCATGGCGGCACGGGTTCGTTGAGCAAATAAGTGCTAAAAGACGAAGCACTTAGCTGGTAAAATCATAGGATTGCGTTACAGCCAGCGGCTGTAAGCATCCGGGGAGCAGTATTGTATCACCATTCCCCTGGCGGCGCTTTAGCAACGGCCGCTATTGATTGTTTTGCTAATTATTTCCCGTCAGCTACCATGACCGCAGCAGAACGACATTTATTTGTGAAATGAGACCCACTATGCCAAAAAAAGCCGCAACGCCCGTCAGCTTTGAAAGCTCTCTGCAACAGCTGGAGCAAATTGTTCAACGCCTCGAAAGTGGCGATTTGCCACTGGAAGATGCCCTCAACGAATTTGAGCGCGGCGTGCAGCTGGCCAGAGTTGGGCAACAGACACTACAACAGGCGGAACAGCGCGTACAGATCCTCCTCAGCGACGACAAAAATGGTGAGCTGACCCCTTTTACAGCGGAAAATGAATAATGCATTTTTCTGATTTATTGCATGTTTATCACCAACGCGTAAACGACGCGCTCTCTCGCCTGTTAGCGCCACTGCCTTTTCAGGATTCTCCACTGGTGAATGCCATGGAATATGGGGCATTATTAGGTGGTAAGCGGCTGCGTCCTTTTCTGGTATATGCTACCGGCGAAATGCTGAAGGCAGATTCCGCCAGCCTTGATGCGCCTGCCGCCGCCATTGAGTGCATTCACGCTTACTCACTCATTCACGATGATCTTCCGGCTATGGATGACGATCGTCTGCGCCGTGGCCAGCCTACCTGCCACATCAAGTTTGGCGAAGATACGGCGATTCTCGCAGGCGATGCGCTGCAAACGCTGGCATTTTCTATCCTTACCGATGAACCGATGCCCGGCGTCAGCGCCGAATATCGTCTGGCAATGGTTTCAGAGCTTGCTCAAGCCAGTGGCGTGGCGGGCATGTGCGGTGGCCAGGCGCTGGATTTGCTGGCAGAGGGCAAGCAGGTCGACCTCGCCCAGCTGGAACAAATTCATCGACTTAAAACGGGTGCGCTGATCCGCGCAGCGGTAAGACTCGGCGCCCTTGCCGCCGGTGAAACCGGGAAAGCGGCCATGCCCGCGCTGGATCGTTACGCCAACGCTATCGGCCTGGCCTTTCAGGTGCAGGACGACATTCTTGATGTGGTCGGCGATACGGCAGTGCTCGGTAAACGTCAGGGCGCGGATGAAGAATTAGGTAAAAGCACCTATCCTGCGTTAATGGGTCTCGACAATGCGCGCGGAAAAGCCTGGGATCTTTATCAGGAAGCATTAGGTGCACTGGAAACGCTTGCGGCGCAATCTTTCAATACGATGCCATTACAGGCACTGGCAAGCTTCATAATTGAACGCGACAAATAACCATAATGAGTCACTGATGAGTTTTGATACAGCAAAATACCCGACACTGGCGTTAGCAGAAAGCGTTCAGGAGTTACGTTTATTGCCTAAAGAGAAGCTGCCAACCTTGTGTGGCGAGCTGCGGCAATACCTGCTGGATAGCGTAAGCCAGTCCAGCGGGCACTTTGCTTCCGGCCTCGGCGTGGTGGAACTGACCGTTGCGCTGCATTACGTCTATAACACGCCTTTTGATCATCTGATCTGGGATGTGGGCCATCAGGCTTATCCACACAAGATTTTGACCGGCCGCCGCGATCGCATCGGCACCATCCGCAAAAAAGGCGGTCTGCATCCGTTCCCGTGGCGTGACGAAAGTGAATATGACGTGCTGAACGTTGGCCACTCTTCGACCTCGATCAGCGCCGGCCTGGGCATGGCCGTGGCGGCGGAAAAAGAGGGCCAGGGCCGTCGTACCGCCTGCATTATTGGCGATGGCGCAATCACTGCCGGTATGGCGTTTGAAGCGATGAATCATGCCGGCGACATTAAAGCGGATCTGCTGGTTATTCTGAATGACAACGAAATGTCGATCTCAGAAAACGTCGGTGCGCTTAATAATCGCCTCGCGCAAATCCTGTCGGGTAAAACCTATTCTCGTCTGCGTGAGGGCAGTAAAAAAGTGCTGACCGGCCTGCCGCCGATTAAGGAGCTGGTGAAACGCACCGAAGAGCACCTTAAAGGCATGGTGGTGCCCGGTACGCTGTTTGAAGAGCTCGGTTTTAACTACATCGGCCCGGTTGACGGTCACGATGTGCTGACGCTGGTGCAGACGCTGACTAACATGCGCGCGCTAAAGGGCCCGCAGTTCCTGCACATCATGACCAGAAAAGGCAAAGGCTATGCGCCTGCTGAAAACGATCCGATCGCCTGGCATGCGGTGCCGAAATTCGACCCAGCCAGCGGTTTGCTGCCGAAAAGCGCGGAAAGCCATCCCAGCTATTCAAAAGTGTTTGGCAGCTGGCTCTCTGAGATAGCAGCGACCGACAGCAAGCTGATGGCGGTGACGCCAGCCATGCGCGAAGGTTCTGGCATGGTGGCATTCTCTCGTGATTTCCCGGCGCAATACTTTGACGTGGCGATTGCCGAACAGCACGCGGTGACCTTTGCCGCAGGCCTGGCTATCGGTGGTTATAAGCCGGTCGTGGCAATTTACTCAACCTTTTTGCAGCGCGCCTACGATCAGCTGATTCATGACGTGGCGATTCAAAAGCTGCCGGTGCTGTTTGCTATCGATCGCGGCGGTATTGTGGGCGCCGATGGTCAGACGCATCAGGGCGCCTTTGATATCGCCTTTATGCGCTGTATCCCCGGCATGGTGATCATGACGCCAAGCGATGAGAATGAGTGCCGGCAAATGCTGTATACCGGCTACCATTACAGCGCGGGTCCGAGCGCCGTGCGCTATCCTCGTGGTAACGGCATTGGCGTGCCGCTGGAGCCGATGCGCGAACTGCCGTTGGGCAAAGGCGTTATGCGTCGTGAAGGCGAGAAGCTGGCGATTCTTAACTTCGGCACCCTGCTGCCGGAAGCGGCCGCGGCCGCCGAGGCGCTGAATGCGACGCTGGTCGACATGCGCTTCGTGAAACCGCTGGATGAAGCGCTGATTCTTGAGCTGGCAGCGAGTCATGAAGCGCTGATCACGCTGGAAGAAGGTGCCATCAAGGGTGGTGCAGGCAGCGGCGTGATTGAGTATCTGATGGCGAAACGCGTTCTGGTGCCGGTACTGAACATCGGCCTGCCTGACGAGTTTATTCCGCAGGGCACACAGGACGAAATTCGGCAGGATTATCTGCTTGATGCTAAAGGCATTCAGCAGCAAATCACCGACTGGCTCGCGCAGTAATCTCCTTGTCTGCTCCCCATTCGGGGAGCAGAGCAGCTGCTATGCTTAGTGAATATTTGGCTGGAGAGCCGTTCGCAACGCACAGGAGCAATCATGAATACCCTCAAATTTGGCCACAGCGATCTGCAGGTTTCCCAACTCTGTCTGGGTTGTATGACCTATGGCGAACCCGAGCGCGGTAACCATCCGTGGACCTTGCCGGAAGTCAGCAGCAGGCCGTTAATCAGGCAGGCGCTTGATGCAGGCATCAACTTCTTTGATACCGCTAATAGTTATTCAGATGGCAGCAGTGAAGAGATTGTCGGCCGCGCGCTGCGTGACTATGCGCGACGTGAAGAGGTGGTGGTTGCCACCAAAGTCTTCTTCCCAATGAGCAACCTTTCGCGCGGCCTGTCGCGTAAAAATATCCTGCAATCGATTGATGACAGCCTGAACCGGCTGGGCATGGAGTATGTCGATTTACTACAGATTCATCGCTGGGATTATGAAACGCCGCTGGAAGAGACGCTGGAGGCGCTGCATGACGTGGTCAAAGCCGGTAAAGCGCGCTATATCGGCGCATCGTCCATGTTCGCATGGCAGTTCAGCAAGGCGCTGTATACCGCCGATCTGCACGGCTGGACGCGCTTTATCAGCATGCAGGATCAGTATAATTTGATTCAGCGTGAAGAGGAGCGTGAAATGCATCCGCTGTGTCAGGCTGAAGGCATTGCCGTGATGCCATGGAGTCCGCTGGCTCGTGGACGTCTTACCCGCGCCTGGGGCGAAAATACCGCCCGCTCCGCTTCCGACGAATATGGCAAAACCCTGTATAACTCCGCCGAAGAAAATGATGCGCTGATTGCTCAACGCGTAGCCGAATTGGCTGAGCAAAAAGGGGTGAGCCGGGCGCAGATTGCACTTGCCTGGATGCTGCATAAACCGGCGGTTACCACGCCAATTATCGGCGCGTCACGCGCTGAACAGCTGGCAGATTTGGTAAAGGCAGTTGAGGTATCACTCAGCGAAGAAGAGATGGCGAGCCTGGAATCCATTTATCAGCCGCATGCAGTCACCGGCTTCGACTAATGATGAGCAGTTAACGATATCAGGGCCGATAACATCGGCCCAGATTTTACCGGATCAGAACAGCCAGTAGTGTCCCATCAGATAAAGCAGCGCCGCAGAGATGACCCCGGCGATAATGTCATCAACCATGATGCCCATACCGCCATGCACATTGCGATCAAACCAGCGAATAGGCCAGGGCTTCCACATATCGAAGATACGAAAGGTAATAAAGCCAATCAGCACCCACTGCCATTTCATTGCCGGAATGGTCATCAGCGTTATCCACATGCCAATAAACTCATCCCAGACAATGCTGCCATGATCGTGAACGCCCATATCTTTTGCCGTACGATGACAGAGATAAACGCCCACCGAAATGCCGATCAACACCAGCAAATAGTAGATCTGCAACGGCAAAAAGGTCATCAGATACCAGAACGGAATCGAGGCCAGCGAACCCATGGTGCCCGGCACATAACGGCTGAGGCCGCTGCCAAATCCGGTTGCCAGCAAATGCCAGGGATTGCTCATTTTCAGGCGGCTGCGCGCCACATCTTTATCACGAGTCAAAATGGTCGAATCCTTTCAGGTTAAGTTTCACCGCATCGCCCTGCTGTAGCAGCACCAGTCCTTCTGACTCTGAAGTCATCTGGCCCACACAGGTATAAGGCACGCCAAGATGGCCCAGCGCGACATCCAGCGCGCCGCGATTGATCTCCGGCACCGTGAAGCAGAGTTCATAATCTTCGCCGCCGCTCAGTGCCCAACGCAGGCTCTGCTCAGGCGTGAAATGATCGCGCAATGTGGAAGAAAGCGGCATGGCATCAAGATTAAGTCGCGCACCGCAACCGCTGGCCTGCAGGATATGACCGAGATCGGCGATCAGTCCATCCGAAATATCGATGGCAGCGCTGGCCAGGTTACGCAGCGCCTGGCCTTGCAGAATACGCGGCATTGGCCGCAAATGGCGTTTGATTAACGCCTCATGCACCGCCGGATCGTCAATGCGTACATGGTGCTGCAGCAGCGCCAGCCCAGCCGCGCTGTCGCCCAGGGTACCGGTGACAAAAATCCAGTCCCCCGGCCGGGCGCCGGAACGCTTCAGCGCCTTACCGGCGGGAATCAGCCCGTGAATACCGAGCGTAATGCTGCGCGGCCCGCGCGTGGTATCGCCACCAATCAGCTGCATATCGTAGTAATCCAGCGATTCAAACAGGCTGTCGCTGAAGGCGGCAATCCAGGCTTCATCGATGTCGGGCAGGGTCAACGCTAGCGTTAACCACGCCGGATCGGCGCCCATTGCGGCTAAGTCGCTGAGGTTTACGGCCAGCGCTTTGTAGCCTAAATCAGCAGGATGAATATCACGCAGGAAGTGTACGCCCTCAACCAGCGTATCGGTGCTGATCGCCAGCGTGCGTTTTTCCGGGACGTTGAGCAACGCGCAATCGTCACCGATGCCCTTTTCAACATCACGGCGCGAGCTGGTTACACGATTGAAATAGCGCGCGATGAGTTCAAATTCGCCACATGCCATGGTTTTATTCCGGGTTCTAAAGAGAAAAGGCCAGAAATTCTGGCCTCATTGTTCCCGTCAAACCTTGAGCTGCAGGCACGTTGGCTGCATCTGTTTCCCGGTTACAAATATCACTCTGCAACGGGACTGGAGAGGCGTCTTGCCTTCCTGCAATGCGAAGGTTTAAGGGCGTTAGACTATTTTTTGTTTGGGCGAATGTGTGGAGCGGCTTTATCCAGCACGCCGTTGACAAACTTATGGCTGTCTTCGGCACCAAATACTTTAGCCAGCTCAATCCCTTCGTTGATCGCCACTTTATACGGCACATCGCTGCGTTTGCTCAGTTCATACAGAGAAATACGCAGGATAGCTTTCTCAACCTGACCCAGCTCTTCGAGCTGACGTGACAGGTAAGGCTTCATCAAACCATCGAGATAAGCGCTGTTGGTCGCTACACCGGTCAGCAACTCGCGAAAATAGGTAATATCGACGTCTTTAACGTCTTGTTCCGCCAGAAACTGATATTCGACATCAGCAATGTCGTTATGAGATAACTGCCAGGAGTAAAGCGCCTGGACAGCACATTCACGGGCGCGGCGACGAGCAGCAGGTTTCACAAAATTCCCCTTACAAAAATCAGGCCTTGATGGCTTTCAGTACATTAATCATTTCGAGTGCGGTCAGCGCAGCTTCAGCGCCTTTATTACCCGCTTTGGTGCCGGCGCGTTCAATCGCCTGCTCAATGTTTTCGGTGGTCAGCACGCCAAAGGCAACCGGGATAGCGCTGTCCATAGCGACGCTGGCGATGCCGGAACTGGCTTCACCCGCAACATATTCAAAGTGGGCAGTGCCGCCACGGATAACCGTACCGAGCGCGATAATCGCGTCATATTTACCGGTGGTGGTCAGCGCGCGCGCCGCCAGTGGCAGTTCATAAGCGCCGGGTACCCAGACAACGGTGATGTTGTCATCCTGTACCTGACCGATGCGTTTCAGGGCATCGATAGCGCCATCCAGCAGGCTGTCGTTAATGAAGTTGTTAAAACGCGCAATCACAATGGCAATACGCGCGTCAGGCGTGGCAACGGCAGCTTCGATAATCTTCATAGTTTTCCTTTCAGGGTTCTGTTTATGGCCCCGCAGGGGGGCGGATTCTATCATACTCTTCTGCGGTCTGCTTACGCTTTCCACGTGCTCAAATTGATTTCAGCGTCAGGCGGATATCGGGCCCAATCTGGCGCATATCGCTAAAGACAAACTGTGGCGCATCGGCCAGCCGATCCAGCCCGGGCAGCGCGCACAGGCCACGGGCATCATTGCCCAGCAGCTTAGGCGCCATATAAACGATCAGTTCATCCACGACACCGGCGCGTAGCAGCGCACCCGCCAGCGTGGCACCGGCTTCGACCCACACGCTGTTGATCTGGCGTTTACCCAGCAGCATCATCATCGCCACCAGATCCAGTCGTTGTTGATAGCGCGGTACCATCATTTGTTGCACGCTGTCGGGCCATGGCTGCGCATCACTTTCTGCGCGTGCCAGCCAGGTTTCGCCGGGTTGCTGAATAAGCTTGTGCTCTGGTGTTACCCGATTCTGGCCGTCGACGATCACTCTGATCGGCTGGCGCAGCGATGATGTGCCGTAGTGCTGCTGCGTTGCGGCGCTAAGTTCATCCCAGCGCACGGTCAGCGAAGGATCATCTGCCAGCACCGTCGCGCTGCTGCTTAAAATAGCGCTGCTCTGCGCCCGCAAACGTTGAACATCGCGTCGCGCCTCGGCAGAAGTTATCCACTGGCTTTCGCCGCTGGCCATCGCCGTGCGGCCATCAAGTGACGCGCCGAGCTTTAACTGCACCCACGGAAAACCGGTGCGCATACGCTTCAGAAATCCGCGGTTTAGCGCTTCAGCCTCGGCGTTCATCAGGCCGTGACTGACCTCAATGCCATGTTGCTGCAGGCGGTGTAAACCACGCCCCGCCACTTCCGGATTGGGATCCTGCATCGCGGCCACAACGCGGCTGACGCCTGCGGCAATCAGCGCATCGCAACAGGGCGGCGTGCGGCCAAAGTGGCTGCAGGGTTCAAGGGTAACGTAAGCGGTAGCACCGCGTGCGCGATCGCCTGCCATGTGCAACGCATGCACTTCCGCATGCGGTTCGCCCGCGCGCTGATGCCAGCCTTCGCCGATAATCTCGCCGTCGCGCACAATAACGCAGCCAACGTTGGGATTGGGCGTAGTGGTAAATATTCCGCGCCGCGCCAGTTCCAGCGCCCGCGCCATGTAAAATTCATCATGCATAGGTCAGTCCTGTAACCGCGCAATCTCTTCGCCAAATTCGCGGATATCTTCAAAGCTTCGATACACCGACGCAAAACGAATATAGGCGACCTTGTCGAGTTTTTTTAGCTCATCCATCACCAGGTTACCGATCATTTTGCTCGGCACTTCACGTTCTCCGGTGGCACGCAGCTGCGTTTTGATGTGGCTTATCGCATTCTCAACATCGTCAGAATTAACCGGTCGTTTTTCCAGCGCCTTCATCATGCCGCTGCCCAGCTTATCTTCGTTAAAGGGTTCGCGAACGTCATTGCTTTTTACCACTCGCGGCATCACTAATTCCGCCACTTCAAAAGTCGTAAACCGCTCGTGGCACATCAGGCACTGCCGACGACGACGCACCGATGAACCTTCGCTAACCAGACGGGAATCAATCACTTTGGTATCGACCGCTGAGCAAAATGGGCAATGCATGATCTTTCCTGGAGCAAGCTAAAATTGAGACACAGTGTAACGCGAAGTCAGGGCTAACAGAAATCTTTGCCACGCTTTTCGCCCGTTTGGCTAAGCGGCAAAAGGTGCTGAAAGCGTTTATACTGATTGATGCGCAAACGCGCCAGTCAACCAAGGAGCTTAAGATGGGATTATTTAACTTTGTAAAAGAAGCGGGTGAAAAACTCTGGGACGCGGTGCATGGCAGCGACGATCAGAGTAAGAAATTGCAGGAACACATCAATAAACTCGGCTTACCCGGCGCTGAAAACGTCAACGTGAAAGTGGAGGATGGCAAAGCTGTGGTCACCGGTGAAGGCCTGTCACAAGAGCTGAAAGAGAAAATCCTGATCGCAGCGGGCAACGTTGCAGGTATCACCGCGGTGGATGATCAGATCAAAACCACCCAGAGTGAACCTGAAGCACGGTTCTATCAGGTGAAGAAAGGCGATACGCTGAGCGCAATTTCGAAAGAAATGTACGGCGATGCCAACCAGTACAACAAAATTTTTGAAGCCAACAAACCGATGCTGACTAGCGTGGATAAAATTTATCCAGGCCAGACGCTGCGTATTCCACAATAAGCGAGCCGGTGATGAAACGCACGATCGTTCCGTTGACCATGATGCTGGCGCTTTCTGCCTGCAGTTCGCCACCGCAACCCGCCGTAGCCGAGCTGCATAATGAAGCGGGCAAGCTCAATCAGCAGGTGCGACAGCTGACTAATCAGGCATCAGCCATTGAACGGCAAAGCCAGCTTAATCTCAACTCGACCAGCGGCGCGTGGCTGGTTCCCGCCGCCAACACGCCGGTCGAGCTGTTAAGCAATGCCGGTAAGATTCGGCTGTCGCTGAGCCACGTCGCGCAGGAAGCCAACGGTACGCGGGCGATACTGCATTTGCGCAGCGCCGATGCCGCCTCGCTACCTGGCATGACGGCGAAAATTCAGTGGGGGCAGCTCGATGCCGCCAGCGGCAAGCCTTTGCAGGCTGAAAGCCTGTCGCAGGAGATCGCCATCCCTTCTTCGCTGATGCCGCAGCCTGACGCAGAAGTGCCATTGCGCCTTAGCGGTGTGATGCCCCAACAGCTGATTTATGTACGGGTTCACGATCTGGTGGTTACTTCGCCTGCAGCTAGCGCCGAAAAACAACCATAAAAAAACGGGCTACCTGCGTAGCCCGTTTTCTTTTTTACTGCATCTTATCAGGGTAAAATCGAAGGCTGGTCAGCGCCCTCTTTCTCCACCTTCTGAATCAGCATATGTTCACGTTTCATACCCAGCTTCAGCGCCAGTGCCGAGGCAACGTAGATAGATGAAATGGTACCGATTGACACGCCGATCAGCATGGTCAGTGAGAAGCCTTCCAGCAGCGCACCACCAAAGATAAACAGCATCAATACCACCACCAGCGTCGTCGCCGAGGTCATGATGGTGCGGCTCAGCGTCTGCGTCAGCGAGACGTTGACGATATCGTAAGGCGTTCCGCGGCGAATCTTGCGGAAGTTCTCACGAATACGATCCGATACCACGATACTGTCATTCAGCGAGTAACCGATCACTGACATTAACGAGGCGATGATCGTGAGGTCAATCTCGATATGAAACAGCGACAGGATGCCCATGGTGATGATCACGTCATGCGCCAGTGCCAGTACGGCACCCAGCGCCAGACGCCACTCAAAGCGGAAGCCCACGTAGATCAGGATGCTGATCAGCGCGGCCAGCAGCGCCATGCCACCTGCCTGAGCCAGATCGCTGCCCACGCTCGGGCCAACAAACTCAATACGCTTCACCGTAGCATTCTGACCGCTGGCCTGATCGACCACCGTCACCACTTTATTACCCAGCTCCTGACCCGCATTGCCGGCATTCGGCGACAGACGCACCATCACATCACGGCTGCTGCCAAAGTTCTGCACCTGCGGTTCCGCAAAACCTGATTTTTCCAGCGCAGCGCGCAGGGTATCAAGATTTGCAGGCTGTTCGAGCGTGATCTCAATGACGGTACCGCCAGTGAAATCGAGCCCCCAGTTGAAGCCACGCACGCCCATGACGATCACCGAAGCGATCAACAACAGGGCGGAAAGCGTAAAGGCCAGTTTATCCCAGCGCATAAAGTCATGAACTTTACGGCCATAGTTTAGTTGTTCAACACTGTGTTGCTCTGACACGTCGTTACTCCTCAGATTGACAGCTTGTTGACGCGCTTGCCGCCATACAACAGGTTAACGATAGCGCGCGTGCCGACAATCGCCGTAAACATCGAGGTCAGAACGCCAATGGCGGTCGTGATCGCGAAGCCTTTGATAGAGCCGGTGCCCACAGCATAAAGAATAATCGCCGTAATCAGCGTGGTCACGTTGGCATCAATGATACTGGAGAACGCACCTTTGTAGCCTTCATGAATCGCTTGCTGAATGCTGCGACCGTTTTTCAACTCTTCTTTAATACGTTCGTTGATCAACACGTTGGCGTCCACCGCGACCGCCAGCGTTAACACAATACCGGCAATGCCGGGCATGGTTAGCGTCGCGCCAGGCAACAGAGACATAATGCCGACAATCAGCACCAGGTTCGCCACCAGCGCCGTGGTTGCAATCACACCGAACTTTTTGTAGTACACCACCATAAACACGATGGACGCGATCAGCCCCCACAGGCAGGCTTGCAGACCCTGATTGATGTTCTGCTGGCCCATGGTTGGACCAATAGTACGTTCTTCAACAATCTGAATCGGTGCAATCAGCGCACCCGCACGCAGCAGTAGCGAAAGCTGGCGCGCTTCGTTGGCGTTGTTGATACCCGTAATACGGAAGCTGTTGCCGAGACGAGACTGAATGTTCGCCACGTTAATCACTTCTTCCTGCTTAGCCAGAATCGTACGGCCGTTAGCATCTTTTTTACCGCTGTCTTTATACTCAACGAACAGCGTTGCCATCGGTTTACCAATATTGTCTTTGGTAAAGGTCGACATGGCGTTACCGCCTGCACCATCCAGTGAAATATTGACCTGCGGCTGGTTGTATTCATCCATGCTGGAGGTCGCATCGGTGATGTGATCGCCCGTCAGGATAACGCGTTTGTAGAGGACAACCGGCTGGCCTTCACGGGTGGATTTCACTTCAGAATCGCCAGGCACGCGGCCATTAGCGGCTGCGGTAGCATCCACGTTGGTGTTCACCAGGCGGAATTCCAGCGTTGCGGTTGCGCCAAGAATCTCTTTCGCCCGCGCCGTGTCCTGAATGCCCGGCAGCTCAACCACGATACGATCGGAACCCTGACGCTGCACCAGCGGCTCAGCCACGCCCAACTGGTTCACACGGTTACGCAAAATAGTGATGTTCTGCTGTACCGCATATTCACGTGCTTCACGCAGGCGCTCATCGGTCATCACCGCACGCAGCGCGTTGCTGCCGCTGTTATTGATCACCAGATCGCGATGGCGCGATGTCAACCAGGTTACCGCATCGTCACGCGCTGCCGCGTTGCGGAACTGAATTTCCACGCCGTAGTCAGGGATTTTGCGTACGTTGGTATAAGGAATGGATTTGTCACGCAGATCGCTGCGCAGCGTGTCGGTGGTCTGCTCCTGCAGTTTCCCCAGTGCGGTGTCCATATCCACTTCCATCAGGAAGTGCACGCCGCCACGCAGATCGAGACCAAGCTTCATCGGCTCAGCCGCCAGCATGCTCAGCCAGCGCGGCGTGGCCGGTGCAAGGTTGAGTGCCACAACATAGTCGTCGCCAAGTACCTTAGTAATCGCCTCACGGGCGCGTAACTGCACATCCGTGTCGGCAAAGCGGGCCAGAATGGCACCATTTTCCAGCGCCAGCGATCGGCTCTGAATATTGTCTTGTTTTAATGCGTTCTGGATCTGAACCAGCGTTTGCTCACTGGCGGCGCTTCCGCGCGCACCAGTGATCTGAACAGCCGGATCCTCACCATAGAGGTTGGGAAGCGCATACAGCAGACCGACCACGAGCACGACGATCAGCATGATGTACTTCCACAAAGGATAACGGTTTAACACGGCAGTTCCCTATGGGAAAACAAAGAATTAAAGCGCTTTCATCGTACCTTTCGGCAGGACGGCAGCCACGAAATCACGTTTCACAACCACTTCGGTGGTGTCATTCAGGGCAATCGCAACGTAACCGGTTTCAGCAACTTTGGTCACGCGACCCACCAGGCCGCCGGTGGTCAGCACTTCGTCACCTTTGGAGATGGAATCCATCAGCTTCTTGTGCTCTTTAGCACGCTTTTGCTGCGGGCGCAGAATCATGAAATAGAAGATCAGACCAAATACAACCAGCATGATTACCAGAGAATAAGGACTTCCCTGTGACGGAGCGCCTGCTGCAGCCACGGCGTCAGAAATGAAAAAGCTCATTAAATTTCCCTCATTGATTAATTATCAGACGTTTAAAGGCGGAACTGCTTTGCCCGTCCGCTCGTAGAACTCGGTCACGAAGCGCTCTAATTTACCTTCTTCAATAGCCTGACGTAAACCAGCCATCAAACGCTGGTAATAACGCAGGTTGTGAATGGTGTTCAGACGCGCGCCCAGTATTTCGTTACAGCGGTCGAGATGATGCAAGTAGGCACGGCTGTAATTGCGACAGGTGTAGCAATCACACTCCGCATCCAGCGGGGAGGTATCAGCTTTATGCTTCGCATTGCGGATTTTCACCACGCCATCGGTCACAAAAAGATGGCCATTGCGCGCATTGCGGGTTGGCATGACACAGTCGAACATATCGACGCCGCGGCGCACGCCTTCCACCAGATCTTCCGGCTTGCCGACGCCCATCAGATAGCGCGGTTTGTCAGTGGGAATCTGCGGACAAACGTGCTCAAGAATGCGGTGCATATCCTCTTTTGGCTCACCGACCGCCAGGCCGCCCACAGCGTACCCATCAAAGCCGATCTCTACCAGTCCTTTAACGGAGACATCTCGTAAATCTTCGTAAACACTGCCCTGAATAATGCCGAACAGCGCATTTTTATTTCCAAGGGAATCAAAGCGATCGCGACTGCGCTGCGCCCAGCGTAACGACATCTCCATTGACCGTTTGGCATAATCCCAGTCGGCCGGATACGGCGTACACTCATCAAAAATCATCACGATATCAGAGCCAAGATCGTGCTGAATTTCCATCGACTTTTCCGGGTCGAGGAAGATCTGATCGCCGTTAATCGGATTGCGGAAATGCACGCCCGCTTCGGTGATTTTACGGATATCGCCCAGGCTAAATACCTGGAAGCCGCCGGAGTCGGTAAGAATCGGCCCTTTCCACTGCATAAAATCGTGCAGATCGCCGTGCAGCTTCATCACTTCCTGCCCCGGACGCAGCCAGAGATGGAACGTGTTACCGAGAATAATTTGCGCGCCGGTTTCCAGCACTTCTTCCGGCGTCATGCCTTTCACCGTGCCGTAAGTGCCGACCGGCATAAACGCAGGGGTTTCGACTACGCCACGATCAAAAATCAGGCGGCCACGGCGTGCGCGCCCGTCTGTAGTATCCAGTTCAAACTTCACGTTACCTCCACCAGAGAAACAGTCTGATGTAAATGTTGATATCGGCAGGAAACGCCCTGCCGGGAGAATCAGTCGCCGACCTTTTCGTCGATCGCCTGAGGATTCATGGTGATATACATCGCATCGCCGTAGCTGAAGAAGCGATAGGCTTCGGCCACCGCCTGTTGATAGGCGTGCATGGTATGACGATAACCGGCGAAGGCGGAAACCAGCATGATCAGCGTCGATTCCGGCAGGTGGAAATTGGTAATCAGCGCGTCGATCACCTGATAGCGATAGCCCGGATAGATGAAAATTTTGGTGTCATCAAAGAACGGGGCAATTAGCGCCTGTTCACTGGCTTGTGCCGCGCTTTCCAGCGAGCGCACCGAAGTGGTACCTACCGCGACAACCTTGTTACCGCGCGCCTTACAGGCCAGCACCGCATCCACAACCTCCTGCGGCACTTCGGCATATTCGGCATGCATGATGTGCTCTTCAATGGTATCCACGCGTACCGGCTGAAAAGTCCCAGCGCCAACGTGCAGCGTAACAAACGCCATCTCTACGCCTTTTTCGCGCAGTGCCGCCAGCAGCGGCTCATCAAAATGCAGGCCGGCGGTCGGAGCGGCAACGGCGCCAGGGCGCTCGCTGTATACCGTTTGGTAAAGCTCACGATCGGAGGCTTCGTCCGGGCGATCGATATAAGGCGGCAGCGGCATGTGCCCTACCGCATTCAGAATATCCAGCACCGCGCGATCGTCTTCAAAAACGATCTCAAATAGCGCATCGTGGCGCGCGACCATGGTGGCTTTCACGCTCTCATCTTCGCCCAGCAGCAACGCCGCGCCCGGCTTCGGCGCTTTGGAAGCGCGCACATGTGCCAATACACGTTTGTCATCCAGCATGCGTTCAACCAGCACTTCAATTTTACCGCCGCTCGCCTTGCGGCCAAATACGCGCGCCGGAATCACCCGCGTATTGTTAAAAACCAGCAGGTCGCCACGATTAAGCTTATCCAGCACGTCGGTAAAACGACCGTGCGTCAGCTCACCGCTCGGCCCATCCAGCGACAGCAAACGGCAGCCGCTACGCTCGGTTTGCGGATAGCGGGCGATAAGAGAATCAGGTAGGTCAAAAGCGAAATCAGCGACGCGCATAGATTATTTCTTTACTGGTGTGAAACAGGCGGCATAGTCTAGCGGAAAAGCTCAACATTCTGAACCATTCCTGACAGGAGATCGCGCCAACACTATGAACTTTCTCGCCCATCTGCATCTGGCTCGTCTTGCCGACAGCGCCCTGCTGGGCAATCTGATGGCAGATTACATTCGCGGCAACCCGGTGCCTCAGTGGCCCGATGCCATTGCCGAGGGCATTGCGCTGCACCGACGCATCGATGCCCGCACGGATTCACTGGCTGAAGTGCGTGAAGCGCGCAGCCATTTCCGGGCGCTGACCCGGCGCGTCGCGCCGATCACCTTAGACGTCATCTGGGACCATTTTCTCGCTCGCCACTGGCAGCAGATCAGCCCAACCCAGAGTCTGCGCGACTTTTTATCTCAGGCGGAAGCGGAAGTTATGCCGCAGCTGGCCGGTACGCCCGAAGGCTTTCAGCAGCTCAATCACATTCTCTGGCGTGAGCGCTGGATGGAACGCTATGCCGATGCCGCCTATCTGCAACCGGTGCTGAACGGTATGGCCAACCGCCGGCCAAAGCTGGCGGCGCTGCGCGATTCTTATGACGACTTCGTTGATAACTACGCCCTGCTTGAACGCCTTTTCTGGCAGTTTTATCCCCGCATGATGATCGACGCGCAACAAAAAACGCTGTAACTGCATCGCCCTGATAACTGAGAAAACCAGACCGGTCTGTTGTCGATCCGCCCATCGGGGCGGGTAGACTTGCCGCCTTTATTGCTTTCGCACATTTATCAGGGAACTTATGCTTTCTTATATTCACTACTGGCTGGATGCGTTTTCCATCCCCTACGCCGAACCTATTGCGCTGGCCGCGGTGCTGGCGGTTATTTTACTGATCTCGCTGTTGGTCAACAGCATTCTGCACCGCAGCGTACTGCCATTCCTGCGCCGCCGCGCCGAAGCGGGCCGTTATCAGTGGGCAAAATCATTGATGCAGTGCAAACTGTTCAGCCGCATCGCGCTGCTGGCACAGGGCATTTTGCTGAAGTTACAAACTGAGCTGTTCCTCTATGACAGCATTCAGATCCACAACGCGCTGATCGTCTTCTCACAAATCTGGATGATGATTTTCGCCCTGCTGGTGTTCTTCTCGCTGCTGGATGTACTGTTGACGCTTTCCGCTAACAGCGTGATTGCGCAGCAGCTGCCGTTGCGCGGCATCTTTCAGAGCCTGAAGCTGATTGCGGCGATCCTGATGATCATCATGATCGTCTCCGTGCTGATCGGCAAATCCCCGCTGGTATTGATCACCGGTCTCGGTGCCATGACCGCGGTGCTGATGCTGGTATTCAAAGATCCTATTCTCGGCCTGGTGGCCGGTATTCAGCTCTCTGCCAACAATATGCTGAAGATCGGCGACTGGCTGGAGATGCCAAAATATGGCGCAGATGGCGACGTTATCGACATCAATCTGACTACCGTGAAGGTGCAAAACTGGGATAAAACCATCACCACCATTCCCACCTATGCATTGATTTCCGACTCCTTCAAAAACTGGCGGGGCATGGCTGAATCGGGCGGGCGGCGCATCAAGCGCAGTGTGCATATCGATACCACCAGCATTCGCTTCCTCACCGATCACGACATGAGCGAGCTAAAGCGCGCGCACATTCTGGTGCCGTACATCGAACAGAAAACGCAGGAAGTCAGCCAGTACAATGCACAGCTGGGCTACGATCTCGCTTCACCGTTAAATGGCCGTCGCCTGACCAATGTCGGCACCTTCCGTGTCTGGCTGGAAGCCTGGCTTAACGCACATCCGCAGATTCATCAGGAGATGACGTTAATGGTACGCCAGCTGGCGCCGGGGGCAGATGGTTTACCGGTGGAAATCTACGCCTTTACCAACACCACGGCGTGGGCCGAATATGAAGGGATTCAGGCGGATATTTTCGACCATATTTTTGCCGTTCTGCCCGCCTTTGGTCTGCGTGTTCATCAGGCGCCAACCGGCAACGATATGCGCATGATGGCCAGTGGATTACGCGACGGCAGCGCCACGGCGTAACGCGCCTCCGCTGAACTGTTCAATCCAGGAGGATTGAACACTGCAATAGCTGCCGTTCTGGTTCACACTACGCGGCAGTAAATTGCAGGAGTCAGAAATGCGTAAAACAGGGATTCTGTCACTGGCCAGCATGCTGGTAATCAATGCTGCCGCGGCGTCGTCGTCGTGGCAGCTGGAAAAAGTGGTCGAAATCGACCGTCACAGCGTGCGGCCACCGACGGTGGGTAATCAGAAAGCAATGGAGGCGGGCAGCGATCGCCGCTGGCCAGCGTGGCAGACCGCCGCAGGCGAACTTACCGCGCACGGCTATCAGGCGGCCGTTAATCACGGCCGCTATGCCGGAGAAAGTGCGCGCGAGTCCGGGATGCTGGCTGATGGCTGCCCCGATGATGATGCGGTGTATATTCGCGCCAGCCCCTTGCAGCGCACCCGCGCTACCGCCGAGGCGCTGGCTGAAGGCGCCTTCCCCGGCTGCAAGGTGCCGGTGCATGTCGCCAGCGGCTACGATCCGCTGTTCCAGAGTGAGCATCTGCCCGCCGCCGCGCTCGACCCGCACAAAGTGCATCGCGCGACCCTGCAGGCCGCCGGCGGCGATCTCAATACGCTGCAACATCGATTACGTGCTGATATCGCCCGTTTGCAACAGGCGGTTTGTCAGCCTGGCAAACCCTGCCCGACGTTTGCCCAGCGCTGGCAAATTGAGCCAGGCGGTGACGGTCGCGCCAGCATTCGTGGGCTGCGCGATATGGCCGACATGGCGGAAAGCATTCGGCTGGCCTGGAGCAACCACAATCCGCTGTCGGAGGTGGCGTTCGGCCATGTGCGCAGCGCCGACGACGTCGCGGCCCTGCTGCCGCTGCTGACCATAAACTACGATCTTACCAACGATGTGCCTTACATCGCGCAGCGTCGCGGTGCAGTGTTGCTCGATCAGGTTAGCAAAGCGCTACAGTCGGAAGCCACCGCTAACGCCCCGCCCGCCACCCGCTGGCTGGTGCTGGTCGGCCATGACACCAATATCGCCTATCTGCGCACCCTGCTCGGTTTTCACTGGCAGCTTGGCAACTATCCGCGCGGCAATATTCCGCCCGCCAGCCGTCTGGTGTTTGAACGCTGGCGCGATACGCGTAGCGGCGATCGCTTTCTGCGCATCTATTTTCAGGCACAGTCGCTGGATCAGCTGCGCAATCTGACGCCGCTTAACGCGCAGCAGCCACCGTTAGAACAGGAGTTTTCACCAGAGGGATGTGAGAAGCGTGAACCGGGCATGCTTTGCCCATACAGCACGATGATGACGCACCTGCGTGCCGCTGTGGATAACAGCGCGACCACGCAGGTGGAATACGATTAATCACGAGAAACCGCTTAACGCCACGACGACGGGGCATTGCGCCCCGTCAGCGTATTACGACTGACGACGTACCAGCTTGTATCCCGCCAGCAGCAGTACAATCCACACGGCGCCAACATAGAGCGACACGCGCGTATCGGGGAAATAGCCAATCAGCCCGATGATAAACAGCAGGAAAATCACCGCGAAACCGGCGGTATAGCTGCCACCCGGCAGGGCAAACTGCAGCTTCTTCGCCGCTTCCGGGCCAATCTTACGGCGAAAGGCGATCTGTGAGCAGAGAATCATGATCCAGACCCACACCGTGGCAAAGGTTGCCAGCGAGGCGATGACCAGGAATACGCTTTCCGGCATCAGATAGTTCAGGTAAACCGCCGCCAGCATGGCGATCATCATTACCACTACCGTGACCCACGGAATGCCGCGATTTGAGACCTTCATAAACACTTTCGGTGCGTGCCCCTGCTCCGCCATGCCGTGCAACATGCGGCCGACGCCAAACACATCACTGTTCACCGCGGACAATGAGGCGGTAATCACCACAAAATTCAGCAGTGAAGCCGCAGCGGCAATACCGAGATGCTGGAAGGTCAGTACAAACGGACTGCCTGCGGTGCCTACCTGATTCCACGGATAAATAGACATAATCACAAACAGCGTGCCGACATAAAACACCAGGATACGCATCGGCACCGAATTAATGGCGCGTGGAATCGAGGTGGCCGGATCGTCCGCTTCGCCAGCGGTAATACCGATAATTTCAATGCCGCCGTAGGCGAACATCACCATTTGCAACGACAGCAGCATGCCGACGATACCGTGCGCAAAGAAGCCGCCGTTGCTCCACAGGTTATGGATACCGGTCGCCTGGCCACCGTTGCCGATGCCCCAGATAATGATGCCGAAACCGGCCAGAATCATGATGATGATGGTGGCCACTTTGAAGAACGAGAACCAGAACTCCACCTCGCCAAATACCTTCACGCTCAACAGGTTTATGCCGCCGATGATCAGCACCACGCTGAGCACCCAAATCCAGTGCGGCACGTCAGGAAACCAGACGCCCATATAAATACCGAATGCCGTAACGTCGGCAATCGCCACGATAAGGATCTCGAAGCAGTAGGTCCAGCCGGTGATATATCCGGCGATCGGGCCGAGGTATTCCTGCGCGTAGCGTGAAAACGAACTGGCCTGCGGATTATTGACCGACATTTCGCCCAGCGCCCGCATGATGATGTAAGCGATGGCGCCGCCGATAATATAGGCGAGCAGCACGCTCGGCCCGGCCATTTTTATCGCATCGGCGGAACCGTAAAACAACCCGGTGCCGATGGCCGATCCCAGCGCCATAAAGCGAATGTGGCGCGTGCTCAGTCCGCGTTTGAGCGTATTGGTCTCTTGCATAACAACCTGTTACCTGTAAATGAAAAAACCACGGGCAAGCCCGTGGTCCGTAAAACCGTACTGCCGGTTACTGGTGCGCAGTAACCTGCTGACGACCCAAAACCCGGTCGATCACTGCCGCAATCAGCAGCATCACCAGTGACGGTGGCAGCCAGGAAAGCCCCTGCTCCGCCAGCGGCAAATGCGTCATGACGTCTGGCAGCATGCCGGAAAAGCTGGTGGTTTTAATGGCATCAACGATGCCAAACAGCAGGCTTACCAGCATAGCCGGTGCCACGATGCGTGCACTTTTATTCCACCAGCTAAGGGTAAAACTCAGCACGACGAGCACGATGCACGGCGGATAAATTGCGGTCAGAACCGGGATAGAAATCTGGATTAAATGGCTCAGGCCGAGATTAGACACCAGCATCGAGAAGAGGCCAAGGATAATTACCAGGGTTTTGTAAGATAAGGGCAAATATTGCGCAAAGAACTCGGCACAGGCGCAGGTCAGGCCAATCGCCGTCACCATACAGGCGACAAAAATCAGCGCGGCAAGGAAAATCGAGCCGTAGTTGCCGAAGGTCTGCTGCACATAGGCATGCAGGATTTCGGCGCCGTTAGCGTCCGGTTTCACCAGCGAACCGATGCCGGAACCGAGCTGGAACAGGCTCAGGTACACCAGCGTTAAGCCGACGCCAGCAATCAGGCCAGCCATAATGGTGTAACGGGTCAGCAGCTTGCTGTCCTCAACACCACGCGAACGGGCAGCATTGACAATCACGATGCCGAACACCAGCGCGCCCAGCGTATCCATGGTCAGATAGCCGTTAACGAAGCCGGTGGAAAACGCTGCGTGCTGATAGCTCTCCGCCGCTGATTTCAAACCGCCTGCTGGCCAAACCAGCGCGGCGATACCGAGCACGGTCAGCGCCACGATTTTCAGCGGGGCCAGATAGTGGCCCACGGTATCCAGCAGTTTGCCCGGATAGAGCGAAATGGCGATTACCAGCGCAAAATAGATCAGGCTGTAGACAAACAGCGGCATGGTGCCGTCGCCGGTCAGCGGCGCGATGCCGACGGCAAAAGAGACGGTCGCGGTACGTGGCGTGGCGAACAGTGGGCCCACCGCCAGGTAGCAGACGGTGGCCAACAGCAGGCCTGCCGCTTTACCAATCGGCGAACTGAGCGCGTCAATGCCGCCCCCGACGCGCGCCAGCGCGATGACTGTCAGCACCGGTAGCCCAACCGCGGTGATCAAAAAGCCGATAGCGGCCACCCAGACGTGATCGCCTGACTGCATGCCGACAACCGGAGGAAAGATAATATTGCCCGCGCCGACGAACAGGGCAAAGGTCATAAAGCCCAGCGCGAGGATATCCCTGGAAGTTAAACGATGTTTCATAGACGGCCCGTACTGTTGTTGCGATGAGTGATGTTTGGGTTGTCCAGCCTGTGGATGTTTTCGTGCAGCATCCTTCAGGGAAAAAGCGGCAAAATAATGCGGAGCTTTAAACGCAGAAATAGCGAGCAGATCTGTTATTTACACAGTGCAATATGCGGACAACGGCGCCAAGTAAATCGTTTATAGCGGGGAAAGGCAATACGGGATCGGAAAAGCAGAGTGATATAGCGCGGGCGAGCAGAAAGTTAGCGAAATCGTTTAAACTATTCAATAGAAGCATTACATGATGTGTAGTTTATTTACACAGTCGCTGAGCATATCGGTCATATGAAGCGATTCAGTTGCACAGAAGGCGCGGTTTACGCGCCTGTCTGCACAACTTTACGCCATCACCACACTTGTTGCGCGATATCGACCACCAGACGAATCTTCGCCCACTGCTGCGCTTCCGTCAGGCTGTTGCCCTCTTCAGTTGAGGCAAAACCACACTGCGGACTGAGGCAGATCTGGCTCAGATCGACAAACTGCGCCGCTTCGGCCAGGCGCGCTTTCACCACCGCCGGGTCTTCCAGTTCGCCCTGTTTGGTGGTGATTAAGCCCAGTACCACCTGCTGTTTGCCTGGCTTAATAAAGCGCAGCGGTTCAAAGCCGCCGGCGCGTTCATTGTCATATTCCAGGTAAAAAGCATCAATATTAACGCTGCCAAACAGAATCTCAGCCACCGGCTCGTAGCCGCCTTCGGAGATCCAGGTTGAGCGGAAGTTGCCGCGGCAGACGTGCAAACCGATGATCAAATCGTCCGGTTTGCCTTCGATTGCCTTGTTCAACACGCGGGCATAAATACGTGCCAGCTCTTCCGGATCGTCGCCACGCTCGCGGATTTGGCGCTTTTGATCTTCCGAACAGAGATAGGCCCATACGGTGTCATCGAGCTGCAAATAACGGCAGCCTGCCTCGTAAAAGGCGGCGATGGCCGTGCGATAGGTCAGCGCCAGATCGTCAAAATAGTCATCCATATTCGGATAGACGTCGGCATCAATGGTTTTGCGACCGCCGCGGAAGTGCAGCACGCTTGGGCTGGGAATGGTCATTTTTGGCACCGCATCACCGGCGATGCTTTTCAGATAGCGGAAATCTTCCAGCATCGGGTGCTGACTGAAGCCGAGCTTGCCGGTAACGCGCACGCCGTGGGCTTTGGTCTGCACGCCGTTGAACTGAATGCCCTGCTCGGCTTCATAGAGCTCCACGCCGTCCAGTCCGGCAAAAAAGTCAAAGTGCCACCAGGCACGACGAAACTCACCGTCAGTGACCACCTGCAGGCCGTTGGCTCGCTGCTTGTTCACCACATCGAGAATCTGTTCATCTTCAATCTGACGCAGCGTAGCGGCATCAATGTCGCCAGCGGCAAACTGCGTGCGCGCCTGTTTAATCGCCTGTGGACGCAGGAAGCTGCCAACGGTATCGGCACGGAAAGGGGCGGTGAACTGGCTCATGAACGGGCTCCTGAAAGTGAATCCTTCCTGCCGGTGATTGCGGCAGGAAATAATTACCAACTGTTATTTACAGCCATCTGGATGGCTATATGTCTGGAGGCAGATTGACATGCTGTACGCAGCGGCGCAATAGAGGAAAATTCATGTCCCATGAAATTAATTCATGTTGAGCGTCAGGGTGTGTTGAACAGCCGTTGCGCCTGTACCACCTGCTCAGTGGAAAGCGGCAGATAGCCGGTGCGCGGAATCATCGCCTGTCCTTGCGCCGAGAGCACATAGTTGACGAAGGCGAGCGTGCGCGGCTCAAGCGGATGTCCCGGTGCTTTATTGACGTAGAGATAGAGCGGACGAGCAAAGGGATAGCGACCGCTGCGGATCGCGTCCACGGTGGGCGCAACCGGCGTACCCGCGTCACCAACCAGCGGCACGATTTTCACGCCGCTGAGATGAAAACCCATGCTGGCATAGCCGATAGCGTTAAGGTTACTGGCCACCGCCTGCACCACAGCAGCAGAGCCGGGGAATTCCGCCACGTCGTTGCGAAAATCGCCGTCGCACAGCGCCTGCTGCTTGAAAAAACCCCAGGTGCCAGAAGCGGAGTTGCGGCCCTGACGGGCAATCGTGCGGTTCTGCCATTGCGGCTGCGCCAGCAGATCGCCCCAGCGCTGCGGCACATGTGTGCCACCGCAGCGGCGAGTGACCGAAAACAGCGCATCCAGCTGCTGTACGCTCAGCTGCTGCAGCGGATTGTCCTGATTCACCATCACCACCAGCGCATCCATCGCCACCGGAATGGCCAGCGGCGGATAGCCATATTTTTCTTCAAACAGGCGGCGTTCCGTGGCCTGCATGGGCCGACTCATGGCGCCGAGCTGCGCGGCACCGGCAGCCAGCGCGGTCGGCGCGGTAGAAGACCCCGCCGCCTGCACCTGCACGTTAACGCCAGGATAGAGCCGGTTAAAATCCTCGCCCCACAGCGACATCAAGTAGCCGAGCGTATCGGAACCGACGCTGGTCAGATTGCCGGCCAGCATGCCTTCTTTTGCCTGCGCCAGCGGGCCCGTCAGCAGCAGCAGAGCCAAAATCAACGCTTTCATCGTTATGCCTGCAAGGGGTTAATGCACGGCATTTTCAGCCAGATCCGCCTGCACAATCAAGCCTGGTGGCAAGGTAAAGCTGAAGGTAGTGGCTTTACCCGGCTGGCTGGTGATCTCCAGTCGGGCGTTATGGTGGCTGAGCGCATGCTTCACGATCGCCAGCCCGAGGCCGCTGCCACCGGTTGCCCGCGATCGCGCTTTGTCGACACGATAAAAACGTTCGGTCAGCCGCGGCAGGTGCTCTGCGCTGATACCGGGTCCGTCATCGCTGACGCTGAAGCGCACGCCATCGCGCACCCGCTGCCAGCTGACGCGAATATGCGTGCCTTCTGGCGTATGGTTAACGGCGTTGTACACCAGGTTTGAAATGGCGCTGCGCAGCTGCTCATCGTTGCCGAACACCTTCAGCTCGCTGTCAAAATCAAAGCTGATGGTATGGCGGCCGCTGCTCAGTGTTTCCGCCTCGCGTTGCAGCAGGCGCAGCATAATCGGCACATCGACTTTTTCAGAGAGATCGACCACCGGCGCGGCTTCAATACGCGACAGCGTCAGCAGCTGTTTAACCAGGCTGTCCATGCGCCGCGTCTGTTCCTGCATGGTGTGCAGCGCTTTATCCCGCGAGCGTCCTGCCATGCCGGCATCGTTCATCATTTCCAGATACCCCTGCAGCACGGTAAGCGGCGTACGCAGTTCGTGACTGACGTTGGCAAAGAAATTTCGCCGCGCGCCCTCCAGCTGATGTTTCTGCGTGACGTCGCGCGCCACCAGCAGCCACTGGCCTTCGCTGTAAGGCATGACGCGAAATTCGAGGTGGCGCTGGTTGTTCATCACCAGCGTCAGCGGTTTCGCAAAATCGCGCTGGCGAATATAGCGGGAGAATTCCGGATAGCGCAGCAGGTTGAGGATATTCTGGCCATTATCTTCCGGCCAGCGCAGCCGCAGATGTTGCTGCGCCAGGCCGTTGCACCAGAAAATATTGCCCTCTTCGGTGGTCAACACCAGCGCATCGGGCAGCGACTCGGCTCCGCTGCGAAAGCGTTTGATCAGATTGCCCAACTCGCGGCGGCGGCGGCGGTTACGTAACTGCATCTGATAAAGCCCGTAAAACAGCGGTTCCCAGCTGCCGCGTCCGGTAGGCGGCGTCATGGTGCGGTCAACCCACAGCCAGTTCGAGAGCTTCATCAACTGCCAGAAATGCCAGAACAGCACGGCCAGCACCGCACACAATAAAAACCAGGCCAGACCGCCCAGCAATAAACCCAGAATAGCGGCTGGCAGAATCGCCAGCAGTAATTCCAGCAATAATCTCTTCCAGGAGAGGCGTTCCAGCACGAGTGTGACTCCGGATCAGTAGCGGGCGGAGAAACGATACCCTGTTCCACGCACGGTTTGTACCATGCGATCGTGTCCGGAGAGTTCCAGCGCCTTACGCAAACGCCGAATATGCACGTCCACGGTGCGATCTTCCACGTAGACGTTGGTGCCCCAGACGTTATTCAGCAGCTGTTCGCGGCTGTAAACCCGTTCCGGATGCGTCATGAAAAAGTGCAAGAGTTTGTATTCAGTAGGGCCCATTTCCAGCGGCGTGGTTTCTGACATCACCCGATGCGATGAAGGATCAAGGCTCAATCCCTGCATTTCAATCACCTCTTCCACCGCCATCGGTGAAATACGGCGCATTACCGCTTTGATGCGCGCCATCAGCTCTTTTGGCGAAAAAGGCTTGGTAATGTAATCGTCGGCGCCGACTTCCAGGCCACGTACCCGATCTTCCTCTTCACCGCGCGCGGTCAACATCATCACCGGAATATCCCGGGTCATCGCTTCACGCTTCAGGTGTTTAATGAACTGAATGCCGCTGCCGCCTGGCAGCATCCAGTCAAGCAGGATCAGGTCCGGCCAGGGTTCAATCAGCATATTGATCGCGCTGTCGTAATCTTCTGCTTCTATTGGTTGGTAGTCGTTCTGCTCCAGCACAAAACACAACATTTCACGAATGGGGGCTTCATCTTCGACAACCAAAATACGCTTAGCCATTATTGCTCCTGCGAATGTGACCCGGGTCACTGGGATTTGCGGCGTCATTATGCGTCAGTTTTATGACAGATTTATGAAAAAAGCACGGGGGTGCCGCACGGTTTTTAACACTTCTGTTACCGCTTTCCTTCGCCCCTTTTTATTTTCAGTCGGTATAATCGGCGGTGTCTTTTCATTGCCCGGGAATCAGCATGCGCATCATTCACACCTCCGACTGGCATTTGGGTCAGTTTTTCTACACCAAAAGCCGCGCACCGGAGCATCAGGCTTTTTTTAGCTGGCTGCTGGCGTGTGTCGAGCAGCATCAGGTGGATGCCATTGTGGTGGCGGGCGACATTTTTGATACCGGCTCGCCGCCGAGCTACGCCCGCGAACTCTACAATCGCTTTGTGGTGCAGCTGCAGGCCACCGGCTGTGAGTTGGTGGTGCTGGGTGGCAATCACGATTCCGTTGCCACCCTGAATGAGTCGCGCGAACTGCTCGCCTGCCTGAATACCCGGGTGATCGCCGCTGCCAGCGACGATCCTGCCGATCAGGTGCTGCTGCTGAAAGATCGCCAGGGTCAGCCGGGCGCGCTGCTCTGCGCCATTCCCTTTTTGCGGCCGCGTGACATTCTGCGCAGCCGCGCTGGGCAGTCCGGTCGTGAAAAACAGCAGAGCCTGCTGGAAGCGATCAGCGAGCACTATCAGCGCTGCTATCAGCAGGCGCTGACCGAACGCGAGCGCCGCGGCGATCGCCTGCCGATCGTCGCCACCGGCCATCTGACCACCGTCGGCGTGACTAAAAGTGACGCGGTCCGCGACATCTATATCGGCACGCTGGACGCCTTTCCGGCGCAGGCGTTTCCGCCCGCTGATTACATTGCACTCGGCCACATTCATCGGGCGCAGCGCATCGGCGGCAGCGAGATTATTCGTTACAGCGGCTCGCCCATTCCTTTGAGCTTTGACGAGTGCGGCAGCGAAAAAAGCGTTTTTCTGCTGGAATTCAGCGGCGATCGGCTTAATGAGATCGAGACGCTGGTGGTGCCGGTGTTTCAGCCAATGCAGATTCTGAAAGGATCGCTGGCGGAGATTGAGCAACAGCTGACCCCGTTCCGTCACGGTGACTATCCGCAACCGGTGTGGCTGGATATTGAAATCGCCACGCTGGAATACCTCAATGATGTGCAGCGTCACATTGAACAGCTCACCGCCGATCTGCCGGTTGAAGTGCTGCTGATTCGCCGCAGCCGTGAACAACGCGAGCGTCATTTCGCCAGCCATCTCAACGAAACCCTGAGCGAGCTGCAGCCCGATGAGGTCTTTGCCCGGCGTCTGGCGCAGGAGTCGCTCTCTGAGCAGCAGCAAACCACGCTGCGTCAGCTCTTTGCGCAAACGCTTGATGGCCTGAATGACGATGAGACGTCCACATGAAAATATTGACCCTGCGTTTTAAAAACCTCAACTCACTGCGCGGCGAATGGAAAATAGATTTCAGCGCCGAGCCGTTTGCCAGTAACGGCCTGTTTGCCATTACCGGCCCCACTGGCGCGGGCAAAACCACCCTGCTGGATGCCATCTGCCTGGCGCTTTATCATCAAACGCCGCGCCTTGGCCCGCTATCGCAGACGCAGAATGAACTGATTACCCGTGATACCGCCGAATGTCTCGCCGAAGTGGAATTTGAAGTCAAAGGCGTCGCCTGGCGCGCCTTCTGGAGTCAGAACCGCGCGCGCGGCGCGGTGGATGGCAAGCTGCAGGCGCCGCGCGTCGAGCTGGCGCGCTGCGATGACAATGTCATCGTGGCCGATAAGGTCAACGACAAGCTGAAGATGATCGAAACGCTCTCTGGCCTCGATTTTGCTCGCTTCACCAAATCGATGATGCTGTCGCAGGGTCAGTTTGCCGCCTTTCTGAATGCTAAAGCGGGCGAACGCGCCGAGCTGCTGGAGGAGCTGACCGGCACGGAAATCTATGGTCAGCTGTCGATAGCGGTGTTTGAACGGCATAAAAGCGCACGGCTGGCGCTGGAATCATTACGCACGCGCGCCTCGGCGATGGCGCTGCTGGATAGCGCCAGCGTGGCTAATCTGCAACAGCAGCTGGATGTGCTGGGCGAACAGGAACAGCAGCTTAATCAGCAGATTGAGCAGCTCAGTCAGGCGCAGCGCTGGCATGAACAGCAGCAGCAGCTGGCGCAGGATGCCGACGCTGCCAGTCAGCAACAGCAGCAGACGCAGCAGCACTGGCAACAGCTGGCGCCCGAGCGCGAACGTCTGGCACGTGCCGCACCGGCCGAAGCATTGCGCACGGTGTGGCAACAGCGCCAGCAGGTCAACGAGGATTTGCAGCAGCTTGAACAGCAGCTAAGCCAATTGCAGCAGCGCATGACACAGCAGCAAGCGGAACAGCAGCAACTGCAACAGGCGCTGGCGCTGGCGGCGGCGCGGCGTCAGCAGCAGTATGACGCTCAGTTAGCGGTTCAGCATCTCACTGAACAGGTGATTCCGCTGGACAGCCAACGAGAACGCATCGATCAGCAGATCGCGCAGCTACGCACCAGCTGCGACGATCATGCCGCTGGCGTGGCAACACAGCAGCGTGCTCAGCGTGAGCAGCAGCAGACCCTTCAGGATTTACTGACGCAGCAACAGCGGCAACAGCAGTGGCGCGAGGCGCATCCGCATCTGGCGCGTTGGGGCGAAGCGCTGCCCGCCTGGCGTGAACAGCTTCGTCAGCTGCAGCAGGCGGAACAGCAACAGGCAGAACTTACCGCCGCGCTGAACCAGCAGCAGCGCGATCGACAACAACACAAGCAGCAGCTTGATGCCTTGCAGCAAACGATGGCGCCGCTGCTCAGCCAGCAGCAGATCGCCGAACAGCAGGCAGCCGAGGCGGAGCGCGCGCTGGCGGTGCTGCACCAGCAGCATGCGCCAGAGCAGCTTCAGGCCAGCAGCGAGCGGCTGATGCAACAGCGCCCGGCCCGGCAACGGCTGGCCCTGCTGGCACCGCAACTGAGACAGCTGACAACGCGCCAGCAGAAACAGCAGCACAGCCAGCAACAGCTTCAGCAACAGCAGCAGGAACATGAACAACAGCTGGCGCTGCTGCGTCAGCGCTGGGCAGAAAAACATCAGCATCTAAAAGATCTGCGTGAGCGCTGCGAGCTGGAAAAGCAGATTGCCGATCTCGCCGGTTATCGTGCCCAACTAACGTCTGGCGCGCCCTGCCCGCTCTGCGGCGCCTGTGAACATCCGGCGATTGACGCTTATCAGACCTTAACCCTCACTGAAAACCAGCTGCGATTGCAGCAGCTGGAACAGGAAGTGAAGCAGTTGGGCGAAGAAGGCAGTGCCAGAAAAGCGCTGCGGGAAGGCGTGCAGATGCAGCAGCAACAGCTGACGCGCGAGCAGCTTGAGCTGACGCAGGAGCACGAGCAGTGCCTGCATCAGTGGCAGCAGCTAAACGAATTACTGGCGCTGAGCATCGCACCAGAACAGCAGGCGGAGATCGACGCCTGGCTGGCGCAACAGGATGCAGAAGAGGCGCAACTGGCGCAGCAGCAGCTGACACTCCAGCAAGCCAGCACGCGCGTCCAGCAGGCAAAAGAGCACTACTGGCAGGTGCAGCAGCAGTGCCAGCAGCAGCAACAGCAGCAGCAGTTGCTCATTCAGCAGCTGGACAACCTGACGCGCAGCGCTGAACAGGCTCACCAACAGCAGGAAAAAGCGCAGCAGCACTGCGCCGTGCTGGCAGAGGCTTTCCACGCTTCGCTGGCGCCGCTGGCATCGCCTGCCGTTGACCAGCGCAACGACTGGCTTGAGGCACGCCAGCAGGAGTGGCAACAGTGGCAGGAAAGTGAGCGCGCACTTACCGAGTTGGCCCAACGACTAGCTGAACGACAACAGCAGCTGGCACTGTTAACGCAACAGCTGCAGCAACAGGAGGCGCAGCTGCAACAGTGGCAGCAGGAGCTGACATCGCTGCAGCAACAGCGGGCAAGCCTGCAGCAGCAGCGCCAGCAGCTGCTTGGCGATCGGCGCGTCGATGATGCGCGTCAGCAGGCGCAACAGGCGCTAACGCAGGCCGAACAGGCGTTAAATGCCGCCACGCAGCAGAGCCAGCAGGCGCAAAATCAGCTTAATATTCTTGACGGCGAACAGCGTTCGCTTTCCGCTCAGTGCCTAACATTACGGCAGCGCGCCGAAATCACCGCCGCTGCGTTCCGTGAGGCGCTGGCTGAACAGGGCTTTAACGATGAAGCCACATTCCAGGCAGCGTTGCTGGATACCAGCGAGGCCGCGACATTACGTGCGGCGCAGCAGCAGGCGGAACAGGCATTGCAGCGCGCCAGCGTGCTGGCCGATCGGGCGCAGTCTGCCCTCGCCGCTCATCAGCAAAAGCAGCCCGCGCTTAACCTGCCGCTGGCTGAACTGACCGAAAAGCTGGCACAGCTGCGCCAGCTGGCGCGAGAGAATGCACAGCAGCAGGGTCAGTCGCGTCAGCAGCTGGAGAGCGATAGCAAGCTGCGTGAACAGCAATCGGCGCTGCTGACTCAGATTGCCGACGAAGAGCAGTCGCTGCTTAACTGGGGCTTGCTTAACGAGCTGGTCGGCTCCGGCAGCGGCGATAAGTTTCGTAAATTCGCGCAGGGGCTGACGCTGGATCATCTGGTCTGGCTCGCTAATCGCCAGCTTGATCGGCTGCATGGCCGCTATCTGTTGCAGCGTAAATCGGAAGAGGCGCTGGAGCTGCAGGTGATTGATACCTGGCAGGCAGACAGCGCGCGCGATACGCGCACCCTGTCCGGCGGCGAAAGCTTCCTGGTGAGCCTCGCGCTGGCGCTGGCACTCTCCGATCTGGTCAGCCACAAGACGCGTATCGAATCGCTGTTTCTCGATGAGGGATTTGGCACGCTCGACAGCGACACGCTCGATGTGGCGCTTGACGCGCTGGATGCGCTCAACGCCAGCGGCAAAACCATCGGTGTGATCAGCCATGTGGAGGCGATGAAGGAACGTATTCCGGTACAGATTCGGGTGCGGAAAATGAACGGGCTCGGTTACAGCAAGTTGGATCGGCTATTTTCAGTGTAATCGCGCTTTCGGCGGCGGCGGCTTTTGGGTAGCCTGTGGACCTGATCAATAAGGAGTGACGTAGTGAAAATTCAGGTTATCGCGCTGGCAGGCGCATTCTGGCTGGCGGGCTGCGCCAGTACGCCGTCGACGACGGCAGCGCCCTGTGCGTCCGGCGTGTCCACTGAGCAGTGCCGCTGGCTGGCTGAGGTCAATGCGAACATTCAGCGCAACTTTGTCGGCTACGATCGTTACGTCGGGCAGCAGTGCGTGGTCAGCGTTGCGCGTAATGCGCAGGGGAAACTCAACGTGCTGCGCACCGAAGGCGATGAGGCGCTCTGCCTGAAAGCCTGGCACACCATCGGCAGCGTAAAAAGCTGGCCGTTGCCGCCAACCCAGGCACCCGAGACATTTCAGCTGAACTTCAAGCCGCTGCGTGCGACTACACCGCCAGCTCATCCTGCCGCCACTGCCGCGGACTGATGCCAAACCAGCGGCGAAACGCCCGTGAGAAGGCGCTGACCTCGGAATAGCCGAGCAGCAGCGCCATCTCAGAAATGCTCAGCTGCCGGTTTTGCAGATAGTGCGTCGCCATTTCACAGCGCACGTTGTCCACCAGCGCGGTGAAGCTGATGCTCTCCTCGCGCAGCCGTCGTTGCAGCGACCAGCTTGATAAGCCCAGCTTTTCTGCCACCTCTTCCAGCACGGGCTCACCCTGCATCAGCGACAAATTGACCTGCGAGCGCGCCTGCTCAACGATATTTTGCGGCGGCGCCTCGCCGTTGAGCCGCCGAATCGCATCCTGCATCACCATCAGCAACAGCGGATCGCTTTCCGGCATCGCTCGTGCCAGATCGCGTTTAGCGATCACCAGAGAATTGCAAGGCTGATCGAACCAGACCGGCGCATCAAACACCTTGCTGTGATCGTGCCACTGCTGCGGACGCGGATGTTCAAAATGCACCTCACGCGGCGCCCAGTGCTTGCCCGCCACGTGACGGATCAGGTTCAGAAACATGCCCAGCGTCAGCTCAGCATCCTGGCGGCGGCATAAAATCGCACCGTGACGCACCTGATAATCCAGCCGCCAGCAGTCGCCTTTATCGACCAGCCGGGTCAGCGTGTCGTGCTGATGCCAGGGAAAGGCGTTGACCACGTTGTGCAGCGCCTGCTCCAGCGTCGCCGAGCAGAGGCCGATATAGCCAATTAGCCCCAGCGACTGCGGCTTAAACTGCCGACCATAATGCAGGCCAAAGTTATCAAAACCGGAATGGCGCGCCGCCTCTTCCAGCACGCGACAATAATTCACCAGCCCGAGGCTCAGCGTCGGCTGCGCCAGCATTTCAGCATCAATGCCGCTGAGGCCAAAGATGCGATCGACGTCGCCGCCTTTATCGGTAATAAACTCGCTCAAGCCACTGGCGGCGGCGGCCAGCACGCCGCGATTGCTCTCCATGCCGACGGAAAATCCTCCCGGCTGGCCGATCATCAGAGTCTGCATAGTCGCCTTACCTCACGCAGCGAAAACATGACGCTGATTTTTGCAAGATTCATACCAGCCCGGATGAGGCCAGTTTAATGGCGCTGGCCGCCGCCGCGGACGAGAACCTGCCCGCTGATGGTGCATCAGGCACCGACAGGCAGCGCGGCACTCTCCAGATAACGGCGACAGAGACGCACAGAATGATCGGCCCAGTCAGGACCGAGGCTGATGGCCATTTCGGTTTCCGCATGCGAGCCGATCCACGCCAGCAGCTGAATACGGCGCTGAATCAACAGCGTCGGCAGCAGCGCCAGCTCGGCGTCGCTGATGTGCGCCACCACTTCGTAACCCCGAATCCAGTTATCCACCCATTCTGCGGCACGCGGATGATGCTCAACAAAGCTGATCGCGGCGGCCAGATCGTGCAGATACCAGCCAAAACCGCAGTCGTCAAAATCGATAACCCGGGTTTCGCCCTTATGCAGCAGCAGATTGGTCAGCCGCAGATCGGCGTGGATCAGGCCATAGCGATCGCGATCTTTGCCAAAGGCGGCGAGATCCTGCCCGGCCTGCGCAATCGCTGCGGCCACCACGGCGTGATCCTGCGCCTTCAGGCCAGGCGCATCCTGCCAGCGTCCCCAGTGGCCCTGCTCGCCTACCATGCTGGCGTGATCCCAGATAATGCGCTGAAAACCGGCAGGCTGCTGCCAGCTTTTGCTGTGCCGGTGCAACTGCGCGGTGATGCGGCCAAGCTGCTGAAAAGCACGCGGATCGACCTCGGTGGTCGGCATCTCGCCGTCAAGCCAGTGAAACAGTACCGCATAACGCACGCCGCCTTGCGCCAGCGTCAGGGTTTGTACCGCCTCGCCCGCCTCGCTCAGCACCGCCTGCGGCACCACAATGCCGGTTTCGCGTAACGCTTCCAGCCAGCGCAGCTCGCTCTCGATTGCCGCTTTTTGATGATAATCCGCGCGGTGCAGACGCAGCGCATAGCGTTTTCCCGCCGCGCGCAGCAAAAAGGTGGCGTTCTCAGAACGGCAAAGCAGGCTTAGCTCGCCCTGTAGCGCCGCAGGATAGAGAGCCAGCGCCTGATGGGCCAGCTGCAGCAGCTCGGCGTTGCTCAGGGTGTCATATTGTTTGGCCATGATTCGCGCTCCTGACATAACGAAAGTGCTATCAGCATGGGATAACTTCGGGTCTCGCCGCTTGACCGCAGACGAGCCTTTGTTGACCACAGACGACAGCGGCCACGCCAGATGCTGACAAGTTGACATCACAGCGCACAACTCACCCCGCCGACGTCAAGTTTCAGCCCGGCAGCAGCGGCATTATCAATGTAAGGCCACTAACAGACCGGGCGCGCAACAGCACCGGAACAACCATCTGAACGGGGAAATGATAATGACAACGACGCTAAAACCGACGTTAGGCACCCTGCATTTGTGGGGCATTGCGGTTGGCCTGGTGATCTCAGGCGAATATTTTGGCTGGAGCTATGGCTGGGGCGTGGCCGGTACGCTCGGTTTTCTGGTCACCACGCTGCTGATCGCCACTATGTACACCTGTTTTATTTTTAGCTTTACCGAGCTGACCACCGCCATTCCCCATGCGGGCGGCCCTTTTGCCTATAGCCGCCGGGCCTTTGGCGAAACCGGCGGATTGATCGCTGGCCTCGCCACGCTGATTGAGTTTGTCTTCGCCCCACCGGCAATCGCCATGGCGATTGGCGCCTATCTCAACGTGCAGTATCCGGCGCTGAATCCGAAATATGCGGCGGTAGGCGCCTACGTGATTTTCATGACGTTGAACATTCTTGGCGTCAAGCTGGCGGCGATGTTTGAGTTGGTAGTCACCGTGCTGGCAGTGTTGGAACTGCTGGTGTTTATGGGCGTGGTCTCGCCGGGCTTTAGTCTGGCCAACTTTGCGGCGCACGGTTGGGCAGGCAGCGACAGCTTTGGTTTGCCCGCGGTGTCCGGCATCTTCGCCGCCATTCCTTTTGCCATCTGGTTTTTCCTCGCCATTGAAGGCGCGGCGATGGCCGCCGAAGAAGCCAAAGATCCGACGCGTACCATTCCCAAAGCCTATATCAGCGGCATTCTGACGCTGGTGGTGCTGGCGATTGGCGTGATGCTGCTGGCAGGCGGCGCGGGCGACTGGCGCAGCCTGTCGGACATTAACGATCCGCTGCCGCAGGCGATGAAAATGATCGTCGGCGCGCACTCTAACTGGATGCACATGCTGGTCTGGATCGGACTGTTTGGCCTGATCGCCAGCTTTCACGGCATCATTCTTGGCTATTCACGGCAGTTTTTTGCTTTGGCACGCGCCGGTTATCTGCCGCCAGCGCTGGCAAAACTGTCGCGTTTTCAGACGCCGCACCGGGCGATTATCGCCGGTGGCGTGATTGGCATCGCCGCGATTTTCAGCGACGGCTGGATTAATTTGCAGGGCATGAGCCTGACCGCCGCGATGATCACCATGGCAGTGTTTGGTGCCATTGTGATGTACATCATGAGCATGCTGTCGCTGTTTCGTCTGCGCCGCATCGCGCCCGATCTGCCTCGCAGCTTTCGGGCGCCAGGCTATCCGATTGTACCCGCCATTGCGCTGGGGCTGGCGGTGATTTGCCTGCTGGCGATGCTCTGGTTTAATGCGCTGATTGGGGCGGTTTTTGTCGGCTTCATGCTGGTGGGTTACGGTTATTTCCTGCTGACGCACCGCCAGCGGGCGAACGCGCCGCAGGATCGCCTGCTGCAGGGCGACAACCTTTAGTATCACCGGGGCGGTATCGCCCCGGCTGCCTGTTCAGCCGTTAAGCGGCCAGAGCCAGGCCGCGCCGCGCACGCCGCTGGAATCGCCGTGCTGCGCCTTCAGAACCGGCGTTGAGCATTCGCCACCAAACACCCAGTTTTTCATTAATGGCGGCACCGTCTGATAAAGACGGTCCACGTTGCTCATGCCGCCGCCTAACACAATGACATCGGGATCCAACAGGTTAACCACCTGCGCCAGCGACTTCGCCAGCCGCAGTTCATAGCGGCTCAGCGCCAGTTCAGCCACCGGATCCTGCTGCGCCAGCTGCTGCATAATTTCCACGCCTTTGCGCGCGGTACCGCTCAGACGTTGATAGTCGGTGGCAAAGCCGGTGCCGGAAACAAAGGTTTCAATACAGCCTTTCTGACCACAGTAGCAGGCGACCTCTTCACGGTAGCGCAGCTCATCTTCATCCATCCACGGCAACGGATTGTGGCCCCACTCGCCCGCATTGCCGTTGCCGCCGATGCGCGATGCGCCGTTGATGGCGATGCCCGCACCCGAGCCGGTGCCGATGATCACCGCGAACACCAGCGCCTTGCCCGCTCCCGCGCCGTCAACCGCTTCTGACACTGCCAGGCAGTTAGCATCATTGGCGATACGCACTTCACGTTGCAGCATCGTCGCCAGATCGCGATCCAGCGGCTGGCCGTTGAGCCAGGTTGAATTGGCGTTTTTTACCCGATGGCTCACCGGAGAAAGCGTGCCGGGAATACCGATGCCCACGCTGCCGGTTTGGCCGGTATGCGCCTCGGCGCGATGCACCAGATCGGCAATCGCCTGTAGCGTGCCCGGATAATCGTTGCGCGGCGTGTTAACACGATAACGGAATAACTCGTCTCCCTGGTCTGAGAGCGCGATAACCTCAACTTTGGTGCCGCCTAAATCAATTCCAATACGCACATTTTTTTCCTCATGAGCCGGTGCCGTGGCAAATACATTAAAAGCGCAAATCAGGAAAGGCAATGAAACTGCAGCGATGTTTCGCTATCATGCGCGCAGTCTTAAAGAGTTGTGCGCCCGATCGCGCACCCGGTAAAGGAAGCAGCATGTTGTGGTTTAAGAATATGATGGTTTATCGTCTGAATCGTGACATTCCGTTGTCCGCAGACGAGATGGAAAAACAGCTTGGTGCCCTCTCCTTTTCCCCCTGTGGCAGCCAGGATATGGCGAAAACCGGCTGGGTTTCACCACTGGGCCAGCGCAGTGACGCGTTTACCCATGAGAACAACGGCCAGATCCTGATTTGCGCCCGCAAAGAAGAGAAAATTCTGCCGTCGCCGGTGATTAAACAGGCGCTGGAAGCGAAGATTGAAAAGCTGGAAGCGGAGCAGTCGCGCAAGCTGAAGAAAACCGAAAAGGATTCGCTGAAGGATGAGGTGCTGCATAGCCTGCTGCCGCGTGCCTTTAGCCGTTTCAGCCAGACTTATCTGTGGATCGACACGGTCAACAACCTGATTATGGTCGACTGTGCCAGTGCCAAAAAAGCGGAAGATACGCTGGCGCTGCTGCGCAAAAGCCTCGGCTCGCTGCCGGTGGTGCCGCTGACGCTGGAGAATCCGATTGAGCTGACGCTGACCGAATGGGTGCGTTCTGGCGATCTGCCCGCCGGTTTTGCGCTGATGGACGAAGCCGAGCTGAAAGCGATTCTGGAAGATGGCGGCGTGATCCGCTGTAAAAAGCAGGATCTGGTGAGCGACGAAATCGCCAACCATATTGAAGCGGGCAAAGTGGTGACCAAACTGGCGCTAGACTGGCAGGAGCGCATTCAGTTTGTGCTGGCCGACGACGGCTCGGTTAAGCGCCTGAAATTTGCCGATACGCTGCGTGAGCAGAATGATGATATCGATCGCGAGGATTTCGCCCTGCGCTTTGATGCTGACTTTATGCTGATGACCAGTGAACTGGCGGCACTGACCAGTAATCTGTTGGAAGCGTTGGGCGGCGAAGCCCAGCGTTAAAACACAAAAAGGGATAACGTTTTCGCGTTATCCCTTTTTTCAGACGTTCACTCGCTTACAGATAGCGGCAAAGGTAAGCGCTGGGTTCAGCCACCTGCAGATAAAATTCGCTGTGGCCCGGCACGTTAAACACGCTGCCTGCTTCATACCATTTCCACTCAACCTCGCCCGACAGCAACACTTTCAGTGCGCCGCTGACCACGGTCATCTCTTCCGGCTGTGCCGTACTAAACGTGTATTCGCCTTCAGCCATCACGCCAACGCTGGCGCGGCCCGCAGTGGCGCTCTCAAATCCGATAGACTTCACTTTTCCGTCAAAGTATTCACTTACATTGAGCATGTCACTTCCTTATAGCAACGATAAGCTGAAAAGGCAGTGTAGAGGCCGAAGTGTCAGGGTGTCACGCAAAATCAGCACCGCCGTGAATGGCCTGCCAACGGGATCACACCATCAGTTCCGCCGCCAGTTTAGCCAGTAAAACATTGGACAGCAGCACCGGAATGCCCAACAGCTGCTGCAGGAATTCACGATGACGCGGCTGATAGCCAATGCAGTCCATCATCACCACATCCGCGCCCTGCTCCTGCAGCGACAGCGCAGCATCGATCAAATCGCCTTCGCTCGCCTGCCACGGACTGGCAATAGCAAAGCAGGGAGACTTACTCAGGTTGCGCCACTTTCTGCTCTGCGTGTGTAAATGGTCCTCCAGCGAGACCAGAATGCCCACCTGATGGTCATCAACGATGGAGGCGATCAGCGGCGGTAACAGGCGATCGGATTCCAGCAACAAGGCGTTGTTGCAGTGCAGGCCGGTAAATTCACTGGAGGCAAACAACAGGATAGTGTCGAAACCCTGCGCTTCCAGCTCGCTGAGCTTGTGCTGCAGCGCGGTGCGAATTTTGCTGGTGGACAGCCGTAAATGTTGATCGTCACACCAGCGAACGGTGACGGTCGGTTCCCCTTCTGCCGGGGAAAAGCGAGTGACTACATCCTGTAACGAAAACTCCTCCAGCAGGTGTCGATGGGCAATCTGCTCCTCGGGAAGATATTCCAGCAATAACGGCAGGATATCGTTGCGCAATGCCACACCGAGTGTAAGCGTGACCAATGATGGTTGCATAGGTTTACTTCCAACGGTACAGGTTTTAAAAAAAGCCAATTTTACCGATCAACAGGCGCAGGTGAACCATTTTATAAGGATGGGCAGCAATCGGCCTGTGGTGGTAAAGCAGAGCAAGGGATCTTTCTTGTACAAGTTTGAGGATAGCAGTGGGCGGGGGTTTTGCCTGAGGCGTGCGCAGCGCTTACACCTTTAAAATGACGAGGAATATGAATAAGTGCAGTAAAAAGAAACACTATTTTACTTTTTGCGGAGAGAGATAAATTTTCGCGAAATGCGTGCTGAAACGATAAAAGCACAGCGGTGTGATATCAGGCTTCCCTGCCCGTCTGACTTACTCTTTGTCGATATTTTCGTAACGCTCTTTTGCATCCAGCGCTTCCTGCTCGCTGTCATGCTCACTGATCAAAGAGTTAGGTTTCGGGTGATCGGCACGCAGTTCATAACGTGTCTCATCGCCTTTACCGACGGTAACGATGTTTGCTTCCCTTGGGTACGGTGGTCTTGATGGCATAACTATTCCCTCATGTCGTTTAAGATGCTATCGCCACTCAGCGCCGGTGCGCTGAAGCAGAGAGGATTAATGCCCACTCTGCTTTCAGTATAGACAATGGAAACGGGTTGCGCGGAATGGCTAGCTGGCGCGTGCCAGAGAGAGCGAGGTGAGAATGGCCTTTACCACCTCGTCCGGGGATTGCATGGCGTCAACCTGATGATGCGCCGCCAGCTGATAGAGCGCTTCACGCTGGGCGAGCACTTCTGCCATCTCCTCTGCCACCGGCTGGCCGGTTAGCGTCGGTCGCTGAGCGACTTCCGGCGAGGCATCCAGCCGCGCCACCAACACCTCTGGCAGCGCATACAGATAGATAACCCGGCCATGCTGCTGCATAAACTGCCGATTCTCATCGGCCAGCACCATGCCGCCGCCGGTGGCGATCACGGTTGAGGGCGCAGTCACCGCCTTCAGCGCTGCCGTTTCGCGACGACGGAAACCGTCCCATCCTTCTGCCGCCACGATGTCGCTGACGCTGGCACCGGTCGCCTGCAGCAGGTGATGGTCGGTATCACTAAAGTTATATCCCAGCGCCTGGGCCAGCGCGTGGCCAACCGTGGTTTTACCACACCCGCGGGCGCCAATCAGATACAAAGGTAATGACATTACGGGCAGCTCCTCCGCCGCATCCGCTGCGAAAAGGCGCGGACGGTATGGTGAATATGGGCTGGCATAATACCGACAATCACTTACAGCGGCTACCGCTTAACGTGCATTTGGCCCGCTTGCGCAGCAACGGTAAAAAAATCAGTACCAGCCCCGGTTCATCACTGGCAACAATTACTTACCGGGCGCGCATTTACTTTCTGGCATGCTGAACCAAAATAGAACCATTACCCCAAAATGGAGGTTTACTATGCAGAGCGAAGAGCAACGTTTAATTGAGAGTCTGTTTAGCCGGTTAAAACAGGCTCAGGCACAGTCAGGCCCGCGTGATGCGGCGGCAGATCAGCTGATCAAAACCCAGCTACAGCAGCAGCCTGATGCACCCTATTACATGGCGCAGTCGATCCTGATTCAGGAAGCGGCGATGAAAAAACTCAACGATCGGGTAAATGAGCTGCAGAATCAGCTGGCTCAGCAGCAACAACCCCAGCAGAGCAGCGGCGGTTTTCTCTCCGGTTTGTTTGGCGGTGGTCAGTCACGATCGTCACAGCCGCCACAACAGCAACAGCAACAACAGTGGAACAACAGTTCACCGCAACAGGCTGCTGCTCCGGCGGCACGCGGCACCGGCTTTTTAGGCGGCGCGCTGCAAACTGCGGTCGGCGTGGCGGGTGGCGTGGTGATGGCGGATATGCTGACCAGCATGTTCCATCATTCGCAGCCGCAGGAGATTGTGAATATCATCAACGATGAGCCGCTGCCGGACGTCTCCAATAATCTTGATACTTTTAATCAGGGCGATAACGACGCGTTTCTTAATCAAAATGCTGGCCTGCCGCCCGATTATGCCAACGACTTTGGCAACGATGACAATTTCAGTGATGACTTTGATGACGACAGCTTTGTCTGATTCTCTGCAGGCCACATCGATCCGCCTCTTCCCGTGAAGAGGCTTTTTTTTAGCGCTGCTGCAATAACCACTTATCCAGCTCGTTGGCAAACTGCTGCCGATCGCGCTGATTCAACGTCGCCGGACCGCCGGTTTGAATGCCGCTGCTGCGCAACGTATCCATAAAATCACGCATGGTCAGCCGTTCACGAATAGTGGCGTCGCTGTAGCGCTCACCGCGTGGATTCAGCGCGATAGCGCCCTTCTCCATCACTTCTGCCGCTAGCGGAATATCAGCGGTGATCACCAGATCGCCCGGCTGTGCCCGCTGCACAATTTCATTATCAGCAACGTCAAAACCGGCCGCGACGCGCAGCGTCTTCAGCCACGGCGACGGCGGCACCGACAGCGACTGATTCGCAACAAAGGTTATCAATGTCGAGGTTCGGTCAGCGGCACGATAGAGCACTTCTTTAATTACTTTTGGACACGCATCGGCATCCACCCAAATTGGCATAACGGCTCCTTCACGATTGCGGAATGATGGAGATCTTGCCGTTCTTTTCAAGGATGGCAAATTTTATTTGGTCGAGGCGTTCCAGCCCCTGCGTGCTGCGCGCCGAAATCAAAATGTCGCTTTCACTAATGCCCGCCCGCTTTGCCCGCTGCGGCAGCAGTTTGCCATTCTCGACCAGAATCAGCGCGTTGCCATCAAGCAGCGTCTCCAGCCGCGGAAAGTGTGATTTCATCATGCCAAACAGAATATCCATAACAATCAGCGTAACGATGGTCAGTGCGGCGCCGGTAATGGAGAAGTCGTCGCCCAGCAACGCCTGCTGCGTTGCCTCGGAGATGATCAACAGCAGAATCAAATCAAATGCGGTCATTTCCAGCAGCGTGCGCCGACCGACGATACGCAACACAATCAACAATACGATATACATGCTTGCCGCACGCAGCACGGTTTCCATGACGCTCTCCTACGGATAGATCAGTTGACTGAAGGCCACCGTTGCGCCGTGATCCAGCGAAACGGTGCTGTGAAAATGGCCGAAGCTCAGGGGTTGCCAGGTAAGCCAGATTGACGCGTTATGCTGCTGTGCGGGCAGCGCCCAGGTTAGCAGCAAATCGTGCCCCTGACTGCGCGCAATCAGCGGCTGCGGCTGCACGGTTTGCAGCTGAAAATTGTCGATGGCACCGCGATCGATGCGCAGCGTAAAGCGCTCGCCCTCCAGCTGCTGCAAACGAATCGCCATGTTCATGGTACTGAGCTGACGACCAAAGCGCTCATATTCCACCTGTAGCTGCCGATCGCCGGAGCTCACCTGCTGCTCGCTGAGAAAGCCTTTGGAAAATAGGCCGCAGGCACCGGCGATAACGATAAGAAACAGCATGACCATGCCCACTTTTTGCAGCCACCACTCGCGTCGCTGCCAGCGCATATCCTCCTGCAAGGGATAGCTACGGCTCTGTTCTTCATCAGGATTCATCGATTACCTCTCTCGCATGACTTGTGATTAATCGTAGCTGACGTAAGCTGTTGGAGCGTAAATTCAGCTTACTGAAAGGAAAATTCATGATTCAGAAAAAGATCGGTTTTATCGGCTGCGGCAATATGTCCAAAGCGATTATTGGCGGCCTGATTGCTGGCGGCCAGGTGAACCCCGCAGATATTTGGATTTACGATCACAAAGCTGAGACCAATGAGGAGATGGCGCAGGCCCACGGCGTGACCGCGGCACAGAGCGCGGAAGAAGTGGCGAAGCAGGCTGATATTCTGTTTGGCGCCGTGAAGCCCAATGTCATCCTCAACGTGCTAAAAAGCGTTGCCGGTAGCCTGAATAAAGAGACGCTGGTAGTGTCTATCGCCGCTGGCGTCACGCTGGAATCGCTGGCCAATACGCTGGGTCACGACCGCAAAATTGTGCGCGTCATGCCAAACACGCCAGCGCTGGTCAACGAGGGCATGACGTCAGTAACGCCTAACCCGCTGGTCACCGAAGAGGAAACCCGCGAAGTGGTCGCCATTTTCAACAGCTTCGGTAAAGCGGCGGTGGTCAGCGAATATCTGATTCACTCGGTAGTGGGCGTCAGCGGTTCGGCACCGGCCTACGTGTTTATGTTTATCGAAGCGATGGCCGATGCAGCAGTGCTCGGCGGTATGCCGCGTGCGCAGGCCTATGAGTTTGCCGCTCAGGCGGTGAAGGGCTCGGCGCAGATGGTGCTGGAGACCGGCAAGCACCCGGCCGAGCTGAAGGATATGGTCTGCTCGCCGGGCGGCACGACCATTGAAGCGGTAAAAGTACTGGAACAGAAAGGCTTTCGGGCGGCGGTGATTGACGCCATGCAGGCCTGCATGGCGAAATCTGAAGCGCTGAGCAAATCGTAACGCTATTCGCTCGCCAGCAGGCGAGCGTTCATCAGGCGCCCAGCCGCGCGCGCGCCGCCATTTTCACCGCATCCGTCATGCTCATCGGCTTTTGCATCTTATAGAGCAGTTCGGCGGTCAGCGTGTATAAGCCGCAGGACGTGGCCGCCACCAGCTGGCCTTTCTGACCGTACAGCGCAATAAAAACCTGTTCCTCCAGCGAGCCGATCAGGCGATATTCATCCCATTCGCTGGCGTGACCAAGGTATTCATAGCGGGTGCCGTAATGCGCGGTCCAGAAAAACGGCACGCGATCGAACAGCTCATCGTGATTGAGCATATTCAGGGCGGCCACCCGCCCCTGCTGCTGCGCCACGCGATAGTGTTCGATGCGTTGATGACCGCCGGGCACCGGATAAGTGGCAATGTCGCCTGCCACCCACAGGTTCGGCGCCGCACTTAGATAGCCATCGGTACGCAAGCTACCATCTTCTTCCAGCGGCAGGTCATGAATAAACTGTGTGGCGGGCACCACGCCGGTGGCAAACAGCACCACCTGCGTGGCAATCAGCTGACCGTCGGTCAGCCGCACGCCGCTGACTTTACCCTCACCTTCCAGCTGTTCAATCTCACCTTCAATGAAGCTCACGCCGTTTTTTTCATGCAGCCGACGAAAATGGGTCGCGACCTCTTTGCCAAACTGCTTTTCAAACGGCAACGGCTGCGGTGCAATAACCTGCACCTCAACCTTGCGGCTACGCAGCGCCGATGCCAGCTCCATGCCGATAAAGCTGTTGCCGATAATGGTCAGCTTGTGGTGTGCATCCACCTGCTTCAACAGGCTGTCCGCCTGTTCAATGCTTCGCAACACATGCACGTTTTCCAGCGTATTGCCCGGTACGTCGGGACGCTGCGGCGTGCCGCCGGTGGCGATCAGCAGTTTGTCATAGTGCAGGCTGCTGCCATCGGCAAAGTGCAGCTGCTGCGCCTTGCTATCGATCCGCTCAACGTCGGCATTTATCCGCTCCACCTGCTGCATAAAGTCGTCATCGAGAATCACCGGCACCTCATCAATCGCCATTTTTCCCGACGGCACAAATTTTGTCAGCGCGGTGCGATCGTAAGGCGCCTGACGCTCACGCTCCACCAGCACAATGTTGCCCTGATAACCTTCATGACGTAAGGTCCAGGCAGCTGCACTACCGGCGGCACCGGTGCCCAGAATCACCATCATCGGCGTGTCGACATCGCTTTCCACCGCGTCGGCTCGCGCCAGCGCCTGCGGGCTTACCAGAATCATGCCCTGTTCAACCCGCACCGGATACTGCTGCAGATCGCTCAGGGCGAGCGGCTCGTGCAGGGTGCCCGCGGTGATATCAAAGACCGCTTTGTGCCACGGGCAAATCAGCTTGTCATCACAGATTGCACCCTCTTCCAGCGGCGCACCGGCATGCGGACATGTGGCCTGAAACGCCTGTACCTGTTCGCCATAACGGATCAGCAGAACGTCCGTTTCGCCAATAGCGATTCGGGTCGGTTCGCGCTGCGGCAAATCCTCTAATGCAATGGTGGATTGATAGTTCACGGCGTTATTCCTGTGCTTAAAGGTGAGGCTGACCGTTGGCGGCGGTAATGCCGCCATCTACCGGTAAATTGACGCCAGTGATATACGCGGCGTCGTCGCTGGCAACAAACGCAATGGCGGCAGCAATATCTTCCGGTTCGCCTGGGCGCTGCAATGGAATGCGATCGCGGAATTTCGCCAGCAGTTGCTGATCCTCTTTCATCTCAGCGGTCATATCGGTCAGCGTGAAGCCCGGACAGATGGCGTTAACGCGTACGCCCTCTTCGCCATAGTCGAGCGCCAGCGAGCGCGTCAAATTGGTAATCGCGCCTTTCGCGGCGTTATAAATGCTCATACCCCAGTCGCCGCCCAATCCGGAGACCGAAGAGATATTTACCACGTTGCCGCGGCTTTTCAGCAACGCAGGCATAAAAGCGCGGGTGCAATAGAACACGCCGTCGAGGTCGGTAGACATGACCTTTTTCCAGTCATCCAACGAGGCCTCATGCAGTTTACCCTGCGCATGAACACCGGCGTTGTTGACCAGCACGTCAACTTTTCCGTAGTGAGCCAGCACGCTTTCGGCCAGCTTATCCACCGCATCCGGATCGCCTACGTCGGCGGAAACCACCAGATGATTGCCGCTGGTTAAGCTGCCTGCGACGTTATTCAGCTTCTCTTCGTTTCTGCCTACCAGCACAACCGACGCGCCCTCTTTCGCGAAGCGCTGTGCGCTGCCTGCGCCAATTCCAGAACCGGCACCGGTGATCACAACGACTTTGTTTTTGAAGCGTTCCATTATTCCTCCTGGTCAGTGCAAAAGGCTGAGCCCAGCGGGCCAGCACAAGACTAATAATCCTGGCAGACGAAAAGCACTTTACCTTTGCAGGGATAAAAAAAACGGCTAACCGATTGATTAGCCGTTGTTAAAATTTTTTGCCGTTAAAAATTACGCTGCGTTTGTTTTTACAACTCTGCTGCTTAGCCTTTTTTAAGACAGCCGCTGAGGAAGTTATTTCGCGCCTCGCCTTTTAACGCCTGACTACTCGCCTGGTTGTTACAGTTTTTCATTTTCATCTGTTGTGGCGTCATGGCCGCCATATTGCTCTCTTTTTTCAGGCAGCTGCTCATAAAACTTTTTCGCTCATCGCCTTTCAGTGATTGCGTGCTGGCATGCTCATTACAGCGCGCCATTTTTTGTTGTTGTGTCATCGGTTCCGCCGCCTGAGAAATCATGCTGACAGACAACAGAAGCAGGGAATAAAGCGGAATAAGCATTTTCATCATAATTAACCTCGGCTGAGTGACCTGATCAGCCTGGCAGGTTAATTACGCAGCGGAGCGGCAAATAACGGAAAATGTGATCGGCATGGCAGTGGCGCAGCAGCATGGCGTTCAGCCAGGAGATTGCTGAACGATTTTGTCTACATAATCATAGAGTAAACGCGATGTCGGTTTTGGCGCGGCGGGATCATCAGCGCGAGAAATAGCGGTTTTCAGCAACAGCGCAATATCCTGCTGTTGATCGCGGCTCATTCTTTCCAGCATTGCCGTTACCGCTATTTCGAGAGCATCGACTTTAGCAATCAGCGCTTCTGCTTCGCATTCTTTTTCAGCCAGTTTAATTAGTAATTCAGCAATCAGATTTTTCATGCCGTTTACTCATCAATCGAAAAAATAAAATCTAACATCGTCGTAAAAAAAACAATAGCACTTTTTGCACCAGCCAGCGGTTAATTAATCAGGCGGTGTTGAGGTAATAAAAACGGTGATGGTATTTGTCTGCGTTGCAGTGACGACGCTCGCTGAAAAAACAGAGCTCGCTTATTCCGCTATCGCTGCTGTGCCCCTGGCTGGCAACACATAGCGCCAGGGCTGGCAAAATCCACGCGATTTGATAACGGATAACCTGACGGAAAGTTTGTCAGGCCTGTCTAATGGGACAGACGCAAGTTTGTGTTTCAGGAAAACATAGACTGCGATCGCCGTCGCGATTACGTGCAAAATTCAGGCAAACACCACTTTACAGCGCAGCCTGTCACAGGCATTGTGAGCGCATACCAATCATCAGGATCTTGCTATGTCTCTTAATCTAACCGTCAGCGATGTCGTTGCTCGCCGCGACTGGGAAAACCTCGCTATAACCCAGCTTAATCGGCTGGAGGCGCATCCACCGTTTGCCAGCTGGCGGAACGTCGAGACAGCACGCGACGATCGCCAGAGTGAAAGTTTGCGCCTGTTGAATGGCCGCTGGAACTTTAACTGGTTTGCGCAACCTGAAGCGGTGCCGCAAAGCTGGCTGCTGCAGGATCTGACAGATGCTGACGCCATCGACGTGCCGGGAAACTGGCAGCTGGCGGACTACGATGCGCCGATATACACCAATGTTCAGTACCCGATCAGCACCACGCCTCCGCGGGTGCCTGCGCTAAATGCCACCGGTTGTTACTCGCTCACATTTCAGTTACAACCTGATGAAGTGGGCAGCGATCAAACACGGATTATTTTTGACGGCGTAAATGCCGCCTTTCATCTCTGGTGTAACGGCCAGTGGATTGGCTATTCACAGGACAGCCGCTTGCCTGCTGAGTTTGACCTGACGGCGGCGTTGCAGCCGGGCAACAATCGCATCGCCGTAATGGTGTTTCGCTGGTGTGATGGTAGCTGGCTGGAAGATCAGGATATGTGGCGCATGAGCGGCATTTTTCGCGATGTGTGGTTATTGCGAAAGCCGCAGGTGCAGCTGGCAGACATACAGCTGGAAACCCATCTGAGCCCGGAGTTCAGCAGCGCACGGCTACAGGTAAAAACGCGGGTCGCGCTGGCCGGTCGCCCTGCCGCAGAGTATCAGGTCAGGGTCGATCTTTGGTATCAGGAGACGCACATCGGCAGCCTGCAACAGGCGCTCGGCAGCGAGATTATCGACGAGCGTGGTCATTATCACGACCGCACCACGCTACAGCTGCCGATAAGTCAGCCACACCTGTGGAGCGCGGAATCACCGGCGCTTTATCGCACAGTGATCAGCCTGCTGGCAGGCGACAATAGCGTGGTGGAAGCCGAAGCGTTCGACGTCGGCTTCCGTCAGGTCACGATTGAACAGGGTCTGCTGAAACTGAATGGCAAAGCGCTGCTGATCCGCGGCGCTAACCGGCACGAGCACCATCCGGAACGCGGCCAGGCGATTGACGAAGCGACCATGCTGCGTGATATCAAGCTGATGAAACAGCATAATTTTAATGCCGTGCGCTGCTCACATTATCCTAATCATCCGCTGTGGTATCGCCTGTGCGATCGCTACGGTTTGTATGTCGTGGATGAAGCCAACATTGAAACCCACGGCATGCAGCCGATGAACCGGCTGGCTGACGATCCTGCGTGGTTTGCTGCGATGAGCGAGCGCGTAACGCGTATGGTGCAGCGCGATCGCAATCATGCCTGCATCATTATCTGGTCTCTGGGCAACGAATCGGGGCACGGCAGTAATCACGATGCGCTTTATCGCTGGGTGAAAAGCGCCGACAACACGCGTCCGGTGCAGTATGAAGGCGGCGGCGCAGACAGTGCCGCAACCGACATTATTTGCCCGATGTACGCCCGCGTCGATGAGGATCAACCTTTCCCGGCGGTGCCGAAGTGGTCGATAAAAAAATGGATCGGCTTGCCGGGAGAAGATCGTCCGCTGATCCTGTGTGAGTACGCTCACGCCATGGGCAACAGCCTCGGCGGCTATGCGAAATACTGGCAGGCGTTTCGGCAGCATCCCCGTCTACAGGGCGGCTTTGTCTGGGACTGGGTCGATCAAAGCCTGACGCGCTATGACGAAGAGGGGCAGCCGTGGCAGGCCTATGGCGGCGACTTCGGCGACACGCCAAACGACCGCCAGTTCTGTATGAATGGGCTGGTCTTCGCCGATCGCACTCCGCATCCGGCGCTGTATGAGGCGCAACATGCGCAGCAGTTTTTTCAGTTCAGCGTGGAAAAAGAGAATCCGCTGGCCTTTGAGATCAGCAGTGAATACCTGTTCCGCCACAGCGATAATGAGCGGCTGTGCTGGCGCATCGAGCATGAAGGCGTGGCGGTTGCGCAGGGAGAATATGATCTGGATATCGCGCCACAGGGCAGCGTGCGTATTGAGCTGGAGGCGCCCGGCCGCTATCAGGGCGCGCTCTGGTTACTGCTGGAGGTACGCCTGAAGCAGGCTACGGAATGGGCGCCCGCCGACTGGCTGATGGCCTGGCAGCAATGGCCGTTACCGGCGCAGCTGGCCGTTCCCCTGCCGATCGGAAACGCATCGACGCCTGTTTTGCAGGTCTCCGGCGACAGCGTTACGGTTGAGCATGGCACACAACGCTGGTGTTTTTCTGCGGAACAAGGTGAGCTGACGCAATGGTGGATCGATGATGTCGCGCAGTTACTTTCGCCACTGCAGGACTGCTTTACTCGCGCGCCGGTTGATAACGATATCGGCATTAGCGAGGTGACGCGCATCGATCCTAACGCCTGGGTTGAGCGCTGGCAGCGAGCAGGATTTTATCAGCTGACCGCCGTCACGCAGCAGTTCCAGGCGGACAGGCTACAAAATAAGGTGCAGATCGAAACGCTGCATCACTGGCGACATGATGATGAAACGCTGTTTATCAGCCACAAGCGCTACCAGATTGATGGCGCGGGCGAGTTAAGTATCGACGTCAACGTGACGCGGGCGCCGGGTTCGCCCCCTCCAGCGCGGATCGGCCTGCGCTGCCAGCTGGCCAGCACGGCTGAACAGATTGGCTGGCTGGGACTTGGGCCGCACGAAAATTACCCCGATCGTGCCACCGCCGCCCGTTTTTCACAGTGGGATCTGCCACGAGAAGCTCTCGCCACGCCTTATGTTTTTCCCGGCGAAAATGGCCTGCGCGGCGGCACTCGTCATTTGCAGACCGGAAACCTGCAGGTTAGCGGCGATTTTCACTTTTCCCTGCAGCCGTGGAGTCTGGAACAACTGCGCCGCACCACTCATCGACATCTGCTGCGTGCCGAAGCAGGCTGGTGGCTGCATCTGGATGGCTATCATATGGGTGTCGGCGGTGACGATTCCTGGAGCCCGAGCGTCAGTAATGAATATCTGCTGGATGCCGCACATTTCCATTATCAGCTGGTGCTTGCTGGCAAACAGTGAGCATGAACATCTTTCATCAGGCGCCCTCAGGGGCGCTTTTTTATGCCTACAGAAAATTCATCGCTGCTAAGCAGTTAACTTATCCCGATGAAAAATATTGATTTATTCTTATCAAGAATATGAGTGCCATCCAAAAATAATAAACAGCACATTATGATATTTAGTTTAATCTTCATGCGGTTACGCTTAAAACAAGCAAAGCGGCAAGCGTTCAACGGCTTGAAAATGATAACTTTTATTAATATCGCTACGTTGGATTGCTGACTGGTTCTTATTGCCGCTGCGGCTACACTGAGTAATGTCACATCAGGGATGACCTCTTACTAATGGCTCGGGTGACGGTACATTCATGCACTAATAATTGAAAGCGAACTGGAGATTATGATGGCAGATCAACGTGGCAAGAATTCAGGCAATTTTGCCGACAATCCTGAGAAAGCATCTGAAGCCGGCAAGAAAGGCGGTCAAAACAGCGGCGGCGGCGGTTTCAAAAATAACCCCGAAAAAGCATCCGAAGCTGGAAAGAAAGGCGGACAAAAAAGTAACAGTGGCAGCAATAAGTAATAATCAACGCTACTGATGCGAGAAGCCCCGACCGGCACAGCTGCCGCGGGGCTTCTTTTTTGCCTGTAGCCCGCAAGAAGAGTCTCTCTAAGGCAGAAACTACAGGCATAAAAAAAGCCCCGTCAATGACGGGGCTTTTCAAGCTGGCCCGATAAATCGAGCTGGCAAATTTTTTGCTTAGCCAACGGTAACGTTAGCAGCTGCAGGGCCTTTCTGACCATTTTCGATGGTGAAAGAAACTTCCTGACCTTCTTCCAGAGTACGGAAGCCATCGCTGCTGATTGCAGAGAAATGTACGAATACATCTTTGCTGCCATCTTTTGGAGAAATGAAGCCGAAGCCTTTCTCAGCGTTAAACCATTTTACGATACCGCGCATTTTATCAGACATTCTGTCTTTCCTTCATTCATTTACAAGCCATAATTGGCATTAGGGTTTGTCTACAGATGTGTTATGAGGCATGTGGAAGGCATCAGGAAGAAGAGATATCTGAGATAACGCTTAACTGAAGACTGCATTACTAAATCTGCACGCATAATCGGCTCTGTTAACAAACCGATGGCTGTATTTACTCATACCTGCTCTTTGCGTGCAAGTGTTATTTGCATCGTTAACGCAAACAACAGGAAAAATGGGCGATACACATGCCACTGCAGCATCAAACAAGTTGAGAACGCTGGCAAAATCAAAAAATATGTCAAGGTGTGACTGTCTTTTTTTCGTACAGGATCTATGTTTAAAAAACAGGCAATCGCCCGCTGCCGCATACTGATGCGGCACGTGCTGCATGCATGCCTGCCAGACAATCCCGTTCGTTCCCTGCTTGCGCGTTTTTGGAGCTCATATGGCCGCTCACACTACCAGTGCCAGTCGTGCAATCGTTGATTACTTCAACAGTCCTGCCTGGAACGCTCCTAAAGAGGCCGAGCTGCTGGCGGCCATTATGCAGGAGCTTATGCAAACAGGACAGCCAACCAGCAGCAAAGCGGTGATTGCACGCATTATTGACCGCCTTGAGCAGGATGGCGATGAGTCGCTGTTGAACAGCTACCGCAGCCTGTTGGCGCAGCTGATGGAAAGTAACGAAACGCACTCCGCCTGATGATTAACGTTTTTTAATCGCCTGCAGATCGTCTGCTTCCGCAATAAAGGCCTGCTTAGAAGTACGTTGATAGAGGCACAGCTCACGGCCGCGCTGATTTTTCATCTGCTTTTGCGGATAAACGCCTTCTATTAACAGCGCCGAAAAGCCCGCACGGTCATCAAACAGATGGATATTCCCCACGGCGCGCGCCTTGCTCAACGAACTGGCTTTTATGCAGGCGCTTTTTACCGCCGCGTCATGATCCTGCCAGGCGTTGGCGCTGGAGGCCAGCGCAGCCGGTGAAATCAACATGCCTAAAATAACGATAAGTTTGGTTTTCATCTTCTCTCCTTGAGGTTGTCGTCAGCCTGGCAAGGTTCAGCGCACGGGACAACCCGACTCGTCTGCAAAAAAATCCCGCACCAGGCGGGAAAGGAAACGAGCACTGCATGATTATATGACGAGGAGATCGCCTTATTGCTGCTGCATAGTGCCATTCCGGCATTGCAACGATGTGACAAGCAACCCCCTCCTCTTTTTATGACGCATTAACCGCAATAGACGCGGATAATTTTTCCATCCCGATCGCCAAGGAAATTAAGGCGATTCAGATTGAAATCCATCGTCACGGCAGAATTGTAAGGAATGGCACGCACCGGCCCGGAGACGCGGACATTCTGCAGCGCCTCAAGGGGTTTGCCGGTATAGCTCTGATATTGTGAGGCGCCGCAGCGATCGTTTTCGCTGTCCTGAACCTGCGCAGTGTCGGGTTTTGTCGCGTGCTGACAGGCGCTTAGTGCAAACAGCGCGGCGATGGCAGTCAGTTTTCCATAAAGCTTCACGTGTTGATTCCTCCTCTACGTGTATTAAGACTCGCAGATGAGGGTAGCAGAATGTCCTGCTCACCTGGACTTTTTCCCCTTTGCCACCGCGCAGCTCAATTTTAAATCGGCACTATTTGCTTAAAAAAAGCACGCCTCCACACTATAATTATTAAGATTAATCTTAGGAGGAAGGTATGGAACTGATCATTTTTATTGCCGCCGCTGCGCTGATGACAGTAGTCGCCGTCAAAGTACGTTAAGCATTTTTACCGGTGCCAACGTATTAATCGGTTCTTTGCCTTCGCCAGACGGGCTCATTAGCTGAGCGAACTCTGACGAAGGCATTGGACGACCGAGAAAATAGCCCTGCCCTTCATCACACGACATGCGCTTCAGTTGACGCAACTGTTCTTCAGTTTCAATACCTTCCGCCGTTACGGTCAGCGAAAACGCCTGTGCCAGTCCCATAATGCCTTCCACCACCCGTTTTGACTGCACCGACTGCGGGAACTCCTGCATCCATGAGCGATCGATCTTCAGGCCGTTGAACGGAAAGGCTTTCAGATAGCCCAGTGACGCGTAACCGGTGCCAAAATCATCCACGGTCAATCGCACGCCGAGTTCGTGCAGCCCCTGCATAACGGTTAGCGCATGTTGAGGATTTTCAAAGGTAATATTCTCGGTGATCTCCAGTTCAAGGCGCGCGGGTGCCAGTCCGGTTTTATGTAACGCATGGAAAACGCGCTGCACCAGATTGCCACTGCGAAATTCCACCGGTGAGATATTCACCGAGACGTACATCGTCTCCTGCCAGCTCAGGGCCTCGCGGCAGGCGGTTTCCAGCACCCAATCGCTGATCGCCGTGATCAGGCCGTTTTCCTCGGCCAGCTCAATAAAGCGATCGGGCATGATCCACTCGCCCGGTGATGGTTCCCACCGGATCAACGCTTCCGCGCCGGCGATCGTGCTGCTGTTCAAATCAAAACGTGGCTGATAAAACAGGCGTAAACGGTTTTCAGCGATGGCGCATTCAAGATGCCGCGCCATGTCGCGCTGTTGCATCAAATGCTCTGACATTTCGCATGAATAAAATATCCATTGATTACGGCCGCCCTGCTTGGCTTTGTAGAGCGCAATATCCGCCAACCGCAGCAGCTCATCGGGCTGCTCTGCATCCTGAGGCGCCATCGCGATGCCCATGCTGGCACCGATGAACACGCTTTGATCGGCAATATTAAACGGCCTTTGCAGTTCATTAAGCAGCCGCCGGCAGCGTTTCTCAATCTGCTCACGAGTGCGACAGCCGGTGAGCAGCAGAATAAATTCGTCGCCGCCCAGCCGTGCGGCCAGCTCATCAGCTCCGAGACAGGATTGCAGCCGCAGCGACACGTCATTGAGTACCTTGTCGCCTGCGGCATGGCCCCAGGTGTCATTAATGGGCTTGAAGCGATCGAGATCCAGACTGATCATCACCAGGGGATCGCTCTCCGGCAGGTGCGATAATCGCCCGGTCAAAAACTCTTTCAGTTGCAGACGATTGGGCAAGCCGGTCAGCACATCGTGCTGCGACAGAAACTGGATGCGCGCCTGTGCTTCCACTTCCAGCGTAATATCCGACACCGTGCCACGATAGCCTTCAATGTTATCGACATAGCCGACCATGTTTGCAACCAGGCGACAAATACGGGGTTTGCCCTGCGCGCAGATAAAATTACAGCGCAGCACTGAGCGATGCCCCTGCTGCTCACGCCTGGCCAGCCATTCAGAAACCGGCTGCACCTTGCTGTGCAACAGCTCATCAATTGAGCGGCCCAGCCAGCTCACCACTGAATGCCCGGTCACATCGGTAAAACGGGCCGAGAGATAAACCAGCATGCCATTGCGATCGATCTCCCAAATCCAGTCGGAAGAGGCTTCCGCCACATCGCGAAAACGGGCTTCGCTGTTGGCCAACTCATGCTGACTGCGGATCAACTGCTGAAAACGCTGATCGCACAGGCGCGCATTGAACATCGCCTGGCGGGAAACGTGACGCGTGACAAAACCGATGACTAGCGCGGTTAACAATAACAGCGGCAGAATATAGAGCATCAGCGCTTCACCTGGCTCGCTGGATTTCCAGCGCAGCACCAGCTTTTCACCGTTTTCAATAGGCTGAGAGATAGCAGGCTCAAGCTGCGCATCGCGCGTATTACTGGCCAGACGCGCCTCATCGATGCCCACGGAATGGCCCAGCGCAGCCAGTTTGGCAGGCGTCATGCGATTAATAAAAATCATGATCGACGGCGGCCCAGCGACTTCCGGCAGGCCAGGCATCTGACCGGTGGTAATCGGCGCCATTACCACGATAGCGGGCGAACGATTAATGATGATATTGCGCACCAGTGCATCAGGCACGCTGTTCAGACGCCGCGCTTCTGCCAGCCACTCATCGGTATATTTTCCCAGCATGGCACTAATCGGAATGGAGGAGAGCTTGCCATCGATCACGGCATAGCGCGTTTGGTTGTTCCCATCCACCACGAAAGCCCCTTCATAGTGGTATTCGCTGTAGAGACCGGGGCCAAAGTTTTCCTGAGCATAAGCCCAGTCGGTATCCATATGCACATGCAGGTGCTTCCAGGCTTCTCCCCAAAAGGCGTAATCGCGAATATCCGTGCGCATGATTTTCTGCTGCGCCCGCCATATCTGATCAAGCAGCAGTTTTTCTTGTGCGAGCGCCGCCTGGTTTTGTCGGTGCGCAATGGTCATCACCATAATAACCGACAACGCGAATATCCCGGCCACCAGGGCAACCAGCACACGAAGGGTGCGGCTGGTGGTCTGGACCTGGAAGCTCTGAGCTGATGTAGAAAATGAAAATAATGACATAAAGCACCGCCAATCGATAAAAGCACGTGCTCTGTGGCACATGGACATCCTGCAGCAGAATTGCCAACAACATGCCTCTTCAATGAACAATTATCGGCCAATGACACTGACAATTTAGAGCCAGCGATAAATATCCCGGCTCGCTGGCGTTAACTCGACACCGATCATGCAGGTTGCTACTATGCGCTTTCCTCTCATCGCCGGGCCGGTTATGAATACACGCACCGACAGACTTATTCTGACGCTGTTTTATCTCGGCAGTTTTGTCGCTTATTACGCCATCACGCTCCTGATTACGTTGTTCCCAAACTATGCTGAACTTCGCAGCGATGGCTTGCTGATGCCGGTGCTCTGTCTGTTTGAATTTGCGGTGATCTATCCGCTTTATCGTTTTTATTGCCAGCGCCGTGACGATATCCCGCTGGGTAAACTGCGCCCGGCCAATACGCTGCTGTTTATCGGGTCTCTACTGCTGTTGATGCTGGCACAGACGTGGTTTTTACAGCCGGAAGCCTGGCTGGAAGAGCAGGCGCAACAGGGCAGCAGCTCAATGCTGATTCTGATGTTTACGGCGGTGCTGCTGGCACCGGTTTTTGAAGAGATTCTGTTTCGGGGATTTTTACTGCAGGCGTTTTTACTTTGGGCGCCGCGTAGCCGCTTCGCCTGTATGCTGCTTACGTCTTTGCTGTTTGCCATGATGCATACGCAATATGTTCAGTGGCAAACCACCGTGGTACTGACGCTATTTTCACTGATCCTGTGTTATGCACGCCTGCGCAGTAAGACGCTGGCGCTGCCGATTTTCCTGCACATGCTGAATAACCTGATTGCCCTGCTCCCCGCCTGGTATTTCTCGCTGCAGTAGAAAATCATCCGGGCATGGTGCCCGGAAGATCATCACGAAATCGCTGATTCCGACGCATTCTTATGCTTTTCAGCTTCAAAGTGCGTTTTAAACTGTTCATAAATTGAAATCATGTTCGCCGCATCGCCCTGCAATGGGCTGAGTTTGCCAGCGCGGACCAGCTCGATAACCAGCTGTAAGGCAGCCTGTTTTGGGCTGTTGGAAGGATGAGCAATTTCGTTCGACATAAGCGTCCTGTGATGTGAGATGCGAAACCTGAATTGTAGCGGATGCGCATCCGCTTGTGCAGGCAAATATCATTCCCGTCACGATGCTGTTGGCTGGTCCTGTTTAGTTTATTCGGCCCCGTAGAAATAAGCGTATTATCAGTGAGTTAATTAGCGTATAAAACGAATTGCTGCGGTTTGGCTATACTTTAGTCATCAAGGGGAAGCACGATACCGAACGTCCGCTCACAGAGACCGGGGGCAAAGGAGCCAGTATGTTGATAGGATTTGTATTATTAGTGAGCGCATGTGGTAACGATGCCTGCGATGCTCTACCCGTTTCAGAACGCATTTACCCCACAAAAATTGTTTGTGAGCAGATGGCTGAACGCATCCATAAAATACGCCCGAACGCGGTGCTAATTTGTGGTGAGGTTCACCGTTAAGCAAGTTTTACAGATCAATGAACACTTAATGAACATTCTGACGTTGCATGTTTGTCCTCAAGCGTACAAAATATAATCTAATTGGCTAAACGTCCTGTTGTGAATCTCATGAAAAATTTAAAACCTCGTCGTCCTAACGGCCGGTGGGTCTATTACATTATTTACGATGGCCTCCTGTGGCCCTGCCCAGTGCGCTGGGAATGGGAAGAAAGCTTTGGTGGCTGGCTACCGTTCTACTATTCGCCAACCTTCGAGTTTGTGGTGGGCGATCCTGACAAAGCTTTTCGCGTGGCGAAGAGCGACGGTCGATTGCGTCGTGCTGCGCAGGAATTTATGCCCGCCTGAGTCTAAAAATTCGTTAATTATCTTTAACTGAGTGCTGAAAAATTGCACCCTGCGCCAGAACGTTCACACTCTTGTTGAGAACAAAGAGAGGGACGATGGAGCAGATTCTGATCAGTGCCTGCCTGTGCGGCTTCGCCGTACGTTATGACGGCAGCGCCAAATACTGGAAAAATACACATCTCCTGCGCTGGCATGCCGAAGGCAGGCTGGTGATCTGCTGTCCTGAAATCGCTGCCGGGTTGCCGGTGCCGCGTTTACCGGCAGAAATTCAGGCCGATGGCGCGCATCTCCTTGAATCTGATGGCAATGATGTCACAGCAATGTATCAGCTGGCGGCGCAGCGCGCGCTGCAAACCGCGCTGGCGCATCGCTGCCGTTTTGCGTTGCTAACCGATGGCAGCCCTTCCTGCGGCAGCCAAAAAGTGTATGACGGCAGTTTTCAGCAGCGGCGCATCAACGGCAGCGGTTTCACCGCGCGATTACTGCGTGAAAATGGCATCAACGTCTATGCCGAACATGAAGCTGAGCTTCTGGCGACACGGCTGAAGGTCGAAGAGCATCAGGCCTGGCAGGCGATTCACAACAAAGTTTCACAATTCATTCAATGACGTCTGCAACTACTGCGCTTAATTTAGTGTCTTATGAGCATCATCACGACCGATATCGATCACTCAGGAGAAACTATGCGCACTTCCAGGCCGCTTTTGCTTGCTTTACTGGGTAGCAGCATCATGCTGAGCACGCTGGCATATGCAGAAGAACCGGTGGTGCAACCCGCACCGCCCGTCATGCAGGACAGTGACAGCAGCGCGCAGGCACAACCCGCGCCGCAACCCCATTCTTATGACGTTAAAGAGTTTTATGCCGATTCGCGGCACTATACCTACGGCGATGTGGTGCCGGATCTTTACCGCACCAAAAAATATGAAATCGTTGAATGGCAGAAACGCCATTTACCGCCGCCGGAAACCGGCAGTCACTGGACTTACATTGGTGGCAACTATGTGTTGATTTCAGACGGTGAGGGGAAGTTTCTTAAAGCAGAATCGGGCGAAATATTTTTTCAGTGATCACACGCTGGCCCGGTACACACTGGGCCAACGCTTACAGAACAGGTAAAACTCTTTTTGCCGTGTGATTAACCATTCATCTCGAGACTATCATTATCATCATTACTGGCGCTGGCCGCTAACGGCGCGCTGATATCGAGATAACTTTGTAATTCAATAAGATGCTTACGCATCAACTTCTGCGCACGTTCAATGTCATCTTTCAGCAGTGCATCGACAATCTCTTTATGTTCGTCATAGTGGCTAAAAATCACCTCAGACTGACGATAAAGCATCATCACCAGCGCACTGCGCGCCAACAAATTAGCCAGGATATTTTCCAGCACGCTGTTACCCGCGATGCGCGCCAACAACAGATGAAATTTATCCAGCTCATACACAATATCGTGCATATCGTGGCGTTCGATAACCGCCCGTTCATTACGCTGTTGTTCGAGAATCTCCGCTGACCAGGCAACAATTTTTTCTGGTGTAATCAATGCAACAATCGCTGGCTCAATTGCCTGACGTGCGATAAAAATCTCCCGGGCATCACGCCTTGAGGGGGTTGAAACGACCGCGCCAAAGTTAGGTGCGATAGTAACAATATTCTGCAGCGCCAGACGTTGTAGCGCGCTTTGCACATGATTGCGATTAGCTGAGAGAGATTCAACGAGCTGCGACTCAATCAAACGGGTGCCAGGACGCAACTTGTGCTGCGCAATTGCACGCGTCAATTCATAGACAATCCGTTTAATCTCCTTCTGCTTCTCGGTGAGCTTAATCGCCATGATTTTTCGTATCCTCAATAATTATTCCCAACGATGACCTTACCCCTGTTTTGGATTAATAACGCTAGCAATCTTAAGGCGCCCACACCCATACACCGGGTATCCATACAGTATAACGTTTTGCACGATTACACGCGAGTGTCAGATGGGATTCCAGCGGCACTTTATGTACCAAAAAAGTGGATAACGGCGTTGTTTTAACAAAAGAAATAATGCATAAATCAATTTCTTTCATCGATTAAAACAGACGGAGCGGCAGGAAAAAAGATTCACCGAAGGTCAATACCTACTCATATAAAACGTGCCATTACCTGAAAAAACCGAGATATAAATTTTAATTTAATTGAACGTTGACATTCTTTTTATTATATCGATAGCAACAGCCTGTTACCGCGAGATGTATTGAGTCATATAGGTAGCATTCTATTTATTTTAATCTATTCTTCACCAGGTGAATTGAGCCTTGACAAGGCCGCAGGACGCACCCACAAATCAAAAAAAGATGAGTAAAAAAAGTTATTTAACCAAAAATCACCATTAAAAAATGTTAACATTAACATTGAAGAGAATTTTTTCTTAGATGAAAAAAGTGCATTTATTTTATAAGATATTTTATTTATTCAGCAGAGCATCATAAAGGCCAAAACTATTACCCTGCCCTTATTACACTGTATTTTATGCACGCCTGATGCGGCGAAAAAACAGGATTATTCGAAAGAATAAACGGGCTGTATCAGCACGTTATTATCGTCACAGCCAGCGAGAATATGCACGAATCAGGAATGGTAAAACATCGGTTTCGCGCACTTGAGGGGTGAGTGCTGCCTGGAACAAAAAAACATGGCTTTTAGCCACAGGCTTCATCAGCGTTATTGAAATCTTGACCAGTAAATAAGTGTCGACGGTATTGTGTCGTCGCGAATTGCAGTTTGACCAGCAACAGCACGCTACAGGCGGAAAAAAGCCCCAGGCAACAGAGTGGCAGCGCAAAAAAAATAGTAAACACATTCAGTAAGTTAATTTTAAATACCTCTTCAGCAGCCATCTTAACTGCTGGTGCACATACGGCGTTAATATTGTCGCGCTGTGCATTATTTATAACGCTGCCCTGCCCTCCTTGCGTGAAACCTGCTCGCTGTCAGCGGAGTAAATCGTTATAGTTAACACCCCGCTGGATATTACAGCTAAATGCATCACTTACCATCCCTAATGGCTGCCCACTGTACCTCGGTTAAAGCCGGTCGGCCTGGCTATGGATTTTCGGAGATGCTGATAAACCGCCAGCCTGTATTTAGCGTTTAAAAAACGCCGTTAATTTTGGCACAAGTCATCAGCGTTCTATCGGTATGCTGCATTACGTTTGTTTACAGCGGGATAATATCATTACCTTAAGGCCTGTTTATCGAACCTGTGTGCGCATCTCTTTTTTACCTTGTGGCATCATGATCGTTATGGCAATCCTGTTGGCAACGCTATACGTCTGTAATGATGGTTACTCAGGAACCATTGTTAATATTATCGGGCGATCAATCGAAAATAACTCTTTAACTCCGTGCTAATAAAAACTCATGCCAAAAAGGTGCGCTTATATGATAACGCTTTCGTTGAGAATTTGTCTCCCGCCAGCTCTGACAACTGTGCGCTGATACTTATTAAAGCCGATAATTTCAGGCAGAGAAAGTCACCACCTTCAAGCAATATTATTCATAAGTTTTCCGACAGTTAACGGAAGAAAAGCGTAAAAGCAGGTTTTGTCGCTGCGCTAATTGATGATGAGTGCATTCAGGGCCTTATACCCGCACAGATGCCGTCAAAATGCGATTATCGATTTCTTCCTCACGATGTAGAAAAAAATTATTACTGACTATAACGCAACACGCTATTTAATAACGTGAGTTATCAGCTGGAAAAGCGATGTTAGCGATACAACATCCACGTTATCTGAAGCCCTTTTTCCTCTTTGCCACCCTTTCGTTGTGCGAGGGATTACCCGCCGCGCACCACAAATGACTGCATACCCTAAGCCTGCCCGTATAGAGAGAGCTGCTGCCCATCACATCACATTTACGCTGTTCAGACATGCTCCTTGCCGTTCTATGCACCGCAGCGGCTACCACAAACGACAGGCGCACTCGGTACCTTCGTTAATCATCATCATTCTGCCATTAATACGCCAGGCCACAACGACACCGGCGACTGGCAAAATACTCACTCAGATAAATTTTTTCGTCGCGGACAGAAATGTCTCATTTTTGCTATTCTCTGCGTACCGATCCGCTTATAGATGCAGCGCGATCACTGTTATCGGTATTTAGGGAAAAAAATGAAATTTAAAGGCCTCTCCAAGGGATTCTTCATCCTGCTGCTTGCGATTGTTACCTGGGCTTTCTTTGATGTGTTAAGCCCCTATTTTTCAGCGATTTTATGGGCTGCCATTTTGGCGGTGATCTTCTATCCGCTGAAAACCAAACTCCGTGAAGCGATGGGCGATCGCAATGGTGCAGCGTCGCTGGTGACTATTCTGATCATCTGCCTGATTGTGTTTACGCCGTTGGCCGTCGTCGCTTCTTCGCTGGCTATGGAATTTAATATCATTTACACCAAGCTGCAGGCGAACAATACGCCGCTGCCCACGGTGCTGAATCAGGTTACACATCACCTGCCGGGCTGGGCGCGTAGCTTTCTCTCCGAACAGCACCTGAACAGCGCAACTGAAATTCAGAAGAAGCTGTCTGATGTGGCGTTACGCGGTAGCCAGTATCTTGCCGGCAGTGCGTTTCTGATCGGCAAAGGCACTTTTAGCTTTGTGGTCGGTTTCGGCGTGATGCTCTATCTGCTGTTTTTCCTGCTGAAAGATGGCGCCTGGCTGGTCAGCCTGATGATGGAATCGCTGCCGCTGTCAAAATTTATGAAGCATCACCTGCTGGTAAAGTTCGCGGCGGTGTCGCGGGCGACGGTCAAAGGCACCGTGGTGGTCGGTATCGTCCAGGGGGTATTAGGCGGGCTGGCATTCTACATTGTCGACATCGAGGGCTGTTTGCTGTGGGGCGCATTGATGGCGTTCCTGTCACTGATTCCAGCGGTGGGTTCAGCCATTATCTGGGTACCGGCTGCGGTCTATTTCTTCGTTTCCGGCATGCTGTGGCAGGGTCTGTTTCTGGTGGGCTTCTTTGTGGTGGTCGTGGGCCTCGCGGATAACCTGCTGCGTCCGCTGCTGGTCGGCAAAGACACCAAAATGCCCGATTACCTTATTTTGATTGCTACCCTTGGCGGCATGGAAATCTACGGCATCAACGGTTTTGTGGTTGGCCCGCTGATCGCAGCGCTGTTTATCGCCTGCTGGAACCTGCTCTCTGGCCGTGATAACCAGGCTAACACCGACGAGCTGGATGAAGATTTCATCGAAGAAGGTCGGCTACCGCCTGGCGCGTAATTCTCCTCTCTCCCGGCTCCGCGCCGGGAGTTTTCCTCTGTTTCCTGCCCTGCTCGTGACACCTGCCGCTTCGCATGAATCTCCCGAACAAAGACACTATCTTTATTATTCATCTTGTTACTGGAGCAGCATTCAGGAGGAACGGCATGAAATATTGGTACTTCATCTCACTTATTGCCGCCGCGGCGTACCTTTTTGCATTTTTACCTAAATTACGCACTCAGCGTGAACCCATCGCCTATTGGGGCTGTTTTGTCTATCTGGGCGCATCAGCAATCTGGTGGGGGCTTTACGGGCTGCGTCATTACTTTGGGTTGATTTAAACTGCGGTCGGGATTCTCTGAAGGCAAGATCGTCATCGGGGAGCCCGACTGAATGGCTATAAAAGGGAGTATGAGAACGGAAAAACGGAATGAGATAAAGGAATATAAGAAGATGGTGCCGATAAGAGGAGTCGAACCTCCGACCTTCGCATTACGAATGCGCTGCTCTACCAACTGAGCTATATCGGCGTCGGGAAGGTACTGCGGGGCGATAAATTATGAAAAATCGTGAAATGAGTCAAGCTGTCGTGGCGCGACCGCTGCTTTTATCGGCAGGATCGGCAGGCAAAAAAAAAGCGAGGCCGCAGCCTCGCCGGTCAAATGACCTGTTCCACCAACAAGCTTTATCTAATCAGGGTCGATCTAGTCGTAATACGCGAGTTTATGGTCAACACCGTTGATATTGACGGTGATATAACCGCCCGGCGTCGTGGCATTGACCGGTTTTGCCGCGACGGCGGTAGCCAGGGTCAACACGCCTTTCTCATTGGCACCGATACCGGCCAGGCCGTTATGCAGCGCGAAACGCATCTGCGGTTTCGTTGGCCCCAGTTTGGTCAGGTCAGTAATCAGTGAAAAGTCTGGCGAAAACTGCGAACAGACGCCCGCGTCAAAGCGCGTAGGTCCGGTGGTTTTCAGGTTGAACATGGTGTCGCCGCTGCCCGCTTTGAGCTTTACCCACAGCTCAACAAAATCGACGCCCTGTCGGTTATAACGGGCATCAATAATGGCAGGCGATCCGCGATGGAACATATCCACCCATACCGAGCTGCCGCGCTGCAGGTTTATTTCCGTTACGCCGGTTGATACCGTGGCGGTTGGGCTGCCTGCCGTGCCTGATGGATCGGCGGTGCTTGCCCGGCCGATAAATTCGGCCACCCACTGTTGGTTAGCGATCGGGAAGTTAAATGCCCCCACGCGGTACCAGTTATCGGTATCGGTGCTGTTATTGAGACGGTAGCCTGAGAAATGGCCGACGCGCAGCGAACCGGTTAATTGCGTGCCGAAGTTCTCATCACGACGCCAGCCATACTCATAACCCGATAACCAGCGCGGTGACGACATTGCGGTGGAGAGTTTGGCACCTGCCTGCAGGTTGATCTGGCTCATCAGGACGCGACTGTTGTCGAGATTCAGCGGATTGGAACAGCCTTCCAGGTTGAATACCTGAATTTTCCACTGCCCTTCTGACAGGTTACCCGGGTAACGGGTACGCTCAATCCAGACGTTGCTGATTAGCCCCTGCGTCATGCGCGGCATATACAGCGTGGCGTCGCCATAGCCACTCTGGAAATTCGAGTTGGTGATCTCAATCGCCGTCGAGTGGTTCCAGCCGCCGCCGGGCGAATCTGACCAGCCCACATCAAAGACGCGGCCAAAGGTGTTACCGGTATAGATTTGGTCAAATTTACTGTCAAAGGTATCGATCAGCTTGAACACCGTGCCGCCAGCATTTTGCGCCTTGAAGCAGGTGACATTGGTCGACTGGCCTTGCGTAATAATGTTTTCCAGGAACGGCTGTGCATTGGTACACATAGAAGCGGCAATGGCCGCGGTATTGGTGTTGATGTCGGCTGACGCCTGGCCGTTCCAGGCGATACCGCGGATGGCCGTTCGCCGCGCCTTGATCTTGAATACCGGCTGGTCACTTTTGGTCGATATGATCGTGGTGCGTGGTACCGCACCCAACTCGACATCATCGCCATACAGGCCGAAGAAGCCAAACTCGGTGGCGCTGGTATCGATCGGCGAGATCAAATACTTGCCCGCCGGGAAGCGGATCGGCAGCCCGTTCACTTCCGTATTCCATGTGCGTGCCCAGTTCAAATAACGCATAACGGCATCGTTATCGTCAGTGGTGCCGTTGGCACGTGCGCCAAAGTGCAGCACATTGATCAGTGCCGGATCGTTGATGGTACGCCGCCAAAAATAGTTGGTGCCCACGGCAACGGTACCCCCATTATCCGGATACGGACTGTTGCCGGTAAAGGTAAAAGCAACGAATTCACCGCCCCCACGAAAGGTGTTATCGCCAGCGTAGTAACGTTTTAAGGTTGCAACATCACCCTGTTTGGCAGGTACGGTTGTTCTCAGTTCGGCAAAAGAATTCACTTCAATCATATATTCCTCCTCAGGAACACTGGCATAAAAAAGCCCCTGCGAAGCAGAGGCCAGATAGAGGGTTAAACAAGGTTATTTGGCGGCAGGTGCGTGACAGAGCGAATCCCACAAATCGTTGTGGGCGTTAATCGCTCTGATAGTGCGGATATCCAGCACGCGGGCATCGTCGCCGTGGGTGATAATCGGGGAAAAAAGCGAACAGGATGAATCGGTCAGCGCGACCGGTTCAGGATTGGTGGTAGTTTGACTGCTGCAGCTTGTCACGAGCAGCAGCATCATCAAGCCCGTTATTCGTGTTTTGTACACGGTTAGCCTCCTCACGGTTCTGTTGTTGTTGTTTGGCGACGGCAGAGATCTGCGCAGACTCCTTACGGGCCGCGGCAATATCGGCCCGCGCGCGCTCTTTGGTTTTGCCAATCTTGTGGCCGCCGACGTAGCTGGCAAACAGCGCCGCGACCAGCGCTGCCAGACCGGCCAGCCATTGCCAGCTGCCACCTAATAATGCGGTTATTACGCTCATGATTTAGCCTCTCTACTGACCATTACCGTTGCTGGTGGTGGCGTTGCTGGTGGTGTTGCTGTTGGTTGTACTGACGGTGGTGCTGTTCGTGCTGGTTTTGCTTTGCGTCTGCAAGTCATCTTTGCGCTGCACCAGATTTTTTTGACGGACAAACTGTGCAATCACCGCCATGGCGACCATAAAGGCGCCAATAAAACCGAGATAGTTATGCGGCAGATAGGATTTGATGTCCTCGGGCAGCGCCTGCCAGCCGCTCATTGCTGCATCGGGGAAAGATTGCGCCCAGGCGCTGAGCGCTGAGCCCAGCGAACCGAGCCATACCGACCAGGTTCTGAACAGCAGTTTGGCGTGAGAAACGAACTCCAGCGTAGTGAATCGTTGCAGCAATATCACCGTGACGATCAGCAAAATCACCGGCACAACAAAATAAACGTAAATCATAACAACCCCTTGTAAACATCATAGGTGCCGGTGCGCATCACTTCGGCATGGCGCCGCGCCCGCCCGGGCGTCTGTCGCGCCCACAGGCTGTTCAGCATGCCGTTGGCCGCGCCGCTGAAATCACCGGCGGCGACCATTTTCAACGTTTCGTTAAACGCCGCCAGGCCATCGACGCCCAGCTGGTAAGCCATGCTGTACAGCACATCACGTCGCGGTTCGTTGCACTGCGCCAGCGCCTGGCTCAGCACCGGACGCTTTTCCATTTCTGATGCTTTGCTCTCCAGAATGCAGTGCTTCCAGATGTCGCCCACCTGGCGAGGTACGCGGAATGAATAGTTAGATAACGACGCGCCTTTCGGCCCAATGCGGATACCGCCCGCCACGGTTGGAAATCCCTGCGTGTCCAGATAAGGCGCGTCCACATAGCCTTCTTCAAAATTTAAAATGGGAATGATCTGACTCATAACGTCACCTCTCTGACATGCACGGTGAATGATAAAAAAATGAACAATATTGATTAATAAGCCTGACAGAACCTGGCGATGACAGGCAGTTAAACATCAGCAATGCTGAAGTTTTAAACGCAGGAGTTTTTTGCAAATTACTACCGTTTAAAAATAGAGACGGGTGCCTCTTAACGGCAATGCTGACGTGCGGGGGTTGCAAGATAATCCGCGCCCGCTTTTTCACGATCGTCACTGACCGCATAGAGGTAAACATGCGGTAAGCAGCAGTTATCAAAACTGGCTTCGGTACGGGCTCGGGGGACAATTTGCGCAACGGCGCGTTGCACACGGCTCAGGGATTTGCGCTTGCAGATTTGCTCTGCCTTACGCAGCGGTTCGGGGGGTGCCTCCAGACAAAATGCGAGATCGATGCTCTGTTTAAGCTGACTCATCGCCTGCCGCCGATTGTGGCGCCGGGAACGAGCGTTGCCAATGAAAGTTGATTTGCCATAACTGATTATCGCCATAACTCCTCCTGTGAATGAGTCTTTGGCGATGGGATGGCATGCGCTCGTATCCGGAAACTGGACAGCTCAGGCGCATATTTCGCTCACAAAAAAAGATCCTGACTGCGTTAACAATCAGGATGCATTTTTCGTCAGACAGAAAATGAGCGTTTACCGACGCTACCTATGCGCATCCACCCCATCCCAAAGCTTATTCGCTTTTGGTTTGGCTTAGTGTTGCGCTTGTGCAGCGCCTGAATTGTTTAAGAGCAGTACAGTCCGTGTAGCGGTATGACGTCTTCCATGTGCAAATTATTAACTGGCACTTATGATTTATCAACAACCAAAAGTTAATTTTTTATTCACTAGCGGTTAACCTTATGATCTTTGGGAAACTTTATTTTTATCCGAGGGAAAAAACGGGCGGAAAGTGGCGCAAATCTCCGGTTTTACCCGGAAATTAACCAAGGAATTGATAGGCGCGTGGCTGACTCATGATGACTTTTGCATGCACCTGCATGCCCTGAGCCTCTTCGCGTGTGAGATACCAGGTTTCATAACGCTTGTTATCTGAGATCACTGCGAGCTTGCGGTGCTGCTGCTGCAAACGTTTCAGATAGAGTTGATCGTCGAGGGTGAAAATGTAGATGCCATCGCCATCAAACAGCTGGATGCTGATGTCGACGAAGATTTGATCGCGCGGCTCGAAGGTGCCGGACATGGCATCACTGTTGATGGCGATCAGCCGGATGCTTTCAGCAGGTCGGCCGTTAAACAGCACCCGTGCTTCATCCATGCCATACTCAATGGCGGTGATGGTTTCCACGAACTCGTCGCGCGGGTGTGCACTGCCCGGCAGATTGATCGTGAAGTCGAGTACTTCAACCCGGTAAGTCCCCTTGCCGATGCCGCGGAAAAGGTGGTTGGCTTCGCCATCGGCGGTCACATTACCGGCGCCATATTCCAGCCACTCGGCGCGTACGCCCAGCAGCTGGCTCAGGGCGAGTATATTTGTCGCATCAGGTATCGCCTGACCATGAAACCATTTCCATACTCCCGGTGTGGAAATTTTACACCCCTGCTTCTGCAATGCATCAGCAACCTGTTTGTTTCGTCCATGACCGCTAACACCTGCACTCTCACAGGCGGCAATCAGTCTGGCAGTAAAGGCTTGTTTAGAACACTCTCTTTTAACCATTAGTTATTTTTCTGCCATGAAGAAATGCTTACTGTTATTTCTGATTTTTTGCTACCAGTTCATTTTATATTACCGTCGGTTGGCTACCCAAAAGAATTTATTAAGCATCACCTGAGGTAATTATGTGGTTTACCCTGAATTGACCTGACTCAGAGATGAGAAAAATCGCAACGGAAAAGCAGCACGCCAGGTTTTACCCGGCGCAGAGACGCGTTGAATATCAGGACAAAGCACGGACGGGAAGCGCTGGCTGAACATCGACAGCATTTTACAAGGCGCGAGCCGAAAGAAAAAAAGAGATGCCATATAAACCACAAAGCAGGAAAAATCTTAACGGAGGAGAACGCGTAACGCTCTGCTAATGACTGGATCTGAAATGTTCGTTTTTTTGGCAAAAAAAACGGGCAATTCACTGCCCGTTTTTATGCTTGTCATGCGCGGATAGTGTTATCGCCCCAGGCGATCCATTTGTAGGTGGTTAACGCCTCCAGCCCCATTGGGCCACGGGCATGCAGCTTTTGCGTACTGACCGCCACTTCTGCACCAAGACCAAATTCCCCGCCGTCGGTAAAACGCGTGCTGGCGTTGACGTAAACCGCAGACGAGTCCACCTGATTGACGAAACGATTCGCTGCCTGCTGATCGCGGGTTAAAATCGCGTCGGAGTGCTGCGTGCCGTGCTCACGGATATGATCAACCGCAGCGGCTAAGTCAGCCACCACCTTGACATTAAGATCGAGCGACAGCCATTCATCATCATATTCATGCGGCTGGATCAAGCTCACGGCCGCCGGACCGCGCTGCAAAAGCGCCAGTGCATTGGCATCGGCGTGCAACGTAATGCCTTCGTCGGCGGCGCGCTGGCTGAGCAGCGGCAGAAACGTGGCGGCAATCTCCTGATGAACCAGCAGGGTTTCCAGCGAGTTACAGGCGCTCGGACGCTGCTTTTTGGCGCTGATGATTACCGTCAGCGCATCACTGAAATCAACGCCGGGATCGACATAGGTATGGCAAACGCCGATGCCGCCGGTGATCACCGGAATGGTTGAGTGCTCGCGACACAGCTTGTGTAAGCCAGCGCCGCCGCGTGGAATCAGCATATCGACATAGCGGTCGAGCTTCAGCAGTTCATTAACCAGCGCGCGATCGGGATTGTCGATCGCCTGTACCGCGCCCGCCGGTAAGCCGTGCGTCAGCAGAGCATTCTGGATCACCTTCACCGTGGCGGCATTGGTACGATGCGTCTCTTTACCGCCGCGCAGGATCACCGCATTGCCGGTTTTCAAACAGAGCGACGCAACATCAACGGTGACGTTGGGCCGCGCCTCATAGATCACGCCCACCACGCCGAGCGGCACGCGGCGACGCTCAATGCGCAAGCCGCTGTCGAGCTGGCCGCCATCGATCAGTTGCCCGACCGGGTCGGCCAGAGAACAGACCTTGCGCACGTCATCGGCGATGCCTTTCAAACGTTGCGAATTCAGGGTTAATCGATCCAGCAACGCGTCGCCCATGCCATTGTGCCGGGCGTCCGCCACATCCTCTGCGTTAGCAGCCAGAATCGCCGCGCTCTCCACTTCCAGGCGATCGGCGATACTTTGCAGCACCTGATTTTTTTGCTGGGTGGTTAATTCTGCCAGCTGATACGATGCGGCACGCGCCGCCTTTCCCATTTCCTCAAGCATTACGCCTCCTTAGCTGACAATCAGATCGTCCCGATGAACGGCAACCGGACCATATTCATAACCGAGAATGTCGCTGATTTGCTGACTGTGATGTCCGGCGATCATGCGCATCGCATCGCTGTTATAGCGTGAAACACCGTGCGCAATGTCGCGGCCATCGAGGCTGCGAATGCGGATCACTTCACCACGTGAAAAATTACCGTGAATGGTACGAATACCCTTGGGCAACAACGAGCTGCCGCGCTCAAGAATCGCCGCCAGCGCGCCGTCGTCGACGATCAGCTCACCGGCAGGCGGCGCACCAAAAATCCAGCGCTTGCGATTTTCCAGCGGCGTTTGCAACGCATGGAAACGGGTGCCGACTGGCGTACCGGCAATCACCTCGGCGATCACGCCCGGCTTGCTGCCAGCCGCGATAATGACATCCACGCCGGCGCGGCAGGCAATATCCGCCGCCTGCAGCTTGGTCGCCATGCCGCCGGTGCCCAGCCCGGACACGCTGCCGCCCGCAATGGTGCGCAGCGCATCATCAATGCCGTGCACGTCGGTAATCAGCTCGGCCTGCGGGTTGTCGCGTGGATCGGCGGTAAACAGCCCTTGCTGATCGGTTAGCAGCAGCAGCTTGTCGGCTCCGCCGAGAATCGCCGCCAGCGCCGACAGGTTATCGTTGTCACCGACCTTAATTTCTGCGGTCGCCACCGCGTCGTTCTCGTTGATCACCGGCACAATGTGGTTATCGAGCAGTGCACGCAGCGTGTCGCGTGCATTGAGAAAACGCTCGCGATCTTCAAGGTCGGCGCGGGTCAGCAGCATCTGGCCGATGTGAATGCCGTAGATGGAGAAGAGTTGCTCCCACAGCTGGATCAACCGGCTCTGGCCAACGGCAGCCAGCAGCTGTTTAGAGGCGATAGTCGGCGGCAGTTCCGGGTAGCCAAGGTGTTCGCGCCCCGCCGCCATGGCGCCAGAGGTGACAATAATAATGCGATGTCCCGCCGCGTGCTGCTGCGCACACTGACGAACCAGTTCCACGATATGCGCGCGATTTAACCGACGCGATCCGCCAGTAAGTACGCTGGTCCCCAGTTTTACCACCAGGGTTTGGCTGCCGCTCATGCTGTCCTGCCGTTAGTGAATTTGAAGAATCGAATATTTAAACAGGAGTCGATCAGGAAACCAACTCTCGCGCCGGGAAAAGCACAAAAAACCCGGGACAGCGGCGTAGACCAAAAGTTCGCCATTCACCAGAAATGCGTGAAATTGTCATAAAAACTTCACCTCTTACAGGTAAAAATTGCCTCGCCTTTATAAAGCCGATCACGGCAAAAATTATTTTTACTCATTGGGATTGTAACAAATGAACAAACGCGTACTGGCATTAACTATCACTGCGCTGCTGGCGTCTGCATCATCACAGGCCGCTGAGGTTTATAACAAAGATGGCAACCGTCTCGACTTCTACGGCAAAGTGAAAGCGATGCGTTACATGAGCGATGCCGACACCAACGCCAGCAACAACACAGACAAAACCTATGTGCGTATCGGCTTTAAAGGCCAGACCCAGATCAACGATATGATGACCGGCTACGGCCAGTGGGAATACCAGTACAACGCCAACAACTCTGAAGGCAGCGATGCCAACACGGGTAACAAAACCCGCCTTGGCTTTGCCGGGATTAAGTTCAGCGACTTTGGCTCCATCGATTACGGTCGCAACTATGGTCTGATTTATGACGTAGAAGCGATCACCGATATGATGCCGGAGTTCGGTGCCACCGCGTACACCTCAGCCGACGTCTATATGCTGACGCGCACCAACGGCGTGGCCACCTGGCGTAACACCAACTTCTTTGGCCTGATCGACGGCCTTGACGTCGCCTTGCAGTATCAGGGCAAAAACGAAAGCAGCGGCCGCAGCAATAACGCCTCCAACGGCGACGGCATGGCGGGCTCGATCTCCTATAAAATCATTGATGGCCTGAGCATCAAGGGCGCGGTCTCTTCCTCTAACCGCACCGTGGCGCAGAAAAACAGCGCATTTGGTCAGGGCGATACCGCGGAAGCCTGGGCAACCGGCCTGAAATATGACAAAGATGGCGTCTATCTGGCGGCTAACTATGCGGAAACCCGCAACATGAACCCGATCAGCGGCACCGCACAGGTTGGCGGCAATAACGTAGCGGTCAGCGGTTATGCCAACAAACTGCAGAACATCGAAATTGTTGCCCAGTATCAGTTCGATTTTGGTCTGCGTCCGTCGCTGGCTTACGTGCAGAGTAAAGTTAAGGATATCGAAGGCGGCGTGGGCGACGCGGATTACACCAAGTTTGCTGACGTCGGTGCAACGTACTACTTCAACAAAAACATGTCCGCCTTTGTGGATTACAAAATTAACCTGCTGGATGACGACAACACGCTGGCGCGCAACACCGACGATATCGTCGCGGTGGGCGTAACCTACCAGTTCTGATGCCGTAGCGGGAAGCTCACCGCCGCATGACAAAAACAAAAAAGGCTGGAATCTGTTCCAGCCTTTTTTCTGCCTGCTTTTTACCGCGATCAGGCGGTCAGTTTCACCGGCTCGTCAGCAAAATCTTTCGCCGGGCGCAGATCGAGTTCCATTTCGGTCAGCAGCGCTTTTAAACGATCGTGGAATTTACGCAGCGTCTCTTCCAGCTTCTCGTTGTTTTCTTTCCCTTTGATGGCAGATGGCTTCCAGTTGCCCTCTTTATCAAACAGGCCGAAATAGTACTCGTAGGTGAAGTGATCGGCGTGCGCCTCCAGCTCCATCCACCATCCCCAAAACTCGCGGCTTTCCGGTGCCGGTTTAACATTGACGCAAACCGCCAGGCAATCAAAGAAGAAGCGTTCGTTTTCGCATTTCTGTTCACGAATATAGGGCCCCAGCGCGGTAAAGCGCTTCATCAGCCGACTCTTCGGATGTCCACTCGGTAACGTCATGGTTTAACCTCCATAGATGAGGATTTTGTTATAGCAAAGTATTGAATAATAGCAAATCATCTTGCCAGACGTTTCTCAATCCAGTCGCAGATCTTCAGCAGTGCCTGATCGAAACTTTTCATTACCGGCGAGAAGGTCACCGACAGCAGTTGTCCCTCGGCGGAGGATCGCGCAATCAGTCGCGAATCTTCTTCCGGGCTGAACGGATCGTTTTGCCAGTAGCCGGAAAGCATCGGCACCGGCGTGCGCCGTCCCAGCAGCCCCTGCATTTTCAACGAGTAGCGACCCAACTCGGTGCGTAACGCGCTGCTGGTAGCGCTGGTCATGCCGAGACGGCTGGCGAGCATATCCATGTACATTTCCGGCACGCGATCCTGACGCTGACTTTCGGTAAGCAGGCTGTGCACGATGGGGCCGAGACAGGCAACGCCGCGCAGCCGCGCCGACTCCAGATAGCCGAGGCGCACCGCCACGTTGGCACCAAAGCGGAAGCCAAAGGCGACCACGCGCGTGTGGTCCACCCACGGCACCGTTTCCAGGCCGCGCAGCACGTGCTGATGCAGAAAACTGCTGTCCTGGGTCAGTTTATATTTTGAGGAGAAGCCCACCGAGGGCATATCGACGGTCAGCATGGCGATGCCACGCGGCGCGAGATAGTCATGGAAGAAGCGATAATGGTCACTTTGCAACGCATCCAGGCCACCGCACATCAATACCACCGGATAAGGCGCGTCGACGTTGGCGGGCATGTGCAAAAAACCGGTGATCGGACTGCCGTCGGGAATGGGAAACTCCAGCGCTTTTAGCTCGCCCGGCAGGCGCCGCGTCGCCTCTTCATAGGCGCGATTGGCCAGCGCTTCTGCCTGCTCAGCCAGTTCGTCGCCTTTGATGTGCGGATATGCGGCCAGGCTGTACAGATGTGCGGCACGTAGCCAAAACTGACCGGCGTCCTCATCCGCAGAATCCAGCGCCTGCTGCTGCCAGATGCCCGCCTGGCGTGACCATTCGTAAATCCAGTTGCCGTTGCGAAAGCCGATTACCGTATCAAGCCGGGTGGGATCGGTGCGTTCTGCCTGACTGACCGCAATGCGCGCCATCACTTCACTGATCTCCAGCAATGACAGCCCGCGCCATGCCCACATAATGCGGTTGATCATGCGATACCAGCCGACCGGGTTTTCACCGTCCAGCGTGGAGTGCACGGCAACGGTTTGTCCGGTGCGATGACGCACCAGCGCCGAGGTTTCAGGATGTTTAAATCGCGGCTTGAATAACTCTTCGCTCAGGTTCTTTGCACTCATTGTGGCCTTCTCCTGGGGATGGGACGATGCACAAGTTTACTGTAGCTCCCGCAATGGCGCGACCCGCAGAAACAACAACGCCCGGATAACCGGGCGTTGTATGTGACAGATCAATCACTTTTGCACAATTGGCGGAATATAAACCACGCCCATGTCCCACGGTTGCTCAATCCAGGTATTTTGCGGAATATCGACCACATAGTCGTCTACCAGCGGGCGACCGGCCGGTTTAGCGAAAATGGTGACGAAACGTGCTTTTGGATACATGTCGCGGATCGCCTGCGCGGTGCCGCCGGTATCCACCAGGTCATCAATCACGATAAAGCCTTCGCCATCGCCTTCGGCGCGCTTCAGGACTTTCATCTGACGCTGGTGATCGTGGTCATAGCTGGAGATGCAGACGGTATCGACGTGACGAATACCCAATTCGCGCGCCAGTAATGAAGCTGGCACCAGGCCGCCGCGGCTAACCGCAATAATACCGGTCCACTGCTCAACCGGCAGCAGACGCTGTGCCAGCTTGCGGGCATGAATCTGGAGCATGTCCCAGGTGACGACGTATTTTTCGCTCATATAAAGATATCCCGGCCAATGTTATTGGCTTAAAAAATGTGCAATGGGAAAAGGTTGCGCGAGATTATAAGGATGATAATCATTAAAAACCAGCCCGGACGGCTGATTTTAGCGCCTGTGGATAACGCACCCTGCAATAAAGGGTGATATTCTCAGGCCATCACGTCAGCAGTGCTGGCGGCGATCTTTCACTGGAACCAACGCGTGCGGGCAATAACTGCTCCCCACCGACACAGGAGATTTGTCGTGTCTGAACTCTCTCAACTCTCGCCACAGCCGCTGTGGGATATTTTCGCTAAAATCTGTTCGATTCCCCACCCTTCTTATCATGAAGAAGCGCTGGCAGAACACATCGTCAGCTGGGCAAAAGAGCAAGGTTTTTGGTGCGAGCGCGATGCCGTAGGCAACATCCTGATTCGCAAGCCTGCCACCGCCGGACTGGAAAACCGCAAGCCGGTCGCGCTGCAGGCGCACCTTGATATGGTGCCGCAGAAGAACAACGATACCGTTCACGATTTCACCACTGATCCGATTCAGCCTTATGTTGATGGCGAATGGGTGAAAGCGCGCGGCACCACGCTGGGCGCCGACAACGGCATCGGTATGGCCTCGGCGCTGGCGGTACTGGCTGACAAAACCGTCGAGCACGGCCCGCTGGAAGTGCTGCTGACCATGACCGAAGAGTCCGGTATGGATGGAGCTTTCGGTCTGCAGGCCAACTGGCTGCAGGCGGAAATCCTGGTCAATACCGATTCCGAAGAAGAGGGCGAAGTCTATATGGGCTGCGCGGGCGGCGTTGATTTTATCACCACGCTGCCGGTTGAGCGGGAAGCCGTGCCAGCCGATTACGAAACCCTGCGTCTGACGCTGAAAGGCCTGAAAGGCGGCCACTCCGGCTGCGATATTCACGTTGGCCTCGGCAATGCCAACAAGCTGCTGGCGCGTTTCCTCGCGGCGCACGCTCGCGATCTCGATCTGCGCCTGATTGAATTTACCGGCGGCACGCTGCGCAACGCCATTCCGCGTGAAGCTTTTGCCACGCTGGCAGTACCGGCTGCGAAAGTCGACGCGCTGAAATCAGCGGCGATGGCCTATCTCACCACGCTGCAGAACGAACTGAGCGACAAAGATAAAAACGTCAATCTGCAAACCGAACCGCTGGCGCATAACGGCCAGGCGCTAACGGCCAACAGCCGCGATCGTTTTATCGCGCTGCTGAACAGCACGCCGAACGGCGTGATCCGCAATTCTGACGTGGTAAAAGGCGTGGTCGAAACCTCGCTGAACGTCGGCGTGGTGTCGATCAACGATCAGCAGGCTGAAATCATCTGCCTGATCCGTTCGCTGATCGACAGCGGTAAAGAGTATGTGGTTGAAACGCTGACCTCGCTGGCCGAACTGGCCGGTGCGCACGGCGCAGCAAAAGGCGGCTATCCTGGCTGGCAGCCTGACGCCAGCTCGCCGGTGATGGCGCTGGTGCGGGAAACCTACCAGTCACTGTTTGGTAAAACGCCAAACATTCAGGTGATTCATGCCGGTCTGGAGTGCGGTCTGTTCAAGAAGCCATATCCGAATATGGATATGGTGTCGATTGGCCCGACCATCACCGGTCCGCATTCGCCGGATGAGCAGGTGCACATCGCCAGCGTTGGCCTGTACTGGCAGCTGCTGACCGCCCTGCTGAAGGCGATTCCTGCCAAATAATCACGGCAGCGTGTAACGGGCGAGCGGTCAGCTGACCGCTCGCCTTTTTTTATGCCCTGGGCGTCAAAACCACTGGCCAAAGCGGCGGATGTACAGCTGCTTCGCACCCTGCGCTACCACGCAGTAGCCCACCAAAATCGCCACTAGCCAGAGGAAGTAAGCGGGCGGCAATGCCACCATGCCTACCGCAGCGGCAAACGGCGAAAAGGGTATGCCGATGCCCACCGCCACAATCAGCAACGTCATGATCACCACCGGCCAGCTGGCGCAGTTCTGCAGAAAAGGGATCCGTCGCGTGCGCAGCATATGCACCACCAGCGTTTGCGACAGCAGCCCTTCAATAAACCAGCCTGACTGAAACAGCGACTGATGCGCGGGCGCGTTGGCGGCGAACACAAACCACATCACGCCCCAGGTGGCGATATCAAACAGCGACGAAGTCGGCCCCATAAAGAGCATAAAGCGGCCAATGTTTTTAGCATCCCACTGCCGCGGCTGAGCTAGAAATTCCGCATCCATGCCATCCCACGGCAGCGACATTTGTGAAATATCGTACAGCAGGTTCTGAATCAGCAGCTGAATCGCCAGCATCGGCAAAAAAGGTAAAAAGGCGCTGGCCACCAGCACGGAAAAAACATTGCCAAAGTTGGAGCTGGCGGTCATGTTCAGATACTTGATGATATTACCAAACGTCTGCCGTCCCAGCAGCACGCCCTCCTCCAGCACCAGCAGGCTTTTTTCCAGCAAAATGATATCCGCCGATTCCTTTGCAATGTCGGTGGCGGTGTCTACTGAAATGCCGATATCGGCGCAGCGCAATGCGGGCGCATCGTTGATGCCATCGCCGAGAAAGCCGACGGTATGGCGATTCTGCTGCAACGCCTGCACCACGCGCGTTTTCTGCCGTGGCGTCAGCTGACAAAACAGCGTACGACGCTCCACCGCCTGCGCCAGGCTGGCATCGTCCAGCGCATCGATGTCACTGCCGCGCAGCGCCTCATCAACCTGCAGTCCAACATCACGACAGATTTTGGCTGAGATAATGGCGTTGTCGCCGGTCAGCACCTTGACGCTGACGCCGTGCTGATGCAGCGCGCGGATCGCCGCGGCGGCGCTCTCTTTAGCGGGATCGAAAAAGGTCAGCAGACCAACAATCGTCAGATCGCGCTCGGCGTCGGCGGTCAACGCCAGACCATGAGCCTGACTCAGCGTACGTTCGCCGATCAACAGTACGCGAAAACCCTCAGCGTTCAGCTGGCTCACCTGCTGCTGCAAAGCGGCAATGCGCGCGTCATCCAGCGCCAGCGATCGTTCGCCGCACTGCACGCGGGTGGCCACCGCCAGCATCTCATCCACCGCGCCCTTGCAGATCAGGCGGTGCTGCTCTCCATCGGCCAGCAGCACCGAAAGCCGCCGCCGCTCAAAATCAAACGGCAACTCATCCACTTTGTGATAACGCTGGAGCCTCTCGCTGGCGTGCGGCGCATCCGCAAGGCGCAAAATGGCGCGGTCCATCATATTTTTAGCACCGCTCTGATAAAAGCTGTTGAGCAACGCCAGCTGCGCCACGCGCGCATCGGGCTGACCCACGCTGTTCAGACAGCGATCCAGTACGATGTTGTCCTGCGTCAGGGTGCCGGTTTTATCGGTACAGAGCACGTCCATCGCGCCGAAATTCTGTATAGCGTTCAGTCGGCGCACCACCACTTTACGCCGCGACAGCATGATGGCGCCTTTTGCCAGGTTGACGCTAACGATCATCGGCAGCATTTCCGGCGTCAGGCCCACCGCCACCGCCAGGGAAAACATCAGCGCATCGCTCCAGTCATGATGCACCGCGCCGTTGATCACAAACACCACCGGCACCATCACCAGCATAAAGCGGATTAACAGTTTGCTGACGCTGTTAACGCCGTGCTCAAAAGCCGTTTTCGGTTTGTTAGTCAGCACCGCACTTGCCAGACCGCCATACCAGGTCTGGTTGCCGGTAGCCACCACCAGCGCAGTCGCCGATCCGCTGACCACGTGCGTGCCCATCAGGCAGATGCCGGGCTGGCTTAACAACGCCTGTTCGTCCTGCGACTGTGCGACAGCCTGCGCCACGGCATACTTTTCCAGCGGCAGCGATTCACCGCTCAATGCCGCCTGACTGACCAACAGGTTGCGGCTGCTGATGAGCCGCACGTCGCCAGGAATGGTGTCGCCCGCGTGCAGCACAACGATGTCGCCGGGCACCACGCTGGCCAGCGGCACCTCGCTTTCTGCGGTGGTGCCATGCTGATCGCAGCGAATAACCGTGGCGTAGCTGTGCACCATGTTTTGCAGAATGGCCGCGGCTTTATTAGTGCGGTACTCCTGAAAGAAACTCAGCATGGCGCTGAGCAGCACCATGGTCAGCATGATGGTGACTTCCGTCAGGTCGGTCTCTTCACCGTGTCGCCACGGCAGCCAGAAGTCGGTAATAAAGCCCACCGCGGCAAGCGCCAGCAGCACAAAAATAAACGGATTGTTAAACGCCAGCGCGAACTGGATTGCCACCGGCGGCGCTTTTTTGCCAGCGATGTCGTTGCGGCCATAATGCGCAAGCCGTTGCTTTGCCTCGTCTGACGACAGGCCATGCGGGTGGCTATTTAGCTGCTGCATGACGTCATCCAGCGCGTGCTGCATTTGACGATCCACCGCATAGCGCGGCGCTGTTTTCTGAATTTTAGACATGATCTGGCCCCACCTTGGGAAAAGTGACAGATGCAGGAATGGCCTGCGGTTAAGGGATTAGGGTGGGGAGAAGCGAAGAGAGGCGTGCCGATCTGACGTGGTATGCGCTTTCGTCATCTTCACCCGCTGGGTCGGTCTTTCATAGTCATCTCCACGGTGAATGCGTTATGCCGCACGGGCGGCAATAAGCACAGCATGTTGGGGGGATGAAACCGCTCACAGAGGGGTGAAGCATCGCCCGCCACAGAAAAAGGCAGGCAAACCACAGAGGAAAGTTTACCTGCCGGTGAATAAGGCGAAATCGCCGGGGTTGTCGTCCAATCTACTCGCCTCATGCTGAAATTTGGCAAGACTATAGCCCCGTAGCCAGAGCCTGTAAACCGTCTTCCCCGAGTCCTGCCCTGGGAAGCAATTTACGAATTACTCCTTATAAATCAGTTTTATAGATAAAAATCCCTGCTAGTTTCTGCCGCTGCGTTCGTCAACGCTTTATCAACAACGTGTAAAAAATGACTGGCTGGCGGTAAATGCCGCCGCAATCGACAAAATAGCAATGTGGACCCTTTTACACCCAGATGTCTGGATGGCTAATAATATTTTGTGTTAGCTTATAGCCTTTCGGTCGTTGCCACGCCTGCCCGGGCAGGAAAAAATGCGACACGTCACTGGCTTACAGGTGCTAATGGACTGATGAGTGAAATAAACCGTCTTGATATGCGCAATATCTCAATCAGCTTTGGCGGCTTTGCCGCGCTGCGTCAGGTTGATTTCACCCTTGAAGGCCATTCAATCCATGCGCTGACCGGTGCCAACGGTGCTGGAAAATCGACGCTGATGGCTGTGCTGTCCGGCGCGCATGCCGATTACAGCGGCGAAATCCTGCTGGATAACCAGCCGATCGCTATTCGTTCCCCGCGCGATGCCAAACAGGCCGGTATTCATATCGTGCAGCAGGAAGTTGATGTGGCACTGGTGCCGCAGCTCAGCGTGGCGGAAAACATTCTGCTCGATCAGATCGCCGCCTCGGGCGGACGCTTTAGCTGGCGCGCGTTGCGTCAACAGGCCCGCCAGCTGCTGGCCCAGCTTGATGTGCAGCTTGACGTCAGGCGCAATGTTGAACGCTGCACGCTGGCCGAGAAACAGCATATTTTGCTGGCGCGCGCCCTTTCCCACCATTGCCGTTTCCTGATCCTTGATGAGCCCACTGCCCCGCTCGATCGTCATGAAAGCGAGCGGCTGTTTAACGTGGTGCGTCGTCTGCAACGCAACGGCATCGGCGTGGTGTTTATCTCGCACCGCATTCATGAGCTAAAGGCGATTTGCGATCGGCTGACCGTGCTACGTGACGGCCAGCTGATCGAAACCCTGCCGATGCAGGCGCTGAGCGGCGAGCAGATTGTTGAAAAGATGCTCGGCCATCAGCTTGATGATATCTATCCGCCTGCACGCCCGGCGCCGTCAACCGAGACCCTGCTGGCGGTGGAGGGGCTGCATGATCAGCATCTGCTGCAGGACATTTCGCTGCGGCTGCACAAAGGCGAAATTCTCGGCATCGCCGGGCTGGCCGGTGCCGGTAAAAGTGAACTCTGTAAGGCGCTGTTTGGCGCATCGATCAGCCATGTGCGTAGCGGAGAGCTGCATGGCAAGCCCTGGCGTCCGCGCTCACCGCACCATTCTGTCCGCCAGCGCATGGCGCTGGTGCCGGAAGAGCGCCGCAAAGAGGGCATTTTCATCGATGAATCGGTGAGCATGAACCTCAGCGTCAGCGCCGATAAAAGCTTTTCACGTGCCGGGCTGTTCGATCGTCGTCAGGCGTGGCGCTGGGCAGAAAGCCTTATCCAAAAACTTAACGTGCGCACCACCGGTCCGCAGCAGATCCTGCGACGCCTGTCGGGCGGCAATCAACAAAAGGTGGCAATTGGCAAATGGCTGCGCAACGACGCCGACGTGCTGATTTTTGACGAGCCGACCAAAGGCGTGGATATCAAAGCAAAGACCGACCTTTTTACGCTTATCGACGGCCTGGCGCGCCAGGGCAAAGGCGTGATCTACGCCTCGGGCGAGTTTTCAGAACTGGTTGGCCTGTGTGACCGCATCTGCGTGTTGTGGGATGGGCGCATCGTGGCTGAAATGGCCGCCTGCGACGTCGATGAAGAAACCCTTTTACTCTATTCCACCGGAGGAACCCCTGCGTGAGCAGCAACGATCAACGTCTCCCAACGCAGCCTGCGCTGCGTCATCATGTGTTCGAGTTCCTCTATAAATGGGGCATGTTGCTGACGGTGGTGCTTCTGATTGCCGGCTTTGGCCTGGCATCCGACAGCTTTCTTGAACCCAATAACATCATCAACATTCTGCGCTCCATCGCCATTGTGACGGTGATTGCTATCGGCGTATCGATATCGCTGACCGTGGGCGGCTTCGATCTGTCGGTGGGTTCAACCGCTTCGCTGGCTAACGCACTGGTGATCTCACTGTTCGTCTGGTACGGCTTCGGCACCACTGCGGCGATTGTGATTACCCTGCTGCTCTGCACGCTGGTTGGCTTGTTCAACGCCTTTCTGATTGTGGTATTGAAAATCCCCGACATGCTGGCGACGCTGGCGACGCTGTTTGTGATTCAGGGCGTGGCGATGACCTACAGTTTTGGCGGCTCGATCACCGAAAACATGGTGCTGCCGAGCGGCGATATGGCGGAAGGCACCATTCCCGCGGCCTTTGGCCTGCTCGGTCAGGTGCCGGTTATCGTGATTATCATGCTGGCGGTGACGCTGGTAGCTCAGCTGGCGCTCTCGCTGACCCGCCATGGCCGCCGCATGTATGCGCTGGGTGGCAACGCGGAAGCGGCACGGCTCTCCGGCATTCGCACTACCCGTTATCGCGTGCTTGCCTATGTGATCGCCTCGCTGCTGGCCGGGTTGGGCGGCATTTTGCTCGCCTCGCGCATCGGTTCGTCGCAGGTCAATGCGGGCAGCGGTTACCTGATGGATGCGGTCGCCGCGGCGTGGATCGGATTTTCGCTTGCCGGTTCCGGCAAACCCAACGCGCTCGGCACGCTGGTTGGCGCGGTGATTCTCGGCGTCTTACAAAATGGTCTGGTGATGCTTTCCGTTCCCTATTACGCCATGGACATTATTAAAGGGCTGGTGCTGGCGATAGCGCTGGCGATTACTTACATTCAGCGCCGCTAAGGCGTTCACAGACAGGGTAAAAAAATAATGAAAACCTTCCGCTGTTCACTGCTGGCGATGAGCCTGCTCGCCGCCGTTCCCGCCTTTGCCGATAGCACCGCTGCGGTGCCGGCAGCCATTGCCAACCATGACGGTCCGGTGCGCATTGCGGTGATCCGCAACCTCGGTTCAGACGATAACACCACGCAGTTTGTTGCCGGTGCTATCCAGCAGGGACGCAAGCTCGGCTTCAAGGTCAGCACTTTTTTAAGCAACGGTGATGATGCCCGCTTCCAGGACTTCGTGAACCAGGCGATCAGTCAGAAATATGATGGCATTGTGCTTTCCCACGGCAAGGCACCTTACGCCAGCGCGCTGGTAAAACGTATCGCCGATGCGGGCATCAAGGTGTCGGTGTTTGATACGCCGGTAGAGGGTACCCTGCCTGGCGTTACCGTCACCGCGCAGGATGACGCCTCACTCGCCTCGCTGTCGCTTAATCAGCTGGTTAAGGATTTCAACGGCAAAGCCAATATCGTCAAGCTGTGGGTCGCCGGTTTCCCACCGATGGAACGCCGCCAGGTGATCTATGAAAAGGTGTTAAAAGAGAATCCAGGCATTAAACAGCTGGAGTCGATTGGTGCGGTCTCCTCCGATGTACAGGGCGATACCGCCAACAAGATCGGTGCCATTCTGGCGAAGTATCCTAAAGGCCAGCTCGACGCGATTTGGGGCGCCTGGGATGCGTTCAGTCAGGGCGCTTACAAGGCGTTGCAGGAGAATGGCCGCACCGAGGTAAAGCTCTACAGTATCGACGTTTCTAACCAGGATTTGCAGCTGATGCGGCAGAAAGCGAGCCCGTGGAAGCAAACGGTCGCCGTGGACAGTAAGCTGATTGGGGCGATCAACATGCGGCTGGTCGCCAAAAAAATCGCCGGTGAAGCCACGCCCGCCACTTATCAGTTCAAGGCTAACGCCATTTCACAGGATCAGCTTAACGGCCAGCAGGGTGCGGTTAACGTCGCCACGCTGAATAAGATTATCCCCGGCTGGGGCGAGAGCACGGATTTTGTCTCGCCGTGGTTTGCGACGCTGGCGGCTCAAAATAAGTAGTGGCATTGCTGGCTGGCAATGGGGGCAGCTTCCTGTGGCCGGAAAGGCCGGTTTTTTGCCTGGCAGGCGGCGTTAAGGTCAATGTCTTAAGGTCAACGTCTTAAGGTCAACGTCTTAAGGTCAACGTCTTAAGGTCAACGGCCATTTCGTTCTGCCCTTCGGGCCGCCCGAGCAGGGGCGGCAGTCGCCCCGCCCCTGCACCCCGGCTATCCGGCAAACACAACCGCCCGCCGCAGGCGGGTACCCTCGTCAGTTCACATTTCTTCACGGACCGCTCGCGATTCGCTCCCCGCTCAGCGCTCCCTTGTCCCGCCATCCATGGCGGGACATCCTGAAATGTTCACCTCCTCAGCGGTGGTGATGCCTCCTCAACGTCAAAACCCAGGTCAAAACCAAAACACCAAAACACCAAAACACCAAAACACCAAAACACCAAAACACCAAAACATAAGACACTTCAAAAGCACTTCAAAAGCACTTCAAAAGCACTTCAAAAGCACTTCAAAAGCACTTCAAAAGCACTTCAAAAGCACTTCAGACTTGGGATACAAACCGTGAGTTATTGCACTGTTATATCTATATTGCCGTCTCGAGTGCTTCCAAATCAGGACTGGGACTGGAGTTGGATAGATATTCATTTTGGGGTTTGAGGTTTGAGGTTTGAGGTTTGAGGTTTGAGGTTTGGGATTTATTTAAGACTTTGCTTTTAATCTATTGGGTTTTGACCTGGGTTTTGACCTTGAGGAGGCATCACAAACGCCGAGGCAAAAGCGTTTTCCAGGGCGAGCCGCAGGGATGCGGCGAGAGGGCGCGCTGAGCAGGAGCGAATCGCGTCCGGTCCGTCAGGAAAAGGGTTTTGCTGAGGGTACCCGCTTTAGCGGGCGGTTGTGTTTGCCGGATAGCGCGGGTGCAGGGCCGGGGCGACTGCCGGCCCTGCTCGGGCTGCCTTCAGGCAGAACGAAATCGCCGTTGACCTGGCCTTTAAGCAGCCAGCCTGCAAGGCAGAACGAAATCGCCGTTGACCTGGCCTTTAAACAGCCAGCCTTCAGGCAAAACGAAATAGCCATTGACCTGGCCTTTAAACAGCCAGCCTGCAAGGCAGAACAAAATGGCCGTTGACCTTAAAGACGTTGACCTTAAAGCCTGCCGCCAGGCAAAATCCTCTGGCCTTTCCGGCCACAGGAAGCCGCCACGTTCCCGGCCTGGAATCAAATCTCTAATAACAGTTGTCGCTCCAGCTGCGGATCCATCAGCGTCACGTGCAGCCCCACCAGCCGGACGCCGCGACCAGCGCGGCGTTCATTCCAGGCTTCCTGCGCCACGGCGATCAAATCCTCTTTGTTTAACACCGGCCAGACGTGCTCCTGCGTGGTCTGCTGGAAATCGTTGAACTTCAGCTTCACGCCCTGCCGGGCGATATGGCCATCGGGACGGATTTGCGTCAGACGACGTTCCAGCTCCTGATAAAGAAAATCGATGATCTCCAGGCACGCTTCCCAGCTGTGAATATCTTCCGACAGCGTGCGCTCAACGCCCACCGATTTGCGCTCTCGCTCAACGATAACGCCGCGTTCATCGATACCGTGGCTGCGCTCCCACAACACGCGGCCAAATTTACCAAAACGCTTGAGCAGCAGCGCCACATCCGCCTTTTGCACGTCGCCACAGGTGATTAGCCCCAGTTCCTGCAACTTTTTGGCGGTGACCTTGCCCACGCCCGGAATCTTTTCCAGCGGCAGCGTCAGCAAAAACGGGTGCATTTGATCCGGCGTGATCACGAACTGGCCGTCAGGCTTGTTGAGATCGGAGGCGATCTTGGCGAGAAACTTGATCGGAGCGATGCCTGCCGAGGCGGTGAGATTCAACTCGCGTTCGATCGTCTGGCGGATCTCACGCGCGATCAGCGTGGCGGAGCCGTGGCAGTGCGGGCTGTCGGTCACATCGAGATAGGCTTCATCCAGCGACAGCGGTTCAATAAAGGTGGTGTAGCGGGAAAAAATTTCGCGGATAGCGGCCGACGCTTCTTTATAGGCGTCAAAGCGGCCAGGCAGCAGGCGCAGATGCGGACAGAGTTTCAACGCCGTCATGGTCGGCATTGCGCTGCGCACACCATATTTTCGTGCCGGATAGTTGGCGGTGCTGATCACGCCGCGCTGTACCCGACTACCACCAATGGCAATAGGAATATCACGCAGGCTGGGATCGTCACGCATCTCCACCGCAGCATAAAAGCAGTCCATATCGACATGAATGATTTTGCGCATAGCCCCTCCGCGAATACTGGACAAGTATACAGTCAGGAATTTTCATCGCAACTGGCACAAGGGCCGCTGTGTTACCGGTGAGACCCGGCCTCACCTTTAAAACATTTTTAATTGATTAATACCCAGGTCGCCATCTTGCTAAAAAAACAAACGATGATAATGTGGCGCAGCGATAGCGGATATTTCCGAGAATGCAAGTGACAGACGCCTTTCGGCGTTGCAGTTCAACCCTCTTTTTCAAAGGCAATACGATGGGCAAAATCGCATTACTGTTTGCGATGATTCTTTTGCCAGCGCTCAGCTGGGCAATGACACCTGAACCGGTTCAACCTCTGGCCCCGGTCAGCAAAGAATTAAAGAAACAACTTTTGGGCACCCCGGTTTATATCCAGATTTTTAAAGAAGAACGCACGCTGGAACTGTATGGCAAGATCGGCAATGAGTTTCGCCTGCTCGACAGCTATCGCATCTGTAACTTTTCCGGCGGATTAGGGCCGAAACGTCGCCAGGGCGATTTTAAAAGCCCGGAAGGATTTTACAGCGTTAAGCTCAACCAGCTGAAACCAGACAGCCGCTTTTACCGCGCAATCAATATTGGTTTTCCTAACCAGTACGATCGTGAGCAGGGTTACAACGGCAGCTATCTGATGATTCATGGTAACTGTGTGTCAGTGGGCTGTTACGCCATGACCGATGCCAAAATGGATGAGATTTTCAGCTTTGTGGATGCTGCCCTGCGCAACGGTCAGCCGGAAGTTGCCGTAAGCATCTATCCGTTTCGCATGACCGACAGCAACCTGCAGCGTCATCGCAATTCGGTATACGCCGCGTTCTGGAAGCAGCTACAGCCGGGTTACGCCTGGTTTGTGAAGTACCGCCAGCCGCCGCATGTCGCCGTCAATGCCGGACAATATGTGATGAACAACAGCAACAGCAGCGGCACTTTCCTGCCGGACAGCGAGGCGGCTTCCCGCTCATTCCTCGCGCTCACCCAGACAAAATAGCTGCCATTCACCTGGCGCGATGCGGTGCCAGGTTTCATTGCCGGTTAACGGCTGGGTTGCAATCACTGTGACCACGTCATTGGGCGTGGTCTGCTTCTGAAAGTCGATTTCCACATCCTGATCCAGCAGCTTCGCCTTACCAAACGGCGCCCGTCGCGTAATCCAGTAAAGATTGGTCGAACAGAACGCCATTAAATAACGGCCATCCGACAGCAGCATATTAAACACGCCCTTCTGCCGCAGTTCGCCTGCCAGCTCAGCGACATAGCGAAATACCGCCCGCCAGTTTCCCGGCGTGCGCGGATAGCGCGTTGCCAGCTGATGCAGAATCCAGCAAAACGCCTTTTCACTGTCGGTTTCACCCACTGGACGAAAGTTACCGGTTTCCAGCCCGCGATAGCCCTTTAACTGACCGTTATGCGCATAGGTCCAGTGTTTGCCCCACAGTTCACGAGTAAACGGATGGGTGTTTTCCAGCGAGACTTCGCCGCGATTAGCCTGGCGAATGTGGGCCACCACCGAACAGGATTTGATCGGATAATCCTGCACCAGCCGCGCAATCGGCGAGTTATAGCTGGGCTGCGGATCCTTGAAGGTCCGGCAGCCTTTGCCTTCGTAAAATGTGATTCCCCAGCCATCCTTATGCGGGCCGGTGCCGCCACCGCGCTGCACCAGACCGGTAAAACTGAAACAGATATCCGTGGGGACATTGGCGCTCATCCCGAGCAGTTCACACATAAGGGCCTCACATCGTGGTGATCAGCAACAGCAGCGAATTATTTCGCCATCTCTTTTTCGATCAGCAGCATCAGGATATGAATCACTTTGATGTGAATCTCCTGAATACGATCGGCATAGCCAAAATGCGGTACGCGGATTTCGATATCCGCCGTGCCAGCCATTTTGCCGCCATCTTTGCCGGTCAGGGTGATCACCTTCATGCCCTGCGCGCGGGCAGCGTCGATCGCTCTGATAATGTTGGCAGAATTGCCCGAGGTCGATAACCCCAGTAGCACATCGCCAGGCCGCCCTACCGCTTCAACATAACGCGAAAAAACATACTCATAGCCAAAATCATTGCTGACGCAGGAGAGATGGCTCACGTCAGAAATGGCGATGGCCGGATAGCCCGGGCGATCTTCGCGATAGCGACCGGTCAGCTCCTCGGCAAAATGCATGGCGTCACAATGCGAACCGCCGTTACCGCAGGAGAGCACTTTCCCACCCGCTTTGAAGGCGTCAGCCAGCAGCACCGCCGCCCGTTGAATGACATGAATATTGGCATCGTCGCTCAGAAATTTAGTCAGCGTTTCTGCTGCTTCGTTGAGTTCTGAACGAATAATATCCTGGTACATGTTGGGGTCCTTGGAATAAGAGAGGTCACACCGAGTTTACCGGAATGGCGAGGGAGCGGAAAGCGCCCGCCGTGGCACGGGTCACATTATAGCGGTGCGAAAATAACGTGGCGTACCGCCAGCCGTTTTTGTTGTTTCATTTGCCTGACAACCGCAAAAAATAGCGTCGCCATGCTGCCGCGAAAAAGATTCTGTGAGGCAAGTTGTAATTATTATGTAAACCGATTGATCGCCATGCCGCTCTGCACTACACCAGGATAATAACAACAGGTCAGACCTCTTACATCTTCCCCACAACCGGAGCGGTTCACTATGATGGTTCTCAGTATCATCGCAACGCTGATGCTCATCGGCGCGCTTTTTTATCATCGCGTATCACTGGCGGTGAGCAGCATGCTGCTAATTATCTGGTTCGGCGCCCTCGCGCTAGCCTCCTTCTGGTCGGCATGGCCGCTGGTGATTCTGGCGCTGGTGCTGATTCCGCTGAACATTCTGTCGATACGGCGCGCACTGTTTTCGAAACCGATGCTGCGCACGTTTCAAAAAGTGATGCCGCCGATGTCACGCACGGAAAAAGAGGCGATTGACGCGGGCACCACCTGGTGGGAAGGCGAGCTGTTTCGCGGCAAGCCCGACTGGCAAACCCTGCACGCCTATCCGCAGCCGCGCCTGACCGAAGCGGAACAGGCGTTTCTCGATGGGCCGGTAGAAGAAGCGTGTCGCATGGCCAACGATTTCCAGATTACCCATGAGATGGCTGACCTGCCGCCTGAACTGTGGGCCTATCTGAAGAAGCACCGTTTTTTCGCCATGATTATCAAAAAAGAGTATGGCGGCCTGGCGTTTTCCGCCTATGCACAATCCTGCGTGCTGCAAAAACTCTCCGGCGTCTCCGGCATTCTGGCGATCACCGTGGGCGTGCCTAATTCACTGGGTCCGGGCGAACTGTTGCAGCATTACGGCACGCAAAAACAGAAAGATCACTATCTGCCACGCCTGGCGCGCGGCGATGAAATCCCCTGCTTTGCCCTGACCAGCCCGGAAGCGGGTTCGGATGCCGGTGCCATCCCCGATGTCGGCGTGGTCTGTATGGGTGAATGGCAGGGTGAGCAGGTGCTGGGCATGCGGCTGACCTGGAACAAGCGTTACATTACGCTGGCGCCGATCGCCACCGTACTTGGCCTGGCCTTTAAACTCTCCGATCCGCAGCATCTACTCAGCGATAAAGAAGAGTTGGGCATTACCTGTGCGCTGATCCCGGTTAAGACGCCCGGCGTCGAAATTGGTAAGCGCCATTTCCCGCTGAACGTGCCGTTCCAGAACGGTCCAACCCGTGGCGAAAACATTTTCGTGCCGCTGGATTTCATTATTGGCGGCCCGGAAATGGCCGGCCAGGGCTGGCGTATGCTGGTTGAATGCCTGTCGGTTGGACGCGGCATTACGCTGCCGTCTAACTCCACCGGCAGCCTGAAAACCATCGCGCTGGCGATCGGTGCCTACGCCCATATTCGTCGCCAGTTCCGCGTATCGATCGGTAAAATGGAAGGGATTGAAGAGCCGCTGGCGCGCATTGCGGGTAATACGTACGTAATGGATGCGGCGTCGACGCTGATCACCAGCGGCATCATGCTCGGTGAAAAGCCTGCGGTGCTCTCCGCTATCGTAAAATATCACTGCACCCATCGCGGTCAGCGCGCCATTATCGATGCGATGGACATTGCCGGTGGCAAAGGCATCATGCTGGGTTCGAGCAATTTCCTTGCCCGCGCCTATCAGGGTGCGCCGATCGCTATCACCGTGGAAGGCGCTAATATCCTGACGCGCAGCATGATTATCTTTGGTCAGGGCGCAATACGCTGCCATCCTTATATTCTGTCGGAGATGGCCGCCGCGGCGACCGGTGATGTGAATGCGTTTGATAAAGCGCTGTTCAGCCACGTTGGCCACGTTGGCAGCAATGCCATGCGCAGTTTCTGGCTGGGGCTGACCGCCGGGCGCACCAGTACCTCACCGACGCGCGATGCCACACGCCGCTATTATCAGCATCTCAACCGCATCAGCGCCAACCTCGCGCTGCTCTCTGACGTGGCGATGTCGGTGCTGGGCGGCAGCCTGAAACGCCGTGAACGCATTTCAGCACGCCTTGGCGATCTGCTCAGTCAGCTCTATCTGGCGTCGGCAACCCTGAAGCGTTATGAGGATGAAGGTCGGCAGGAAGCGGATTTACCGCTGGTGCTGTGGGGCGTGCAGGATGCGCTGAATCAGGCAGAAGATGCGATTGACGATTTGCTGCGCAACTTCCCTAATCGCCTGGTGGCTGGTGCGTTGCGCCTGACCATTTTCCCGGCGGGCCGCCACTGCCGCGCGCCGTCCGATCGACTGGAACACAAGCTGGCAAAAATTCTGCAGATTCCTTCAGCTACCCGTACGCGACTGGGCCGCGGGCAATATCTGGCACCGAGCGAGCACAACCCCGCTGGCCAGCTGGAACAGGCGCTGCACGATGTGATGGCGGCGGAGCCGATTCACGATCGCCTGTGCAAACAGCTGAAGAAAAACCTGCCGTTTACCCGGCTTGATGAACTGGCAAAACGCGCCCTGAAAGAGGGTTGGATTACTGACCAGGAAGCGGCCATTTTTCAGCGCGCCGAGGTCAGCCGTCTGCGCTCGATCAACGTTGAGGAATTTGAACCCGATGCGCTGGCGACCCAGCCGGTGAAAGAGACGCTGCCAGCCAGAGAGAATGCTGCCGCCTGAAGCAGCGAGTAAGCAACAGCGTAAGATCAAGGGCGGCGAATTAGCCGCCCTTTTTTATTCAGCCGTTCTGCCGGATGCGCGCCAGTAGCGCATCAATATCTTCCACGTGCGGCGCCGCCAGAATCAGCGTCTTGCCAAGGCTGATCGCATGACGGATGCACTCCACGCGCATCGCCTCATCGCTGATGGTTTTCATATCAGCAATCTGCGACATGCCTACGGTACGGCGGATCAATTCAGTGCCACAGTAGCCCACGCTGTCCTGCCACACCTTGTGCAAAAACGCCGATGCGTAACCGGGAAAGGCCAGCGCCACATCGCGCGTTTTCTCTACCGCCAGCGCCTGAAAACGTTCGACAAAGGCGAGCCAGAGCACTTTCACATCCAGCAGGCGCTGTTCGCGTCCTGCCGCCGCTTCCCGCGGTGCCAGCAGACCGGGCAGCGCACAGTAGTTCAGCAGCAGATTGCCCAGCGCCGTACCGACGTCAAAGCCAATCGGGCCAAAATAGCCAAACTCGGCATCAATCGCCTTCAGGCTGTTTTCGGCGACAAACACCGAACCGCTGTGAATATCACCGTGCAGCAGCGCTTCGGCATGAGCAAAGAAACGGTGCTTGAGGCTGGCGACGGCAATGCGCAGTTCATCGTCGTGACGCAGCGCCAGCACATCCTCTTCCAGCTGTGCCGGATAGGCGTTGTGCTCGTGCCCAATATAGGGTTCATTGAAGAACAGGTCTTCGGTGATTTCACACATTTGCGGGTTAATAAAACGCGCCACTTCCTCTTTTTTCTTGTGTGGATGCAGGTAAAAATCGGAGGTGTGAAACAGCGTCTGCGCCAGATAATAACCCAGCTGGCTGGCGGCCTGCGGATAGGGGATATTTTTCACCAACTCGCCGCGCCAGATCTGATGGCTGGAGAGATCTTCCATCACCATCACCGCAAGTTCGGCATCGTAATGGATCACATTCACGGTATGCTGGGGGCAGTGACGATAGTGTTCCACCAGCGTCTGCGCTTCAAGACGCGCCCGATCCAGCGTCAGCGGCCAGGATTCGCCGACGCAGCGCACATAGGGCAGCGCCTGCTTGACCACCACGCGGCTGCGATCGGCACGATCATAAATTTTAAACACCAGATTGAGGTTACCGTCGCCTATCTCTTCGGCGCGCACTAACTCTGCCGGATCGGCGAGACCGCCAAACTGCTGCGCATAAGCGACCGCATCATCTGCGGTGAAGGTACGATATTGCGACATACGTAATCCTCATTATTCTGCTGTTATAAGCCGTTCAGACGTCTATACATCTACGAAGCATGTTGGCACAATACCTTGTATCAACGCAACCAGGATTTAAGCCCGATGAAAACTCTCAGTACCACCAGCTTACAGGTTCGTGACAATCAGCTTTGGATCCTCGATCAACAGGCGCTGCCGCAGCAGAAAAACTGGCTGCCCGCTGCCGACGTGGCAGAACTGGTGGCGCATATTCACGCCCTGCGCGTGCGCGGTGCGCCACTGATTGGCCTTTCCGCCAGCCTGCTGCTGGCCCTGCTGGCGGAGCAAGGTTTTACCCGCACGGCGCTGGCTGACGCACTTGAGGTGCTGCGCGCCGCGCGACCAACGGCGGTAAATCTGATGAACAATCTGGACCGCATGCGGCTGGCGCTGGCGCAGGAGAACTACGTTGCCGCGCTGCGCATGGAGGCGCTGAACCTGATCGATGAAGATAAAAAGCTGTGCGATGCCATTGCTGATGCTGGCGCGGCGCTGGTGACTCCCGGCAGCCGTTTGCTCACCCACTGCAATACTGGCGGCCTGGCCACTGCGGGCGTCGGCACCGCCCTCGGCGTGATCAGCCGGGCGTTCAGTCAGCAAAAGGTTACCAACGTATGGGTGGATGAAACCCGTCCGCTGTTGCAGGGTGGACGTTTAACCGCCTGGGAACTGGGCGAGCTGGGGATTCCTTATCAGCTGATCTGTGACTCAATGGCCGCCAGCCTGATGGCGCAGAAGCAGGTTGATGCTGTCTGGGTTGGTGCCGATCGCATCGCTGCTAACGGCGACGTCGCCAATAAAATCGGCACCTACAGCCTGGCGGTACTGGCACACTATCATCAGATTCCTTTCTACGTGGCGGCGCCGCACACCACGCTGGATCCCCACTGTCCGAATGGCGCGGCAATTCCGATCGAACAGCGTGCCGCCAGTGAAGTCACCGGCGTGGCGGGCAGTTTTGGCAGCGTGCAGTGGGCGCCAGAACAGGCGCGGGTACACAATCCAGCGTTTGATGTGACGCCTGCCGCGCTGATTAGCGGTTGGGTGCTGGATACCGGCGTAATCACACCGGAACAGGTGAATGCCGGGATCTTCTTACCGCGTTAAACGGCGGCGGCTTTCCTGCTGAGATGAAAGCCGCCGTGATTATTACGGCAGCCGCGGATAGGCATCGGCGATGCTGTCGCCGGTAAAACGCGCCACCCAGCCTTCCTGATTATCGAAAATGCGAATCGCGGTAAAATGCGGCGACGAACCCATATCAAACCAGTGTGGCGTACCGGCAGGCACCGAGATTAAGTCGTTCTTCTCGCAGAGAATTTGATAGACACTGCCGTCGAGATGCAGGCAAAACAGCCCGGCGCCTTCCACAAAGAAACGCACCTCATCTTCGCCATGCGTGTGCTCATTAAGAAACTTACCGCGCAGTGCGTCCTTCTGCGGATTATCGGCGCGCATGCTGATCACATCCCAGCTTTGATAACCCTTTTCAGCCACCAGCCGATCGATAGCGTGCTGATAGGCATTAATCACCGTTTCAGCATCGGGATTCTCACCCAGATCGCGATCCGCCTGCCAGCGCTCAAAGCGCACATTTTTCGCCTGCAGCTTTTCACGAATCGCTTCCGCCTCGGTGCTGTGCCAGACCGGCTGGGTCGCTTCGGTATCGGTAAAAATGGTTAATGCGCTCATGTTAACTCCGCGGTTATCTGATCAAAGGATGCGACCTGGCGATGCTGGCTGCTGCTGTCCGCCTCGCCGCGAATAAGCTGAATGGTCTGCCATCCGGCGGCAGCGGCGGCATCCAGCTCCTGATGAATATCGGATAAAAACAGCAACTGTTCGGCGGGCAGATCGATCTGCCGGGCGATGTTCTGATAAGAGGCGACGTCGCGCTTGGCACCGACATGCGTATCAAAATAGCCGCTGAACAACGCTGTGATATCACCTTCATCGCTGTAGCCAAATAACAATTTCTGCGCAGCTACCGAGCCGGATGAATAAACATAAAGCGCTATGCCCTGCGCGCGCCAGGCCTGCAGCGCGGGCAGCACATCGGCGTAAAGATGGCCGGTAAATCGGCCGCTGAGATAGCCGTCACGCCAGATCATGCCCTGCAACGCCTTGAGGCCGGTGGACTTCTTATCCTCATCCATAAAGCCAAACAGCGCGGCAATCAGCGTCTGCACATCGGCCTGTGGCTGAGCAATCTCTTCACGCACGCGGTTAAGCGCCTCGGCAACCGCGGGCTGCTGCTGTTCCCGCTGGACAAATTCCGCCAGATGCGTGCGCGCGTATGGGAACAGCACCTCGTGCACAAAACGGATATCGCTGGTGGTGCCTTCTATATCGGTAACAATGGCGCGGATCATGATCTCTCCAACAGGCGGCGCTGCCGCTCGCACTCAAATAAAAATTCCAGGCCTTCAAGATGGCGGCGCGCCTCGCTGACATCTTTTCCCCAGCAGGTTAAACCGTGGCCGCGCAGCAGAAAGCCGTAACGCAGCGGTGAGGTGCGGGCGAACGCTTCGATACGCGCCGCCAGCGCGGCAATATCCTGATCGTTATCAAACAGCGCGATCTCCACACTGTCGAGATGGCTCTGCTGACCGCTAAGGCTTTTCTGCATCTCGTAGCCGTGCAGCCGCAGCACCTCGCCCTGCTCCACGCGCGATAGCACGGTCGCGTTAACGGTATGCGTATGCAGCACCGCACCGGCGTCAGGAAACAGTCGATAGAGCAAGGTATGCAGGCCCGTTTCAGCCGAGGGGCGACGGCCTGAAGCGGCACGATTGTTGGCGATATCAACCACAATAAAATCGTCGGCGGTCAGGCTGCCTTTGTCTTTGCCCGATTCGCTGAGCAGGCAGGATGTGGCATCGCGGCGCACCGACATATTGCCGCCAGTGGCCGGTGCCCAGCCGCGACTGCCGATCCAGTGGCAGGCGGCGACCAGTTGTTCGAGCTGCGAAGTCGCTGACATAGGTTTCCTCATTAACGGTGCGGCGGCTGCATTTAGCCGTCTAAGCGTCTTGATTGCCAAATACTAGCATCCTGTTTATAGTGACAGCAACACGTCTCCTGGTCTACAGAACCGAAGGTTAACGCATGAGCCACGTCCTCTATCAGCCCGAGAGCAAGTTGCCCGCGCTCGGCACCACAATTTTCAGCCGCATGAGCGCCCTCGCCCAGCAGCACAACGCCATTAATCTGTCGCAGGGTTTTCCCGATTTTGACGGCCCGCGTTATCTACAGGAGCGCCTCGCCTGGCACGTTAGCCAGGGCGCAAATCAATATGCGCCGATGACGGGCGTTGCGGCGCTGCGTGAGGCGATCGCCGACAAAACCGCCGAGTTGTATGACTACCGTCCCGATGCCGATTTGGAAGTCACCGTCACCGCCGGTGCGACCGAGGCGCTGTACGCCGCGATCACCGCGCTGGTGCGGCCAGGCGACGAAGTGATCTGTTTCGATCCGAGCTATGACAGCTATGCACCGGCAGTGGCGCTGGCGGGCGGCGTGTTAAAACGCATCGCGCTTCAGCCACCCGCTTTTCGCGTCGACTGGGCAGCCTTTGCCAGCCTGATTACCGATAACACCAGGCTGGTGATCGTCAACACGCCGCACAATCCTTCCGCCACGGTCTGGCGCAACAGCGACTACGATGCGCTGTGGCAGGCAATTGCCGATCGGCCGATCGGTGTGCTGAGTGATGAAGTGTATGAGCACATCTGTTTCACCGAGGCGGGCCACGCCAGCGTGCTGACCCATGCGGATTTACGGCTGCGCGCCATCGCCGTCTCCTCCTTCGGCAAAACCTTTCATGTCACCGGCTGGAAAGTAGGTTACTGCGTGGCGCCACCGGCGCTAAGCGCTGAGATTCGCAAGGTGCATCAGTATCTGACGTTCTCGGTGAATACGCCGGCTCAGCTGGCGATTGCCGATATGCTGCGCCAGCAACCGGCGCACTACCGCGAGCTGTCGGCCTTCTATCGCGAACGACGCGATCGTCTGATTGCCGCGTTAGCCAACAGTCGCTTCCGCGTGCTGCCGTGTGAAGGTACCTATTTTCTGCTGCTGGATTACAGTGCCATCTCCGATCGGGATGACGTCAGCTTTTGCGAATGGCTCACCACAGAAGTTGGTGTGGCCGCGATTCCGCTGTCGGTGTTTTGCGATGGCGCATTTCCGCATAAACTGATCCGTCTCTGTTTCGCTAAACAACCGGCGACGCTCGACGCTGCCGCGGAGCGCTTATGTCAGCTTTAACGATCACCTTATTGCAGGAACCTTTAGCCTGGATGGATGGCGAAGCGAACCTGCGCCATTTTGATCCGCTGCTGCGCGATCTTCAGGATCGTGATCTGATCATTCTGCCGGAGATGTTCACCACCGGTTTCGCCATGGAGGCAGCCAAAAGCTCGCTGCCTGAGGATTGGGTTATCGCCTGGTTGCATGGCCACGCGCAGCATTGCGATGCGTTAGTCGGCGGCAGCGCAGCGATCCAGACCGCACAGGGCGCGGTTAATCGTTTCCTGCTGGTGGAGCCCGATGGCACGGTGCATCGTTACGATAAACGCCATCTGTTTCGTATGGCGGACGAGCATCATCACTATCTGGCGGGTGAACAGCGCGCGGTGCTGAACTGGCGCGGCTGGCGTATTCTGCCGCAGGTCTGTTACGACCTGCGCTTTCCGGTGTTCTCGCGCAATCAGAACGATTATGACCTGGCAATTTGGGTCGCCAACTGGCCCGCGCCGCGCGCGCTACACTGGCAGGCGCTGCTGCTGGCGCGGGCGATTGAGAATCAGGCGTATGTGGCGGGCTGTAATCGCGTGGGCATCGATGGTAATCAGCATCACTACAGCGGCGATAGCCAGATTATCTCTCCGCAGGGCGAGATTCTGGCTGTCGCCGCACCGCATCAGCCTGCGCGGCTGGATGCCACGCTGTCGCTGGACGCGTTACGGGCATACCGCGAGCGCTTCCCTGCCTGGCGCGATGCTGATGCCTTTCAGCTCTAGACGTTACGGCTGACGGGCGGCCGCGACTTTTGGCTTGAGCGGATTAAACAGCGCGTTGAGGCTGACCGACACCAGGCAGGCCGCGCTGATCCCCGAATGAAACAGCGTCTGCACCCAGCCGGGAAATTGATCGTAAAAGCCCGGCATGACCAGCGGGATCATGCCGAAGGCCAGCGAGGTGGCAACAATCACCAGATTCATGTTCTCTTTGTAATCGACCTTAGCCAGCGTGCGAATGCCGCTGGCGGCCACGGTGCCAAACAGCACCACGCCCGCGCCGCCCAGCACCGGCACCGGAATGCTGGCGACGATGCGGCCCATGACCGGCAGCAGGCCAAGTACGATAAGAATGGCTCCACCTGCCGCCACCACAAAGCGACTGCGAATGCCGGTCATGGCGACCAGACCGATATTTTGCGCAAAGGCGCTCTGCGGAAAGGAGTTAAACAGCGGCGCCAGCGCGCTGGTCAGCATGTCAGCACGTAAACCACGGGCGATGCGTTTGCTGTCGACCTCAGTTTCCACGATCTCGCCGATGGCGATCAGCCCGGCTGTGGTTTCGGTCAGCAGCACCAACACTATCAACAGCATCGATAAAATAGCCGCCAGATCGAAAGTCGGCAGGCCAAAACTGAACAATCCCGGCAAGGCGAGATAATCGCCCTGCAGCACGCCAGAAAAATCCGCTCGTCCGCTCATTACCGCAAACAGCGTACCGATAACAATCGCCAACAGCACCGACAGCCGCTTCAGGCTGGCGTTGCCCACTTTATTCAGCAGCAGAATCGCCGCCAGCGTCAGCGCCGCCAGCCCGATATTTCCCGGTGCGCCCCAGTCAGCGGCATGGGCATTGCCGCCCATCGCCCAGCGGGCGGCCACCGGCATCAGCGACAGGCCAATAGCGGTGATCACCGTACCGGTTACCACCGGTGGAAAAAAACGGATGATCTGGGCAAAGTACGGCGCAATCAGCAGGCCGATCAGCGCCGAGGCGATCACCGCGCCAAACACCATCGGCAGGCCGCCGTCACCGCTGGCGATACCGGTTAAGGTCGCCACGCTGGCAAACGAGACGCCCTGTACCAGCGGCAGCCGCGAACCAAAGCCCGGCATGCCCAGCGACTGCAACAGCGTGGCGCAGCCGCTGACGAACAGCGCGGCGGTGACCAGCATACCAATCTGTGCCGCCGACAAGCCGGCTGCTGAGCCAATGATCAGCGGCGGCGCGATAATGCCACCGTACATGGTCAGTACATGCTGCAAACCCCAGGCAAAGGTTTTCCCTGCCGGATAACGTTTGTCTTCCGGGCTGATGCGAGAGTGAGTCATCAGAGTGTCCTTGTTAAAGCGGCGCCGCTATGACGCCACGTGGCATCGGCGATCAGCTGCCGCGATAGGTTGACCATGACCAGGGCGAAATCAGAAACGGCAGATGATAGTGGCTGCCGGTGCCGGGAATGCGAAAGTCGATCTGCGCGCTGATGTAGAGCGTTTCGCGTCCGCTAGCGGCAAAGTAATCGCCAATCTCTGCGGTGAGACGATAGTGGCCCGGCGTGAGCACCTCGGGCGTAAAGTCGGTAATCCGGCCATCGGCGTTGGTGATGCCTTTTGCCACCGGCAGCCAGCCTTCTGCGGTTTGCTGTTCCAGCGCGATAGCAACATCAGCCGCAGGACGGCCCAGCGCCGTATCAAGAACGTGGGTAGAAATGGTGCTCATTGCAGGCTCTCCTGTAAACGCAAAAGGGTAATCTCACGCAGTTGGCCCAACGCCTCCTGCACTTCCTGTTCCGGGCTGTTCTCCAGCCGACGTTGCAGCTCAGCCAGCATCTGCTCGCCGCTGCGCCCTTTAGCGCGGATCAGAAAAACCCGACCAAACCGCGCCTCGTACGCCTGGTTGCCTGCGCGCATCGCCTGCTGTACATCGCTGTCCGCCTGCTGCATGGCACCCTGCTCCCGACGTGACAACGCTGCCTCTTTATCCGCTCCGGCGGCACGCTCACCGATGCGCGGATGGGCCGCCAGCGCCTGATTAAGCTCAGGCTGCTGCCAGCTCAACGCCAGCTGTTCTGCGCACTGCATTAACGCCGTCAGCGAGGCAAATGGCCGCTGCGCCACCAGCGCCTGTTGCCAGTTGCTAATCGCCACGCAATGGGCGATGGCCGCCTGCGCGGCGTCGGCATCCAGCTGATTAAAGGTGGTGAGATTCATGGTGTTCTCCCTGTGCTACGGCACGGTTGCCAGATGTTGTACGGTATGCAAATAGGCCTGAATGGCGCTGGCGACGTCCGTCTCGCGCACCGACTCCGCCGGATGATGGCTGATACCGCGATCGCAGCGCACAAACAGCATGCCTACCGGCCAGCGTTCGGCGATGGCAATCGCATCATGCCCGGCGCCACTGGGCAGCAGCATGCTGGCACCCTGCACCTGCGTCACCGCCGCGCTAAACGCCTGCTGCAGCCGCGGATCGCAGGCGGTGGCGGCGATACGGTAATATTCGTCGGCGCTGAAGCTGATGCCGCGGCGCAGCGCGATCGCTTCCGCCTGCGTCAGCAAATCCGAGAGCAGCGCCGCCAGCGGCTGATCCTGCGGACCCCGGACATCCAGAGTTAAATTGACCTCGCCGGGAATGACATTGACCGCTCCAGGTGCGCAGCTCAGCGTGCCAACGGTGGCCACCAGCTGCGGATCCAGCTGCTGGGTGCGCTGCTCGATATAAACCATCCACTCGGCCGCGGCCGCCAGCGCATCCTTGCGCTGGGTCATTGGTACGGTGCCCGCGTGGCCCGCCTCGCCGGTAAAAACACAGCTCAGGCGGCGGGCGCCATTAATGGCGGTCACCACACCCAGCGGCAGATTCGCCTGCTCCAGGCACGGACCCTGTTCAATGTGCAATTCCAGATAGGCCACAATCGCCTCCTGCTGACGGGCTGCGAGGCCGATCAGCGCCGCATCCAGCCCGACATCCTGCATCGCCTGCGCGACCGTAATGCTGTTGCCATCAGGATGGCTCGGCCAGCTCTCCGGCCACTGACCGGTAATGCCGCGGCTACCCAGCAGCGTGATGCCAAACCGGGTGCCCTCTTCATCGCCGAAGCCGACGATTTCCACCGCCAGCGGCAGGCGTCGCTGCTGCTGATGCAGCCACTGCACCACTTCAATTGCCGTCAGCACGCCGAGCATGCCGTCGTAGCGGCCGGCGTTGCGCACGGTATCGAGATGCGAACCCAGCAGGATTGCCGGTGCGCCGGGCCGCGCGGCTTCATAGCGGCCACAGATATTGCCCACTTCGTCCTGCCAGACCTGCATGCCCGCAGCCCGCATCCATTCACCGACGCGTGCATTGGCGCGCATGTGTTCTGGTGACAGATAAACCCGCGTCAGCTGACCCGCGGTTTCGCTGATCTCAGCCAGCGCATCGCAACGCGCCATCACGCGCGCGGCAGAACGCGCGGCGTCATCGGCGTTCATCAGGCCTCTCTCCATCAGTGACTCCCGTTGCCGTAGCGATCCCAGGCAGCCTGCAGCGCCGCGCCCTGCGGCGAACGGAAACCCAGATGATGCAGCACCGCTTCCAGCGCCGTTAAGGTCTGCATCACGCAATCTTTCCGCGCGTTGTAGCCCATGGTGCCAATGCGCCAGACCTTGCCGTGCAGCGGGCCAAACGAAGTGCCAATTTCAATGCCAAAATCGTCCAGCATCAATTTACGTACCCGATCGCCGTTGATGCCGTCCGGAATGATCACGCCCAGCACGTTGCTCATTTTGTTTTTCACATCGCCGAAGATTTCCAGCCCCATCGCCTGGATGCCGTGCAGCATCGCCTCACCGTGCAGCTGATGACGCGCAATGGTGTTATCCAGCCCTTCCTGCAGAATTAAACGGGCGCATTCGCGGGCACCAAACAGCGCCGAGGTCGCTTCGGTATGGTGATTCAGCCGCTCGGGGCCCCAGTAATCCATGATCATGCCGAGATCAAAATAGTTGGACCAGATCATCTCATCCTCGCCATCCTGGTGCGCTTCGGTACGGATCCCCGCTTCCACGCATTTACGCCGACGGATCACCGCTTCCATTTGTGGGCTAAGCGTGATCGGCGAGGTGCCGGACGGGCCACCAAGGCACTTCTGCATGCCCACCGAGACCGCATCCAGCCCCCAGGCATCGGTTTCCAGCGGATTACCGGCAAAAGAGGCGGTAGCGTCGGTGTAAAACAGCACGCCGTACTGTTTGCAGATGGCACCAAGCTGCTCTAGCGGCTGCAGCATGGTGGTGGAGGTATCACCCTGTACCGTCAGCAGCAGGCGCGGACGCACGCGTTTGATCGCATCTTCGATCTGATCCGGGGTAAATACCTCGCCCCACGGCACTTCGATGATGTGTACCTCGGCGCGGCAGCGACGGGCGATTTCACACAGCAGATGACCGAAACGGCCATAGACCGGCACCAGCACTTTATCGCCCGGACGAATCGATGAGACCAGCACCGCTTCGATACCGGCGCGGGAGGTGCCGTCAATCAGCATCGTCCAGCGGTTTTCAGTGCGGAACAGCGCGCGGTAGAGCGCCATGACCTCGTTCATGTAATGGGTCATCGCCGGATCGTACTGACCCACCAGCTGGCTCGACATCGCACGCAGCACGCGCGGATCGGCGTTGATCGGTCCCGGGCCCATCAGCAGGCGCTGTGGCGGATTAATTTGGGCGTAATCGTGAATATCCATGGTCATTTCCTTTCCAGGTGCGGCTCAGTTCAGGCCGCGGACAGAAGAGATAAATTGTTTAAGCTCGGCGGTTTGCGGATCGGCAAACACCGTTTTACTGTTGCCCTGTTCCCAGACGCGTCCCTGGTGCATAAACACCACGCGGTCGCCGACTTCGCGGGCAAAATTCATTTCGTGCGTCACCAGAATCAGCGTCATGCCCTCTTTTGCCAGCTGTTCCAGCACTTTCAGTACTTCGCCTACCAGTTCAGGATCCAGCGCCGAGGTGATCTCATCGCACAGCAAGACTTTGGGCGACATCGCCAGCGCGCGGGCAATGGCGACGCGCTGCTGCTGGCCGCCAGAGAGATTGGCCGGATAGTAATCGACACGGTCGCCGAGGCCGACTTTCTCCAGCATTTGCAGCGCCAGCTGGCGGCATTCAGCGTTGCCCTTTTTCAGCACGCGACGTGGCGCCAGCATGACATTCTCCAGCGCGGTCATGTGCGGAAAGAGATTAAAACTCTGAAACACCATGCCCACCGAGCGGCTGATTTCTCGCGCCTGCGAGTCGCGGTCGGTAACCGTCATGCCGCCGAGCTTGATGCTGCCTTCCTGATAGCCTTCCAGACCATTCATACAGCGCAGCAGAGTACTTTTACCAGAGCCGCTGCGGCCGATGATGGAGATCACTTCGCCCATGTCGATATCGAGATCCACGCCTTTCAGGACGTGGTTATCGCCATAGTATTTTTGCACCTGATTAATGGTGATGAGCGGCATTGAATTTTTTCTCCAGGTACTGGCTGTAACGGGACAGCGGATAACACATCAGGAAATAGCCCAGCGCGACCAGACCAAACACCTTGAACGGTTGATAGGTGACGTTATTCAAAATGGTGCCCGCCTTGGTGAGCTCAATGAAGCCGATAATTGAGGCGAGCGCGGTGCCTTTGATCACCTGCACCGCAAAGCCCACGGTGGGCGCGATGCCGATACGCAGCGCCTGTGGCGCAATCACCCGAAACAGCGTCTGGCCAAAGCTGAGCCCGAGGCAGCGCGACGCTTCCCACTGGCCTTTTGGCAACGCGTTAATGCTGCCAAACCAGATATCGACCAGAAACGCGCTGGTGTAAAAAGTCAGCGCCAGCGCGGCGGCGGTCCACGGCGAAACGTCGATGCCAAACAGCGCCACGCCAAAAAAGGCCAGAAACAGCTGCATCAGCAGCGGCGTGCCCTGGAACAGTTCGACGTAGCCGCGAATCAGCCGACGCAGCCACGGACGATGCAGCAGGCGCAGCAGCAGCAACGGCACGGTGACCAGCGTGCCGCCGACAAACGCGGTCAGCGACAGCAGCAGTGTCCAGCGCGCCGCCAGCAGCAGGTTGCGCAGAATGTCCCAGTCGGTAAAAGTGGTCATCATGCGCGTACTCCCAACCATTTACGGCCAATGGCCAGCAGCAGCTGACGCATCAGCACAGAGAGCATGAGGTAGATCAGCGTGGTCACCAGGTAGACCTCAAAGCTGAGAAAAGTGCGTGACTGGATCAGATTGGCAGCAAAGGTTAGCTCTTCATAAGAGACCTGTGACACCACCGACGAACCCAGCATCACGATAATGCACTGGCTGACCAGCGCCGGATAAATACGCTGCAACGACGGCGGCAACACCACGCGCAGGAAGGTTTGCGTTCGCGTCAGCCCCAGTACGCGCCCCGCTTCCCACTGTCCTTTTGGCGTCACCTGAATACCTGCACGAATAATTTCGGTGCTGTAGGCGCCAAGGTTAATCAGCATCGCCAGCAGCGCCGCCTCGCCCGCCGTCAGCTTCAGCCCGAGATTCGGCAGGCCGAAGACGATAAAAAAGAGCTGCACCACAAACGGCGTGTTGCGGATCACCTCAACGTAGCAGCCCCACAGGCGGCTTAGCACGCTGGCTTTGCCGCTGCGCAGCGCCGCGCCGAAAATGCCCAGCGCCACGCCGCCGACGGTCGCCAGCACCGTTAACTGCACGGTGACCCACAGACCCGCCAGCAGTTCCGGCCAGTGCGGCCAGAGTTCAGAGAAGTTGAGTTGCCCGATCATGCGCGTGGCCTCAGCTACCGAGGTTGGCGGGCAGCGGCGCTTTCAGCCAGGTTTCCGACAGTTTGTTCAGCGTGCCATCTTTGATGCCCTGCTCGATCAGCGCGTCCACCTGCGCTTTCAATGCCGGTTCGTTTTTCTTCAGGCCGATAAAGCAGGGAGAATCTTTCAGCATAAATTTGGCGACCGGCGCCTTCGCCGCGTTTTGGCGAGCAATAGCCGCGACCACCAGGTTACCGGTGGCGACAAACTCCACCTGACCCGACAGATAGGCAGAAAGCGTGGTGTTGTTATCTTCGTAACGTTTCACCTGTGCCGCCTTCGGCGCAACGTCGCTTAGCACCATATCCTCCACCGCGCCGCGGGTTACGCCGATCGACTTACCGCTCAGTGCGGCGGCATCGGTCAGCGCAACATCTTTAGGCCCAAATACCCCGAGGAAAAACGGCGCATAGGCCCGGCTGAAGTCGATCACTTTTTCGCGCTCGGCGTTTTTACCCATGCTGGAGATCACCAGATCTACCTTGTCGGTTTGCAGATAGGGCACGCGGTTCGCGCTGGTCACCGGCACCAGCTGTAACTTAAGTTTCATCTGTTTGGCGAGGTATTTTGCCATATCGATATCATACCCCTGCGGCTGAAGGTCAGTACCTACTGAACCAAAGGGCGGGAAATCCTGCGGTACCGCAACACGAATGACGCCACGCTTCTGAATTTCCTGCAGCTGATCGGCCATGGCCGTGCCCACCTGCGCGACCACTAATGCCGCGCCAAACAGTGCCATCATCATCTTTTTCATTGTGCTTCCCCGGTAAGGTTGATGAAACTAAAGATTCTTACCAGTGCATTTTGCAACTAATGTGCCAGGCGCGGAGGAGGAGAAAAAAAAGCCGCCGTGGCTGATTCAGTGGCGCAGGCGGCAGCAAAAAACCGGGTTAGCCGATGAGTTTGAGTGAACCAAAATGAGGCAAGGCACCATTATGGTGCCCAATCAGCGTTGTTCCAGCTCATCCAGCTGCTGGTAAAGATCGGCAATGCGATGAATACGCTGGCGTCCCTGCGACAATAATTCGTGCAGCACGGCGTTAGCCAGCAGGTTAATCAGGCTCATGGCGGAAGCGTAGCTGTCGAAGGCGGAGACGCTGTCCAGCGGTGCGCAGAGCGGCCAGCGCGCCAGGCTAATGATGCTCTGCGCCTGCGATTCACACAGCGCCACCACCGGAATGTTGTCCTGTTGCAGCTGCTGTAACAGCGGGCGGATGATGCGCGGCCGACGGCGAAAAGCCATTACTACCACCACATCCTGCGGCGTAATATCCACCAGCTCCTCTGCCAGTGTCTGTCCCGGCTGCGGCAGCAGCCACACCTGTTCGCGCGCCTGCTGTAGCTGCTGGCGCAGGTGCAATGCCACCGGATAGGCGTTGCGCAGGCCGATGATCAATACCCGCCGGGCGCCAGCCAGCGCGCCGATCACCTCATTAAACTGCTGTGCATCAATGCTGTTAACCCACTGCGTCAGGTTGGCCATCTCCTGCTTGTAATGCCGCGAGAGCAGCGTGTTGCCCTGCACTGCATCACGGTTATCGGTTAACGGCATGCCGCTCTGACGCAGGGTGCGCAGCTCATCGCGCATATCTTTATATTTTTCATAGCCGAGACGCCGGAACAGCCGACTGACCGTTGCCTTGGACACGCCACTCAGCCGCGCCAGCTCAGCGCTGTTGTAGCTGATCAGATCGTTGAAGTGATCAAAGATAAAATCAGCGATGCGCTGTTCCTGCGGCGAGAGCTGGGCGTAATGCTGTTTTAATCGCTCGTCGAGTTGCTTCATTAAGACTTCCTGTAACTTTTGTTTCAGGAAAAGTTAGCATAATTTGTTCCAGGTTTTGCCCTGACGTATTCGACTGACAGGTAAACGAAAAACTGGAACGGCTCTTGCACCGTTTTTCACCCTGCACCCTAATCTGCAAGAGTAAATAATGATGCAAAGTAACATGGCACCGCTGGGAATGGCGGTAACGCCTCATCATCTGGCCAGCGAAAGTGCGCTGGCGGTGCTGCGTGAAGGCGGCAATGCGATTGAGGCGATGGTCGCGGCGGCGGCAACCATTGCGGTGGTCTATCCGCACATGAATGGGCTGGGTGGCGACGGCTTCTGGATGATCCTGCCGCCCGGCGGTGAACCGCTGGCGATTGATGCCAGCGGCGCAGCGGGATCGCTGGCGCACCCCGATTTTTATCACGGCGAAACCGCTATCCCGCATCGCGGGCCAAAGGCCGCACTGACGGTTGCCGGTACGGTCAGCGGCTGGTCAGAGGCGCTGCAATTTTCCACTGAGCTGGGCGGACAGGCTCTGCCGCTGCCTCGCCTGCTGCGCGATGCCATTCGTTACGCCGCTGATGGCATTCCGGTAACGCAGTCTCAGGCCAGCGCCACGGCCAGCAAGCTGGCTGAGCTGAGCGATCAGCCCGGCTTTGCCGTCACCTATTTACCGGATGGCCACGCGCCACGCGCCGGCAGCCGGTTTGTACAGCCTGCGCTGGCGGCCACGCTGAGCCAGCTTTGTGAAGAGGGGCTGGAAAGTTTTTATCGCGGCAATCTCGCACGTCAGCTGGCGCGCGAGATGTCGCAGCTCGGCATGCCGATCACGCTGGATGATCTACACCATCATCAGGCTCAGCGCCGGACGCCGCTACGGGTAACTCACAGCAGCGGCGAGATTTTTAATATGGCACCGCCGACACAGGGGCTGGTGTCGCTGGCGATTTTAGGCATCACCGATCATCTGGCGATGGCGGATGCAGATGATGCCGAAACCGTGCACCGTATCGTTGAGGCAACCAAAATCGCCTTTGGCCTGCGCGATCGCTATATCACCGATCCGCGGCATATGCAGGAAGATATGCAGACGCTGCTGGAGCCAGAGCGGCTGGCAGCGCTGGCCAGCGGCGTAAATGAACATCAGGCCGCCCCCTGGGGCACCGGGCGTGGGCCAGGCGACACAGTGTGGATGGGCGTGATGGATAGCAGCGGCCTGGCGGTCTCTTTTATTCAGAGCCTGTATCACGAGTTTGGTAGCGGCGTGGTGCTGCCGGAAAGCGGTATCACCTGGCAAAACCGCGGCGCCGCTTTTAGCCTGCAGCCGGATCACCTGCTGACGCTGGCGCCGGGTAAGCAACCTTTTCACACCCTCAACCCGGCGGCAGCCCGCCTGCACGATGGCCGCACCATGGTATATGGCTCGATGGGCGGCGACGGCCAACCGCAAACTCAGGCGGCGATTTTTACCCGCCACGTTATCCAGCACATGCCGCTACAACAGGCGGTGAGCGCGCCGCGCTGGCTGCTGGGCCGCACCTGGGGCCAGGCATCTGATTCGCTGAAGCTGGAAAACCGCTTCGATCCAACGGTGGCTCAGCGACTACGTGACCGCGGCCATGAAGTGGAAATGTTGACCGATTACAGCGAAGCGGTGGGCCACGCTGGTGCCATCGTTCGTCACAACAACGGCATGCTGGAAGGCGCTTTCGATCCGCGCAGTAACGGCAGCGCCGCCGGTTTCTGAGAGGAGTTATTATGCAACACAATGTTGACTGGGCCACCTACGTGGCGCAAATGGAACAGATCCTTGCGGTACCGCTGGATGAAGCGCGACGGGCCGAACTGCTGACGCAGTTTACCCGCATCGCTGCCATGGCCGAGCCGCTGATGGCCTTTCCGCTGGACGACCGACTGGAAGTTGCGGGGGTTTATCAGGCATGAACCTCACCGCATTAACCCTTGCTCAACTGCAGTCGGCGCAGAGCCGCGGCGAGTTGAGCGCCCGTGATATCGCTGAGCACACGCTACGCGCTATCGACATACACAATCCGCAGATCAATGCCTGGACCACCGTTACCGGAGAAAGGCTGCTGCAGGAAGCGGATGCCGTTGATCGGCAGCGCCGCGCCGGGGCTCCGCTCGGGCCGCTGGCCGGTATTCCCTACGCGGTTAAAAATCTGTTTGATGTGGCGGGCCATAGCACGCTGGCCGGAGCCAGCCTGTTCCGCGATCGGGCGGTGGCAACGCAGGATGCCTGGGCGGTTCGCCAGCTGCATGCCAGCGGCGCGCTGCTTACCGGCATGCTGAATATGGACGCCTACGCCTATGGGTTTACCACAGAAAACAGCCATTATGGCGCGACCCGCAATCCGCGTGACGTGACGCGCATCGCCGGGGGGTCGTCAGGCGGATCGGCCGCAGCGGTGGCCGCAGGCCTGGTACATTTCTCACTCGGCAGTGATACCAACGGTTCCATTCGCGTGCCCGCTTCACTGTGCGGCATTTTTGGCCTGAAGCCGACCTTTGGCCGCCTGTCGCGCAGCGGATCGCACCCTTTTGTTGCCAGCCTCGACCATATTGGCCCCTTTGCCCGCAACGCCAGCGATCTGGCACTGGTCTATGATGCGCTGCAAGGCCGTGACGCGCAGGATGCGTTCCAGGCTGATGCGCCAGGCGCGCCGGTGAGTGCCTCGCTGGAGAACGGGCTGGCGGGAATACGTTGCGGCGTGCTCGGCGGCTATTTTCAAACCTGGTGTGATGACGATGCGCGCAATGCGGTAACACGGGCCGCCCAGGTGCTGGAAGCGAGCGAAACCGTGCTGCTGGCCGATGCCGAACTGTCACGATCCTCGGCGTTTATCATTACCGCATCAGAAGGCGGCAATCATTATCTGCCTGCCCTGCGTCGTTCACCCGAGCAGTTTGAGCCGCTTTCGCGTGAACGGCTGCTGGCCGGTGCCATGCTGCCTGCGGCCTGGTACGTGCAGGCGCAGCGTTTTCGTCGTCACGCCCAGCAGCAGATGCAGGCGCTGTTTCAGCAGGTCGACGTGCTGATTGCGCCCGCCACGCCCTGCAGCGCGACGCTGATTGGCCAGGAGACGATACGCATTAACGGCACCGATCTGCCGACGCGCGCCAATATGGGCATGCTGACTCAGCCGATCTCATTTTTAGGGCTGCCGGTAACCACCGTACCGCTACAAACCGCCAGCGGCTTGCCGATCGGCCTGCAGCTTATCTCCGCGCCGTTTAAAGAGGAGATGGGCTTGCGCGTGGCGCGCGTACTGGAACAACACGGGCTGGTTATGCCGCAACTCACTGCAGAAGGAGTCTGACATGCAACGCATTAATCAACCGGACGTGCTGGCGGCGGTGACCGCGGCCTTTCAGCGCTACGAGCAGGCGCTGGTCAGCAATGATGTGGCGGTGCTGGATGAGCTGTTCTGGCACGACGCGCGAACGGTGCGGCTGGGTGCGGGAGAGAATCTCTACGGCATCGAAGAAATCCGTGCTTTTCGTCAGGCTCGCCCTGCGGCGGGCCTGGCACGCACGCTGCGCAATACGGTGATCACCACCTTCGGGGATGATTTTGCGGTGTGTAGCACGGAGTTTACCCGCGCAGGCAGCGATCGCATTGGTCGCCAGCAGCAGAGCTGGGTGCGAATGGCGGATGGCTGGCGCATTGTGGCCGCGCAGGTCAGCCTGATGTCCTGATATCAGCGGCAGCGGTGTGTGCCTTAAAGCGCTATATCGGCCAATTGATCGTTGATGTCACGCGTTGACCCCCAGAGTTGGTATGCGAAAATGTTGCCATTACCTAAATACTTCGTGCCGGTAAAGTGGTGCGGAATGAAGTAGTGGCTTGGCCAGCGGGTAATATTGGCATAGTTCAGACGATTTACCGTATCGGTTAAGGTTTTCGGCCCGGTCGTTATCCACGGCAGATTATCAACAACGCTGGGCTTGTTTTTTATCGTCAGAATGACTTCTGAAATTAGCGCGGCTTCTGGCTCAGCGGCAAGATAGCCGTTGGCCAGCACGCCGGGCCGAATTATCTCATTCTCCCAGGCCACACAGACCTGGCTGTCAAATAACCAGTCGGCCAACGGACGGATGCAACAGGTGTCAGCGTCCACGGCAAAACCGCCTTCACGTAGCAAAATTTCATACCGCATCATGTCGGCAACGCCCGCAAGACTGCGTGGTTTCATGCTGTTGATGTGCGCATGATTAATCCATCGGGTCTCCGCCAACTCCCGATTGCCCCAAACTTTTATTTTCCATTCGGGATTTTTATCTCTCCAGCTGTTGATCAACGTATCGGGGCGACGTGACTCATCACCAATCCAGACCATATGGATCACTTTGGGAATATTCATACGCGGTTGTTCACTCTCTGTTTAAACGCATAACCAGAACGGTACCCTGCTCTTGTGTCGCCACTGGGCTCTGTGTTTAAGATTTTAATGCCATCAACAGAAACGTCATGCCCATCCAGGCCCACAGGTAACAAAAGCGGGAGGTAAAACCATCAGGCGACACAACCGTGAGGAGACTTAACTTTTACGTGGAGAGAAGCAATCCTGAACAGGCGCTCAGGATTGGACAGTCTTATTCGCTGGTGGGCGCAGGATGATGCTGCAACCAGTGATCGGCAATCTGCTGGCGACTGCAGATCCAGACGTTGTCGTGCTGCTGGATATAATCGAGAAAACGTTGCAGTGCACGAAAGCGCCCCGGACGGCCCAGCAGCCGACAGTGCATGCCCACTGACATCATTTTCGGCGCGGTTTCCCCTTCGGCATAGAGCACGTCGAAGCTGTCTTTCAGGTAGGTATAAAACTGTTCGGCGGTGTTAAAGCCCTGCGGCGTGGCAAAGCGCATGTCGTTGCATTCCAGCGTATAGGGAATGATCAGATGCGGTTTCACCGTGCCATCCTGGCAGGTAACCTGCGACCAGAACGGCAGATCGTCGCCGTAGTAGTCGCTGTCATAGCTGAAGCCGCCCTGCTCCACCACCAGCCGTCGCGTATTGGGGCTGTCGCGGCCGGTGTACCAGCCGGTGGGCGCCTTGCCAAACAGATCCTGCAATACGTCCACCGCCTGCTGCATGTGCTGACGTTCAGTTTTCGCATCCATCGCCTGATAATGGATCCAGCGCCAGCCATGACTGACCACGTCATAATCCGCCGCCTTGATCGCCGCAACGATATCGGGATGACGCGCCAGTGCCATCGCCACGCCAAACACGCTCAGCGGCAGGCCACGCGCCTGAAACTCGTTGTGAATGCGCCAGAACCCCGCGCGGGAACCGTATTCATAAAGCGACTCCATCGACATATGCCGATCGGGATAGCTCGCCGCGCCGATAATATCGGACAGGAACTGCTCGGAACCGGCGTCGCCGTGCAGCACGTTGTTTTCCGCACCCTCTTCGTAATTCAGTACAAACTGAACGGCAATTTTCGCCTGATTTGGCCAGGCAGCGTGTGGCGGATTGCCTGCATAGCCACGCAGATCGCGCGGATAGTTTTTGTTGAAGCTGTACTCACGTTTTTCCTGACTGTCGCTCATATCAATTTTCCTGTCTGCACGCCGGGACATGCCTGTTAGTTTAGGTGCTCAAAGGCGCCGGTCATGGTTTTTCTCAGCGGCCAGGCTAAATCGCCCTGCTTGCTGGTGGATAATCCGAGGCCGATCAGCGCCTCCACCATTTTTACCGCCGCGCTGACGCCATCAATGATCGGCACGCCAACCTCCTGCGTCAGATCGCGCGCCAGCGAGGCCATGCCGCCGCAACCCAGCACGATTGCGCCGCAGCCATCTTCACGCAGCGCCTGTATACAACGCTGCCGCACTTTTTCCTGTGCAATGCCACTGCCATCTTCCAGCGCCAGCACCGGCAGATCGATAGCATGCAGCGCCGCGCAGTGGTGCTCAAAACCGTATTGCCGCAGCAGATGGCGCGCGATGACCAGCGTGCGCGGCAAGGTGGTCACCACGGTAAAACGCGTCGCCACCAGCGTTGCCATGTGCATTGCTGCTTCGGCGATGCCGATCACCGGCCCACGCGCCAGCTCGCGTGCCGCCAGCAGACCTGGATCGCCAAAGCAGGCAATGACATGACCATCGACGCCCTGTGCTTTGCCACGGTTAATCTGCTCCAGCACACCCACCGCGGCGATCGCCTCATCAAAATGGCCTTCGATCGACGGCACGCCCTGTGCGGCAGACACCGCGATAATCTCGGTGCCGGGTGCCGCTACGGCGCGCGCGGCGGCGGCGATGGTGGCGGTCATCGCGTCGCTGGTATTGGGATTGATAACTTGAATCACGCTCATTTCGCGGCTCCTTGTGAGGCAAAAATACGATCAAAATCGGGCAGCGTATCGCCATCGCGTTCAAAGCGCAGACTGGCCACGATATGCGAAAAGTGTTGCTGCAAGGTGTCAGTCAGCGCCGGTAGCGCCTTTTTACGCAGCAACGTCAGGAGCTGTTCATGATCGTGGCAGCGACAGCCCTGCTGCCATGGCGCGCCCCAGGCAGCAATCACCAGCGACGAGCGCTGGCTCAAACGGGTGACCAGGTCGGTCAACACCTGATTCCCCGCGATGGCCTGCAGCTGGATATGAAAGGCGGCTGAGCAGCGAATGGCTGCGGCACCATCGTGCGCATCATGGGCGCGCTGTTCCTGACGGATCAGCTTGTCCAGCGCCACCAGATGCGGCGGCTGCAAATGCGCCAGTACCGCAGGCAAATTGGCGCATTCCAGCAGACTGCGGGTGGCAAAGATCTCTCTGGCTTCATCCACCGCCGGGGTGGCGACTTGTGCACCACGTTTGGGCGTCAGCGTCACCATTTGCACTGCGGCAAGGCGCTGCAGCACTTTGCGAATGCCGGTACGGCTAATACCAAAAACCGCTGACAACGCCTCTTCCGGCAGTTTGCTTCCCGGCGGTAGCTGGTGCTCAACAATGGCGTTCATCAAAGCCTGATAGATAGGTTCATCTTTATCAGCCAGATCGGACGCGGTTCTGAGGGTAACTTCACTCTTCATGACCTGCTCCATAAAGTAAGGTTTTGTCATCCATCGTATACAAGGAAAGGATAATTGGTATACAAAACCAGAAGGTTGGCCTGGATCCTGCAATACCGTTGCATATCGTTATTATCCAATGAGTGTAAGGAGCAGTTTTCATGCCACATCATTCCTCTGACCGCATAAAAGCCGTAAATAGTGATGCACGTTACAGCCCGCGCCTCTGCAATGAGGACCTGGCACCTACCCGTAATCAAACCTGGAACTGGTACAACATCTTTTCTTTCTGGATGTCCGATGTACACAGCATGGGCGGCTATGTGGTTGCCGCCAGCTTCTTTACGCTGGGACTGGCCAGCTGGCAGGTGCTGCTCTGTTTGCTGATTGGTATCTGTATTGTGCAGGTGTGCGCTAATCTGGTGGCGAAGCCGAGCCAGATGGCAGGCGTGCCCTATGCGGTGATTTGTCGTCAGGCGTTTGGCGTGTTCGGTGCCAATATTCCGGCGGTGATCCGCGGGCTGATCGCCTTTGCCTGGTACGGCATTCAGACCTATCTGGCGGCCAACGCATTGATGCTGGTGATGCTGAAATTCTGGCCTGCGCTGCACAGTTTGACGCTGGGCGGCTGGCTGGGCCTCTCCCCGCTGGGTTGGATTTGCTTTGGCGTGATGTGGTTGCTGCAGGCGATGGTGTTCTGGCACGGCATGAATGCGATCAAACGCTTTATCGATGTAGCGGGACCGGCGGTATATGTGGTGATGGTGGCGCTGGCCGGATGGATTGTATACAAAACCGGCTTCGATGGCATTTCGTTTACCCTCGCCAGCAAATCGCTGACCACCGGTGAACAGACCTGGCAGATGATCACCGCAACCGCACTGGTGGTCTCCTACTTCTCTGGCCCGCTGCTTAACTTTGGCGACTTTTCACGCTATGGCAAAAGCATGGGCGAAATTCGTCGTGGCAACCGCTGGGGCTTGCCGTTTAACTTCCTGCTGTTTTCTATCGTGACCGTGGTGATCGTCTCAGGTAGCCAGTCACTGTTTGGCCGCATGATTACCGATCCGATTGAAACGGTAAGCATGGTCGGCAACGATGTGGCGGTGGCGCTGGGGCTGCTAACGATGATCATCGCGACCATCGGTATCAATATCGTCGCCAACTTTGTGTCGCCTGCGTTTGATTTCTCAAACTGCTCACCGCAAAAAATCAGCTTCCGCACCGGCGGCATGATCGCCGCGGTAGGATCGGTGCTGCTAACGCCGTGGAACCTGTTTCAGTCGCCAGAGCTGATCCATTACACGCTTGATGTGCTCGGATCGTTTATTGGACCGCTATTTGGCATTCTGCTGGCGGATTTTTATCTGATTAAGCGCGGCCGGATTTACGTCGATGAGCTGTTCAATGATACGCCGCAGGGTCGTTACTGGTATCGCGGTGGGTTTAATCCAAAAGCGATTGCGGTGCTGCTGCCGTCGGTAGGGATTTGCCTGATCATCAGCTTTATTCCGTCACTGCATGGTTTGGCTAATTTCAGCTGGTTTATCGGCGCGGCGCTGGGTGCCGGATGCTATCGCTGGATAGCGCGTGATGAGCGGGAAGCGTTGCCAGCGGCGGGCTATAACACGCAGCCAGTATTGCAGAAGGACTAAAACGACAAAAGGCCGATTCATTACTGAATCGGCCTCTCTTAAAGCTTGGCGGAACGGACGGGGCTCGAACCCGCGACCCCCTGCGTGACAGGCAGGTATTCTAACCAACTGAACTACCGCTCCGCGCTGTGTTCCCCGTCGGGAACGAGGCGCATATTAAGGGCAGTCAGCGATATCGTCAACGCTTTTTATTAGCCAAAGACGCGTTTGCTTCTTTTTTCAGCGCAACGCAGATAATCCGCCTAAAAACCTTGCGCTTAGCCGCGCCACAGGCAACTGCCGCCCTTCTTCTGCACCAGATCAAGACGCTGCTCATGTGCCATCGTCTCTTCATCGGATGCGTGGATAACCCTGAGTGCCGACGCCGGACGCGCAATGCGCTGAATGGTCTCGCCGTTGCTTCCCTGGCGGTCGCTTTCATGGGCAAATGCCAGCGAGGTTTGCCCGCCGGTCATCATCAGAAAAACGTCAGACAGGATCTCGGCATCGAGCAGTGCGCCGTGCAGCGTACGCTTGCTGTTATCAATCTCATAGCGCGAGCAGAGCGCATCAAGGCTGTTGCGCTTGCCTGGAAACATTTTGCGCGCCATCGCCAGGCTATCGGTGATCTTGCAGAAGGTTTCCGTTTTACCGATGCCGCGGTTCAGCATGCCGAACTCATAATCCATAAAGCCGATATCAAACGACGCGTTATGAATCACCAACTCGGCACCGCGAATGTAATCGAGAAATTCATCAACAATGTCGCCGAACATCGGCTTATCGGCGAGAAACTCATCGGCGATACCGTGGACGCCAAATGCTTCCGGATCCACCAGCCGATCGGGCTTCAGATACATATGAAAGTTGTTGCCGGTTAACCGGCGATTGATCACTTCAACCGCACCGATCTCAATGATGCGGTGCCCTTCATAGTGCACGCCGATCATGTTCATACCGGTGGTTTCTGTATCGAGAATTATCTGGCGGTTATTTGCAGTGCTCATAGGACCTGTTTTATGTCAGACTTGGCGTTTTTTCTGAAGGAAGTCTACCAGAGATGCGCAAACAGGTAGAAATTTTCACCGACGGTTCCTGCCTCGGTAATCCCGGTCCCGGCGGGTATGGCGCGATTGTGCGCTATCAGCATCACGAAAAAACCTTTAGCGCGGGCTACCATCTGACCACTAACAACCGGATGGAGCTGATGGCGGCGATTGTAGCGCTGGAAGCGCTGACGCAGCCGTGTGAAGTGGTGCTGAGCACTGACAGCCAGTATGTCCGTCAGGGCATTACCAGTTGGATTCATAACTGGAAGAAACGCGGCTGGAAAACCGCTGATAAAAAGCCGGTGAAAAACGTCGACCTGTGGAAACGGCTGGATACGGCGCTAAGCCATCATGAAATTCGCTGGGAATGGGTAAAAGGCCACGCCGGTCATCCTGAAAACGAACGCTGTGATGAGCTGGCGCGTTCCGCAGCGGAAAATCCGGCGTTTGAGGATATTGGCTATCAACCAGCGTCCTGATCGTTGCGCTGCCGAAACTGTCGCGTCGCGCTGGCGGTCTGCCGGATAGGCGCAGCAGAGCGCGCTTTTTTCGCTGGCGTTAAGGTCAGCGGGAAGGTGCGCTTGCGGGCAACCGCAATATTCAGGCAGCCCAGCGCCGGCAAATGCGCACTGATCATCTTCCCGCCCTGACGATTCCACGGCACCACCTGAAAGCGCGTGCGATAGATCACTTCATAATTGAGTACGCCCAGCCAGTCGAGCAGCCGCATCTGGCTGAACATTCTGCCGCTGCAGGGCGCACGACTGCGCAAACCGGGCACCGCCTTCCCCATGCCTAACAGGCTGAACGGATTGAAGCCGCTGATCACCAGCCAGCCATCATCAATTAATACGCGATCGGCCTCACGCAGAATACGATGGGGATCCTGACTCCAGGTAAGCGTATGGGCTAACAAACAGGCATCAATGGATTTCGCTTCAAACGGCAACTGTAACGGACTCGCTTGCACATGTAGTGAGCTTGCTGCGCTGCCCACATTAACCTGATGGGAAATGGCGCAGGAGCGGGTATCAATCTCCGCGCTCAGATCACCGATTTTAAGCATATGAAAACCGTAGAGTTTTGCAAAGCAAGGCTGCAGATGTTGGTTCAGCGCATCACGAAAGAATTCGCCCCAGGGCATATCACGCCATGCGTGCGGCGCGGTGAGAATTTGCTGTGTTTTAGCCGGCTTCATGCTTTACCATCGTTGTTTTCCTGAGCCTGCAAGAGGTGTTTATGAATCTTATCAGTATTCCCGCCCTACAAGATAATTACATCTGGATTTTGCACGACGAGCAGAATCGCTGTCTGATTGTCGATCCGGGCGAAGCCGATCCGGTACTGGCCGCCATCAAGCAGCATGGCTGGCAACCCCATGCCATCCTGCTGACGCACCATCATGGCGACCATGTTGATGGCGTAAAAAAACTCTGCGCGACCTTCCCCGATCTGGTGGTCTATGGCCCGCAAGAAACACAAGATAAGGGTGCAACGACCATCGTCAGTGAAGGCGATAAGGTCGCTATTTTGGGCTGCGAATTTAGTGTTATCTTCACCCCCGGACATACTTTAGGACATATCTCATATTACAGCTCGCCTTATCTTTTTAGCGGCGATACGATATTTTCTGCCGGTTGCGGTCGTCTTTTCGAAGGCACAGCAGAACAAATGTATGAGTCTTTTCAGAAACTTAATGATTTACCGGCTGACACAATCATTTGCGCTGCTCATGAATACACGTTATCTAACTTAAACTTTGCACGCACAATTTTGCCTGAAGATAGCGTAATTAATGCCTATTACCGGGAAATTAAGAAGTTACGCGCCAAAAACGGCAGCAGTTTACCCACAAAACTGGCGCACGAAAGGCAAATAAATTTATTTTTGAGAACGCAAGATACTGATTTGCAAAGGGCTATTGGCTTCGATGTGCCACCGCAGCATCCATGGGACGTTTTTGCCTTATTACGGCAGAAGAAGGATCGTTCCTGATTTTTAAGGTTGTGTTGTCAGGAGTGAGCACGTATAGTTGCTCGTCTTTTAAGCGAACTATTGACACACATATGAAGGCAACAGCGATATTTCTCGCCTCTGTCTTGCTGGTGGGTTGTCAGGCATCACGGAATGACGCCGGTCCCGAACAGCACGCACAGAGTTTGTCCTCAGCTGGTCAAAGTGAAAACGAAAAGTACGCAGATCGATTATTGTCGCCGCGTTGGCAGGATGATGGAACCCGCCTCGGCCAGAACAATGATCTGTGGAGTTTCGTTACTGACGAGCTGAAGATGCAGATTCCGGAAAATCCCCGGATACGCGAGCAAAAACAGAAGTACCTGAAGAACAAGAGCTATCTCCACGATGTAACATTACGGGCAGAGCCGTATATGTACTGGATTGTCGAGCAGATTAAGCAACGCAAAATGCCGATGGAACTGGTACTGCTACCCATAGTGGAGAGCGCTTTTGACCCCCACGCGACATCCGCCGCAAATGCCGCAGGCATCTGGCAGATTGTCCCGAGCACGGGGCGTAATTATGGTCTTAAGCAGACCAAATGGTATGACGGCCGACGTGATATTGTCGCCTCGACCAAGGTTGCGCTGGATATGATGCAGCGCCTTAACGGCATGTTTGATGGCGACTGGCTACTTACCGTAGCGGCCTATAACAGCGGTGAAGGACGCGTGCTGAAAGCGATGAAACAGAACAAGGCTCAGGGTAAACCTACCGACTTCTGGCATCTGTCGCTACCGCGTGAAACCACGGTTTATGTACCGAAGATGCTGGCGTTAGGCGAGCTTCTGAAAAACAACAAGCGATATGGTATTCGACTGCCAACGTCTAACGAAAGTCGTGCGCTGGCGCGGGTTGAAGTAGGACAGCAGATCGAGTTGACTCAGGCGGCAGAAATGGCCGGCATGTCATTGACCAAGCTGAAAAGTTTTAACACGGGTTATACGCGTGGTAAAACAGCGCCAAACGGTCCGCACTATATTATGGTGCCAAAAT